>NZ_VHKO01000020.1 GCF_015223435.1 Vibrio hibernica
CACCTTCGTTCGTGTACTTTAATGCTGCAGTGTAAGTGTTGTTGTCGCCAGTGCTATCAACATCAGACCCAGAGATATTTGCATCGACTTGAGCGTAACCTAGACCAAGTTCCAATGTGTCTGTTAATTTATATGCCCCAATAATGCCAAAACCATCTGCATTTTGCATTGGTGCACTAGAGTCATTATCGCCTAGTATTGTGTTACCTATAGCTGAACCGTCAGAGTCAGAATCGCCTTGAACACTGGCTTGAATCGTTAATTTATCAGCGCTGTAAGCATAGCGTAATACACCGTTAGCGCGATCTGAAGTTGCAACGTTGTATTCATTAATATAGCCACTGTAAACTTGTGCCATATCGGTAAAGTTTGTTAGATAAGTGAATGCGTTATCTTGATGACCGTAGGTTAATGCACCGAAACGTTGTGATTGCATACCAGCGTATAGGTAACGTGTATTCATGCTCACATCATCACCAACAGGATCGGAATTTTCTTTTAATTCAAATTCAGTAAAACCAATAAAAGAAATGTCTTCATTCAGTTTTTGTTCACCGCCAATATTTAAACGGACACGAGATGCATCTTGGTATCGGTTGTCGTCTTCAGGGCTTTTATTTGCATCAGAAAAGTTAGCACGAACTTCAACACGGCCACCCATGTTTAACGTTGAAGTGTTGTCTTTATAAATAGTTGCTGCTGATGCTGCGGTTGAAATTGCTGCAGCGGCCACTGCTAATGCAAGTATTGTTTTGTTCATTTTAATAATCCTAGTGATGTATTTTCCATAAAATAAAAGAGCACGTATTCTCGTGGCTTCTTCTCTTCCTTATTACGAGCATCTTGCTACGTAATGTTTGCTATGCCTTAACGTAATCTATAAGCAATAGTTTGCTTATAAGTTGCCTTTTTACGCGGAACAAAGAGTAGGTAAAAGTCAAAAGTTATAAAATTTCATAAAAAGCACGCAATCTCGTGCCTTTCTATTGTTAAAATTAATGGTAAGTTCTTTTTAATCAATCAATTAAAAAGTTCCATTATAAATGCAGTTGAGTTGTTGTTTTATGATTTATTTTGAAATATCCAGGTTGGACCATAGGTTATATCGGTGAGTATTTGAGGCTTTAGGAGCAAAAACTGATCATAACGAGAGTTTTAACGTGACGTACATATTAAGATTAATTACACTGTGAAAACATCATGTTATTAACATCACCCGCTCAGCAATAAGTTGAGGGGGCTTTTACTGTCTAAAGCGTAGCTTTGGAGTGAGGTATAAAATGGAAAAAGTGCCAATGACCGTGAGCGGCGAACAAGCTCTACGTGTTGAATTAGATGCATTATTAAAGCGTCGACCAATCATTACGCAAGCGATAGCTGAAGCTCGTGAATTGGGTGATTTAAAAGAAAATGCGGAATACCATGCAGCTCGAGAAGAGCAAGGCATTTGTGAAGCGCAAATTCGAGATATTGAATATAAATTATCGGTAGCTCAAGTCATTGATGTGAGCAAAATGGATAATACCGGTAAAGTGATTTTTGGCACTACGGTAACCTTGTTGGATGTTAATACTGATAAAGAAGTCAAATACCAGATTGTTGGTGATGATGAAGCCAATATTAAACAAGGCAAAATTTCAGTGAGTTCACCTATTGCTCGTGGGCTCATTGGTAAAATGGACGGTGATGAAGTCGTTATTTCTACGCCAGGTGGTGAAAAAGATTTTGAAATTATTGCAGTGAGTTATATTTAGTCCGATTTGGTCTTAAAATAATAATGTAAACATCTGTAAAATAGTTCAATTAAAAAGGCCACTTCAACCGTGGCCTTTTTTGTACCTTTTTATCTGAATATCCGCTACTTACGAGGGATTTCGATTTTACGTTGTTCAGATTGACGGAATAAAACTAGGACTTTACCGATAGTTTGTACTTTTTCTGCTTTTGTTTCACGAACAATCGCGTCTATAATCAACTGCTTAGTTTCTCTGTCTTCAGAAGCAACTTTGATTTTGATTAGCTCATGATGATTCAGTGCGAGTTCAATTTCCGCGAGAACAGCTTCAGTTAATCCATTTGCGCCCATTAGCACTACAGGTTTTAAACTGTGAGCTAGTCCTTTTAAGTGCTGCTTTTGTTTGGTGCTTAGATTCATTGTTCGGCCATTTTTTGTTGTATAAGGGTTGAAAAGTTCTATTTTAACGCCATCTATTCGGGAAGACTATCTATTCTGAATAGTTTCTGTCGGTCCTTCTGCATTTTACCTATTTAGCAGAAGCAGTTTGTTAAGTATTAGGGTTAAAATGAGTAAGAAAAAACATTCCGCAAGCTCGGGTCGTTGGTTACAAGAGCACTTTGATGATAAGTATGTAGCTGAAGCGCAAAAAAAAGGCTACCGCTCTCGTGCAATCTTTAAAATTGAAGAGATTCAAGAAAAAGATAGATTGATTAAATCGGGAATGACAGTGGTCGATTTAGGGGCTGCGCCGGGTGGTTGGTCGCAATATGCGGTTGGTATCGTAGGTGATTCAGGACAAGTCATAGCTTGTGACATTTTATCGATGGATTCCATTGCAGGGGTAAGTTTCTTGCAAGGCGATTTTCGTGAAGAGGCCGTTTTAGGGGCGTTATTAGAACGTATTCAACCAGATATGGTTGATGTGGTGATGTCTGATATGGCGCCTAATATGAGTGGAAATCAAGCTGTAGATCAACCAAGAGCGATGTATTTGGTCGAGTTGGCGTTGGATATGTGTCGACAAGTTCTAGCACCAGATGGTAGTTTTGTCGTTAAAGTATTTCAAGGTGAAGGCTTTGATCAGTACGTTAAAGATGTAAGAGACATGTTTAAAAGTGTAAGAATAAGAAAACCAGACTCTTCACGTGCTCGTTCTCGTGAGGTATACATTGTGGCTACAGGATATAAACTGTAGTACCCTATTTTTCAAATTAGTGAACCGAGAGGCTGACACCTTGAGTGACATGGCAAAAAATTTAATTTTATGGCTAGTAATCGCCGTAGTTTTGATGTCAGTTTTCCAGAGCTTTGGGCCTGGGGACAGTAACGGAAAAGCAATTGATTACACATCCTTTGTAAAAGACGTTGGTCAAGGCCAAGTCCGAGAAGCAAAGTTCAAGGATCGAGAAATTACCTTTGTCCGTACTGATAACTCTCGTAACGTTACGTACATGCCAGTGTACGACAATAAACTGCTTGATGATTTGATCAATGAAAATGTAAAAGTGACAGGTACCCCACCTGAGCAGCAAAGTTTGCTAAGCACTATATTCATTTCTTGGTTCCCAATGATCTTACTGATTGGTGTATGGATTTTCTTCATGCGTCAGATGCAAGGCGGCGCTGGTGGTAAAGGCGCGATGTCTTTTGGTAAAAGTAAAGCCAAAATGATGGGCGAAGATCAGATTAAAACCACGTTCGCCGATGTTGCCGGTTGTGATGAAGCAAAAGAAGACGTGAAAGAATTAGTGGATTATCTGCGTGATCCGACACGTTTCCAAAAATTAGGCGGTAGGATT
This sequence comes from Vibrio hibernica, assembly GCF_015223435.1. Taxonomy (GTDB): domain Bacteria; phylum Pseudomonadota; class Gammaproteobacteria; order Enterobacterales; family Vibrionaceae; genus Vibrio; species Vibrio hibernica. The sequence goes on from NZ_VHKO01000020.1 coordinate 3,538, forward strand.
CCAACGGGTGTTTTATTGGTAGGGCCCCCAGGCACAGGTAAAACCTTACTTGCTAAAGCGATTGCAGGTGAAGCCAAAGTACCATTCTTTAGTATTTCAGGCTCTGATTTTGTTGAGATGTTTGTGGGTGTTGGTGCGTCTCGTGTGCGTGATATGTTCGAGCAGGCTAAGAAAGCGTCACCTTGCATCATCTTCATTGATGAAATTGATGCTGTCGGCCGCCAGCGTGGAGCAGGTGTTGGTGGTGGTAATGATGAGCGTGAACAAACTCTAAACCAAATGCTGGTTGAAATGGATGGTTTTGAAGGCAATGAAGGCGTTATTGTCGTCGCGGCAACCAACCGCGCCGATGTGCTCGATCCGGCATTGTTACGTCCAGGACGTTTTGACCGCCAAGTAGTGGTTGGATTACCCGACATTCGTGGTCGTGAGCAGATTTTAAAAGTACATATGCGTAAGGTACCTCTCGGTGATAATGTTGAACCAGCATTGATTGCTCGTGGCACGCCAGGGTTCTCTGGTGCTGATCTTGCAAACTTAGTTAACGAAGCTGCATTATTTGCTGCGCGTGGTAATAAGCGTAATGTATCAATGGTCGAGTTTGAACTAGCCAAAGATAAAATCATGATGGGTGCTGAACGTCGTTCTATGGTATTAACCGAAGAGACAAAAGCCTCAACCGCTTATCACGAAGCTGGGCATGCCATTGTTGGCCGTCTAATGCCGGAACATGATCCTGTTTACAAGGTGTCTATTATCCCTCGTGGCCGCGCGCTTGGTGTTACGATGTACCTACCAGAGCAAGATCGAGTGAGCATGAGTCGTCAGCATTTAGAATCGATGATATCGAGCTTATATGGTGGACGTTTAGCGGAAGAGTTGATTTATGGACAAGATAAAATATCAACCGGTGCTTCAAACGATATTGAACGTGCAACAGATATTGCTCGTAGAATGGTCACTGAATGGGGCTTTTCTCAAAATTTAGGCCCATTGCTTTATTCTGAAAATGAAAATAATGGTTACATGCCTAAGCCAAAGCAAATCTCTGATGAAACAGCTCGTTTGATTGATGAAGAAATTCGGATGTTAATTGATCGAAACTATGATCGAGCAAAACAAGTTTTAGAAGACAATATGGATATCATGCATTCAATGAAAGATGCATTGATGAAGTATGAAACGATTGATGCTGGTCAGATTGATGATTTGATGAATCGTAGTGATACTATTCGTGCTCCCCAAGGTTGGGGGGATCAGGATACATCAAAACCAGACTCTGACGTCAAATCACCTGAAACGGCGGCTAATTCTGAACCAGAACAAGCTGAGTCTGATAGTGATACTTCTGTTGAGTCTGAAGATAAAGTCTCTGATGACAATACAACCAAAGACCAAACAGAATCGAAAAAAGATTCTTAATTATTGCGTTAATGACCAAAAGCCCTGATTGATATCGGGGCTTTTTCCATCTGGCTAATATACTTTCTATAACGATGCATTATTATCTTGGCTAGATATCGTATCAACACACCACATTATGAACTCTGTTATGAAGTTAACGTATAAAAACAAGCAGCTTGACTTAAGTGACCCCCAAATCATGGGGATACTCAATATCACCCCCGACTCCTTCTCTGACGGAGGTAAGTTCAATCAATTTAATGACGCGATGGATCATGTTCAATCGATGATCATGGCAGGTGCCACTATCATTGACATTGGTGGTGAATCTACTCGCCCAGGCGCCGCTGAAGTGTCACTTAATGATGAGCTAAATCGAGTCATTCCTTTAATTAAAGCAATTCGGGAAAACTTTGATGTCTGGATTTCGCTAGATACCAATAAAACAGCCGTAATGATTGCTGGAATTGAAGCTGGCATCGATATTGTTAATGATATTAGAGCATTGCAAGATGATGATGCATTGGAAGTTGTCGCTAACGCTAATATACCGGTGTGCATCATGCATATGAAAGGTCAACCTAGAACGATGCAGAATAACCCCCAGTATCATGATGTCTTGCAAGAAGTCTGTGATTTCCTGCAACAGCGTATTGATGTTTGTATAGCGGCAGGCATTAATAAGCGTAATATTATTATCGACCCAGGTTTCGGTTTTGGAAAAACGATTGAACATAACTATCACCTATTGGCTCACTTTAAGCACTTTCACCAATTTGGTGTTCCCGTTTTGGCAGGAATGTCACGTAAATCGATGATCACAAAACTGTTAGGTAAACCTACCTCAGAGGCAATAGTAGGCAGCGTAGTGTGTGCAACACTTGCCGCTCAACAGGGGGCTCAAATAATTCGTGTTCATGATGTAGTCGCCACCCAAGATGCCTTGCGTGTATTAAAAGCGACACAAATAAATGAACTATTTGCTTTATAAATAAATGACTGATTAAAATTTTGCTGGATAAGGGTGGTTATACAATGTCTGAAAGAAAATATTTTGGTACCGATGGCGTGCGTGGCAAGGTGGGACAGTTTCCAATTACCCCTGATTTTATTTTGAGATTGGGCTGGGCTGCTGGGCGAGTATTGGCTAAGCAAGGTACAAAACAAGTTATTATTGGTAAAGATACGCGAATATCTGGCTATATGTTGGAGTCAGCACTAGAGGCTGGTCTTGCTGCTGCTGGATTGAAAGCGGTGCTGACCGGCCCGATGCCGACACCTGCAGTTGCTTATTTGACTCAAACATTTCGCGCGGAAGCTGGTATTGTAATTTCAGCCTCACATAATCCATATTATGACAACGGAATTAAATTTTTCTCTTCAGAAGGGACTAAGTTACCAGATGATATCGAATTAGCGATTGAAGCTGAATTAGAGAAAGATATTGAGTGCGTAGAATCAGCGTATTTAGGCAAAGCCAAGCGGTTGGTTGATGCTGCAGGCCGTTATATCGAATTTTGTAAGAGCACTTTCCCTAACGAGTTAAGTTTGTCTGGATTGAAAATTGTTATCGATTGCGCTCATGGTGCGACGTACCATATTGCTCCAAGCGTTTTTACCGAGCTAGGGGCTGACATTGTTACAATTGGTTGTGAACCAAATGGTTTGAATATCAATGAACAAGTTGGAGCGACAGATGTTCGTGCTCTGCAAGCTAAAGTATTAGAAGAGAAAGCCGATTTAGGTTTAGCGTTTGATGGCGATGGCGATCGCATTATCATGGTTGATGAGCTTGGGAATAAAATTGACGGCGATCAGATAGCTTATATTATTGCACGTGATGCCCTTCGTCGTGGTGAGTTGAAGGGGGGGGTTGTTGGAACTCTCATGACCAATTTAGGTATGGAAAATGGTTTAAAACAACTCGGCATTCCATTTGTTCGTTCTAAAGTTGGTGATCGCTATGTTATGGAGCAACTTTTGGAAAAAGGTTGGAAGATTGGCGCTGAAAATTCAGGGCATGTTATTTTATTAGATAAAGTCACGACTGGCGATGCCATTGTTGCTGCATTGCAAGTATTGGCTTCTGTTGTTGGTAGTAAGCTCTCGTTAAATGTTTTGGCATCAGGAATGACACTTTACCCTCAGGTACTGGAGAATATACGTTTTTCAGGCGGGAATGACCCATTAGAAACACCGGAAGTTAAAGCTGCGGTGATACAAGTTGAAAAGCAGCTTGGTGATAAAGGTCGAGTTCTATTGCGTAAATCAGGAACAGAACCTTTAATTCGAGTAATGGTTGAGGGCGAAGACGCTGAATTAGTGCAAAGTAGTGCTATCGCTATTGCTGAACAAGTCAAAAGAAGTTGTTAAGAAAGCAAGTGGAGGACTTTTAAGTTCTCTCTTAATCCTTTTAACATTAAGTTTATTGTTTTAATTAAAAAGGATAATTTATATTTTGCGAGTTTTTTAAGCGTTTAGATAAGAACTCGCATTATTTTATCATTTTTAGCTTGTCACTGACCTAAGGTTTCGATAGTATCTCACCGCCTCACTAGGGAGGTGCGTTGTTTTTGGTTTTCCAATGCAACCCTGAAATTTTAAAAGCATAGGTGGAAAAATGTTAACAGTTCTACTTGTGATTTATCTTGTTGCAGCGCTTGGTGTTATTGGCCTTGTGTTAATTCAACAAGGTAAAGGCGCAGACATGGGAGCTTCGTTCGGAGCTGGAGCATCAAATACCGTATTCGGTTCTGGTGGTTCAGGTAACTTCCTTACTCGTTCAACTGCAATATTTGCAATAATTTTCTTTATTCTTAGTTTAGTGCTTGGGCACTTGTCGACTGCTAAAGAAGATTCTCAATGGGCCGCACCAAGTGTAGGTATTGAGCAAAAAACAGAAAGTGTTAAAAATACTTCTACAGATGAAGTTTCTGCTGCTCCAGTAAAGAGTAATTCAGATATTCCTGAGTAAGTGTTTAACGATTAAAATGCCGAGATGGTGAAATTGGTAGACACGCTAGCATGAGGTGCTAGTGCCTTATGGTGTGGGGGTTCAAGTCCCCCTCTCGGCACCATGTTTATTTAAGTTAATCTTTAGCTTAATGTTCTACAAAACTTGTAAAGTTACAATCTGTTGGTATAATACCGCTCGTTGAAACAAAGTTTTGAGTTTGGTTTTTAATTAACCAAGCAAAGTCAGCATCAACTTTAATGATGCTACCGGACGCGGGATGGAGCAGTATGGTAGCTCGTCGGGCTCATAACCCGAAGGTCGTAGGTTCAAATCCTGCTCCCGCAACCACTTTATTTTGTGGGTCCGATTTGTAATTGAATTTAGTTTTAATTACAGGCTAGGCTAAACTTTAGCTTGGTGATATCAGGGTCCAGCAATAAAAAACCTCGATTATCGGGGTTTTTTATTATCTGTGCATTGGTTTTTGAGTTGAATTGTTTGATTAATTTACTTATAAATCAATGGTTAAGTCAGATTTTGCGTGGTATTTGAAATGGGCTGAATGCCCTTTTTTTGTTTCTGGCAATCCTGTTTTTGACTTTATTGCACAGTTTTTTTTTCCGGAGATATGAATGACTGGTTTAGAAAAACAATTAACAGAACTACTTGATGCGCCTGTTGCTGCATCGGGTTATGAATTAGTCGGTTTAGAGTTTATCCGTGCGGGTGAACACTCAACGTTACGAATTTTTATTGACCATGAAAATGGCATAAATGTTGATGACTGCGCAGAAGTGAGTCGTCAAGTTAGCGCTGTCATGGATGTTGAAGATCCTATTACTGTCGCTTACAACTTAGAAGTTTCATCACCAGGTTTAGAACGTCCACTGTTTAAGCCTGCACATTATCAGCAGTTCATCGATCACGACGTGAACGTGGTACTTAAAATGGCGGTGAACAATCGCCGTAAGTGGAAAGGGGTGATTTCGGCCATTGAAGGTGAAATCGTAACTGTTACCGTAGATGGTCAACCAGAACAATTTGCTTTGAGTAATATCTCTAAAGCTAACCTGATACCAAAATTTTAAGTCTGAAGAGGCGAGAACATGAACAGAGAAATTTTAGCGGTTGTTGAAGCTGTTTCGAACGAAAAGGCTGTTCCTCGTGAGCGTATTTTTGAAGCGTTAGAAACTGCTTTAGCCACGGCAACAAAGAAAAAAAGTCCACACGAAATTGAAGTTCGTGTTGAGATCGATCGTAAAACTGGCAACTTTGACACATGGCGCCGTTGGTTAGTGGTTGCAGAAGTTGAATTTCCAACTAAGGAAATCTCAATTGAAGCGGCTCAATATGACGATGAATCTGTTGAATTAGGTGATTACGTTGAAGATGATATGGAGTCAGTAACATTTGACCGTATTACAACGCAAACAGCGAAACAAGTGATTGTACAAAAAGTTCGTGAAGCTGAACGTGCTCAAATCGTAGAACAGTTCATCGATAATGAAGGTGAATTAGTTACGGGTGTTGTTAAAAAAGCGAACCGTGATGCGGTTATTGTTGATTTAGGTAATAACGCGGAATCTGTGATTTTACGTGAAGACCAATTGCCACGTGAAAATCTACGCCCGGGTGACCGTGTTCGTGGTCTGCTTTACGCCGTAAAACCTGAAGCTCGCGGCTTCCAATTATTTTTAACTCGCTCAAAATCAGAAATGCTGATTGAACTTTTCCGCATTGAAGTGCCAGAAATTGGTGAAGAGTTAATTGAAATTAAAGCGGCGGCTCGCGATCCTGGTTCACGCGCTAAAATTGCCGTAAAAACCAATGATCGTCGTATCGACCCAGTTGGTGCGTGTGTTGGTATGCGTGGCGCACGCGTACAAGCTGTTTCTGGTGAGCTTGGTGGTGAGCGTATTGATATCGTGCTATGGGATGATAATCCAGCACAGTTTGTTATCAATGCAATGGCGCCTGCTGATGTAGCTTCAATCATTGTTGATGAAGATACACACTCAATGGATATTGCCGTTGAAGCGGATAATCTCGCTCAAGCAATTGGTCGTAGCGGTCAAAACGTCCGTTTAGCCTCTCAACTAACGGGTTGGGAACTGAATGTTATGACGGTCGCGGATCTTAATACTAAGCATCAAGAAGAATCGGTAGCAGCTATCGAAAACTTCATGAAACATTTAGATATTGAACAAGACTTTGCTGAATTATTGGTCGAAGAAGGTTTCTCTACATTAGAAGAAATCGCTTATGTACCAGTAAGTGAGTTATTAGAAGTTGATGGTCTTGAAGAAGATCTCGTTGAAGAGCTACGTGCTCGTGCAAAAAATGCATTAACGACATTAGCACTTGTTCAAGAAGAATCATTTGAAGGGTTAGAACCTGCTGAAGATCTACTTGCTCTTGACGGTCTAGAACGCGAATTAGCGTTTAAGTTTGCCGCGAACGGCGTAGTGACTTTAGAAGATTTAGCCGACCAAGGCACTGATGACTTAGAAGACATCGAAGGTCTAAGCAAAGAACGTGCGGGAGAGCTTATTATGGCTGCTCGTAACATTTGCTGGTTTGGCGACGAAGAATAATTTCAGCAAGGAGAAAGCAGTATGACAGAACTGACAGTGAAAGCACTTAGCGAAGAAATTGGAACACCAGTTGAACGCTTAGTAGAACAGCTTGCTGATGCTGGTATGAAAAAAACCAGCACAGACAATGTTACTGATGCAGAAAAGCAAACGCTTTTAACGCACCTAAAAAAAGAACATGGCGATAATTCAGGTGACTCTGAACCAACACGTTTAACGCTACAACGCAAAACTAAAAGCACATTAAATGTGTCTGCTGGTGGCGGTAAAAGCAAAGAAGTACAAGTAGAAGTACGTAAAAAACGAACTTATGTTAAGCGTACTTCAGTTGATGAAGAAGCGAAGCGTGAGGAAGAAGCTCAAGCGGCTCGTGAAGCGGAAGAAGTAGCAAAGCATGCTGCTGAAGAAAAAGCACAGCAAGAAGCATCAGCGAAAGCCGAAGCAAAAGCAAAACGTGAAGCGGAAGATAAATTGAAGCAAGAAGTAGCAGCAGAGAAAGTAAAAGCTGAAGAAGTTAAAGCAGCAGCTAAACGTTCACCAGAAGAAAAAGCAAAGCATGATGCCGCTAAAAAAGAAGCGGAAGCATTAAAGCGTCGTCAAGATGAGGAAGCTCAGCGTAAAGCGGAAGTGGAGTCAAAAAAACTGGTGGAAGAAGCTCGTAAACTGGCAGAAGATAACGAAGTTCGTTGGTCAGAGGAAGAGAAGAAGAAGAAAGAATCTGAAAATGCAGATTATCATGTAACGACTAATGTGCATGCTCGAGCTGCTGAAGATGAAGCTGATCGCCGTAGTGAAGCAAATCGTCCCAAGAAGAAAAAACCTGCGAAAAAAGAAGAGCGTCCTGCTGGCAATAGTCGCGGCGCTCGTGGTGGTCGTAATAACCGTAAAGGTAAATTGGCTAAACCGACTTCAATGCAGCATGGTTTTGACAAATCAGCAACGGTAGCAAAATCTGACGTTGTGATTGGTGAGACGATTGTCGTTTCTGAACTGGCAAATAAAATGTCAGTAAAAGGAACTGAAGTTATTAAAACGATGATGAAAATGGGCGCAATGGCGACCATCAACCAAGTGATTGACCAAGAAACAGCGCAACTCGTTGCTGAAGAAATGGGTCATAAGGTTATTCTTCGTAAAGAAAACGAATTAGAAGAAGCGATCCTATTTGATCGTGATGACTCAACTGAAGCAATATCTCGTGCACCAGTTGTGACCATCATGGGTCACGTTGACCACGGTAAAACATCAACACTGGATTACATTCGCCGCAGTCGTGTTGCATCTGGTGAGGCGGGTGGTATTACTCAGCACATTGGTGCATACCACGTTGAAACTGACAATGGCATGATCACATTCTTGGATACTCCTGGACACGCAGCGTTTACATCAATGCGTGCTCGTGGTGCTCAAGCGACTGATATCGTAGTTCTTGTTGTTGCTGCCGATGATGGTGTTATGCCACAAACAGTTGAAGCGATTCAGCATGCAAAAGCGGCTGGCGTTCCTTTGATTATTGCGGTAAACAAAATAGATAAAGAAGGCGCTAACCCTGATAACGTTAAAAATGCGCTTGCTCAATACGATGTAATTCCAGAAGAATGGGGTGGCGAGAACATATTTGTCCACATCTCAGCCAAAGTTGGTACTAATATCGAAGGTCTGCTAGAAGCAATTTTACTTCAATCTGAAGTTCTTGAACTTAAAGCGGTTACCGATGGTATGGCATCTGGTGTTGTAGTCGAATCTCGTCTTGATAAAGGTCGTGGTCCAGTTGCTACTGTATTGGTACAAGCGGGTACTTTACGTAAAGGTGATATTGTTCTTTGTGGCCAAGAATACGGCCGTGTTCGTGCGATGCGTGATGAAAATGGTAAAGACATTGATTCAGCAGGACCATCTATCCCGGTTGAGATCCTTGGTTTATCTGGTGTTCCAGCGTCAGGTGATGAAGCTACTGTAGTTCGTGATGAGCGTAAAGCTCGTGAAGTAGCGAACTACCGTCAAGGTAAATTCCGCGATGTTAAATTAGCTCGTCAACAAAAATCAAAACTTGAAAACATGTTCTCTAACATGGAAGCTGGTGAAATTGCAGAGCTTAACGTTGTATTGAAAGCTGACGTTCAAGGTTCTGTTGAAGCGATTGCTGAGTCATTACTCAAACTGTCAACTGACGAAGTTAAAGTGAATATCGTTGGTTCTGGTGTTGGTGGTATTACTGAAACAGACGCAGTACTTGCGGCTGCTTCTAGTGCTATCTTGCTTGGCTTCAATGTTCGTGCGGATGCTTCAGCTCGTCGTACTGTTGAGAATGAAGGGCTAGACCTACGTTATTACTCAATTATTTACCAATTGCTTGATGAAGTTAAACATGCGATGGGTGGTATGCTTGCACCTGAATTTAGACAAGAAATTATTGGTCTTGCTGAAGTTCGTGATGTGTTCAAGTCACCTAAGCTTGGTGCAATCGCAGGTTGTATGGTAACTGAAGGTTTGATTAAGCGTAATAACCCAATCCGTGTACTTCGTGATAATATCGTTATTTATGAAGGTGAGCTTGAGTCATTACGTCGCTTTAAAGATGATGTACAAGAAGTTCGTAACGGTTACGAATGTGGTATCGGTGTTAAGAACTATAATGATGTTCGTGCTGGTGACCAAATTGAAGTATTCGAAATCGTTGAAATCAAACGTACTCTTGACTAATTGACAATACTGTATGATTTAATCGCTGACTGAAATATGGTTAAGCTATTAAAACATAAGACTTAAATACACAATGGGGGGCTTTTGCTCCCCATTCTTTCTGTTATGACGCTTAAATAATACTTACTGATTTAGTGTTTATTTTTTAAATGTACAGATGTGAGAAAAAATATGTCAAAAGAATTTAGCCGTGCGCAACGTGTCGCACAACAATTGCAAAAAGAACTCGCTTCTATTTTACAGCGTGATGTACGTGATTCTCGTATTGGAATGGTGACCATTTCTGATGTTGAAGTGTCCCGTGATCTGGCTTATGCAAAAGTGTTTGTGACTTTTTTATGTGTCGGTGAACAAACGCCTGAATCAAGCCTTGCTGCTTTAAAAGAGCATGAAGTTGCGGTTCGCATGACGTTAGGGAAGCGTATTCGCTTACGCCTTACTCCTGAAGTTCGTTTTACTTACGATAATACCTTAACTGAAGGTATGCGCCTTTCTAACTTGGTAAGTGAAGTCGTGAGTAGTGACAATCTTCGTAAGAAAGAAGCGGGCCGTGAGGGCGAAGGAGAAGAATAGATGGCACGTAGACGTCGTGGTCGTCCTATTGATGGCGTTTTATTATTAGATAAGCCAACTAGTATCAGCTCTAATGATGCGTTGCAAAAAATCAAACGTATCTACTTTGCAGAGAAAGCGGGTCATACTGGTGCTCTCGATCCATTGGCTACAGGTATGCTGCCTATTTGCCTAGGTGAAGCAACGAAGTTCTCTCAATTCTTACTTGATTCCGATAAACGTTATTGTGTCGTTGCTAAACTGGGTGAGCGTACCGATACCTCAGACTCTGATGGTGAAGTGGTTCAAACTCGTGAAGTGAAAGTAGATCGTGGTCTACTTGAGCGTTGTATTGCGAAGTTTCGTGGCACGACCGATCAAATTCCATCGATGTTTTCTGCATTAAAGTATCAAGGGAAGCCTTTGTATGAATATGCACGTCAAGGCATTGAGGTCCCACGTGAATCGCGAAAAATTACCGTGTTTGAAATCAGTCTCATTCGTTTTGATGGTCATGAAGTTGAAATGGAAGTGCATTGCTCTAAAGGTACTTACATTCGTACGATCACCGATGACTTAGGTGAAATGTTGGGTTGTGGCGCTCATGTGACGTATTTACGTCGAATTGGTGTATCACATTATCCAGCAGAAAAAATGGTGACACTAGAACAACTTCAAGCTTTAGTGGCTCAGGCTGAAGAGCAAGGTATTGAACCTCGTGAGTTATTAGATCCATTGCTTCTTCCTATGGATACCGCAGTGGCTGACTTGCCTGAAGTGAATATGACAGTGAGTATGGCTGACTTTGTTCAGCATGGTCAGCCGGTGCAAATTGCAGGTTCACCTTCGGAAGGCGTGGTTCGTATGACCATGGGTGATGAGCGTACTTTTATTGGTATTGCCCACATCGATAATGATGGTCGAGTAGCACCAAAGCGTTTGGTTGTTTTTAGAAATGAAACTCCTTGCGATTAAGGCTAGCTTCCCCTATAATCCGCGCTTCGCGTGATGGCTGAATCAGAGATTGGCTATCACATTTTTATAAACTAACTCTTATTAGGAGAGCATTATGTCTCTGAATGCAGAAACTAAAGCAGCAATCGTTGCAGATTACGCACAAGCTGAAGGCGATACAGGTTCACCAGAAGTACAAGTAGCACTACTTACTGCTTCTATCAACCACCTACAAGGTCACTTTGCTGATCATAAACACGATCACCACAGCCGTCGCGGTCTTTTACGTATGGTTTCTCGCCGTCGTAAACTTCTAGACTACCTTAAAGGTAAAAACCTAGAGCGTTACTTCGCACTAATCAAGCGTCTTGGCCTACGTCGTTAATTCGTCGTTTGGTTTGATACCCAGATTAGAAAGTATTTGTTTTATTAATTGACGTTTGGGGTTTCCATTAGCGGATATAAATAAACAGACACTTGAGAAAAAGGAGCTTCGGCTCCTTTTTTTGTGTCTGCTATTTGAGCAAAAAAACATTTCATCTATATCTAAAGCATATTCTGTTGTTCGAAATAAGACATTTCAACTCATCTGGTTTATACTATGTCTCGTTTGTTTTCGCTTTATTTGCTATTAGTTTAGCGAGAAAGTGGGGATAGACCTCTGTTGGTTAGCTTTACAGTCACCGATGTCGACCATTAAGGTCGCGACTAATAACAGTTTTTTGCTTAATTCGTTTTTAATACGATGATATAGATAAGAAAAACCTGCTATTAGTCGCGATTGGTAAAGTAATCTCAGAGCATTTAACTCAATGAAATTATTAATTAAGGATCTTTACGTGAAAGCAATCGTAAAAAAATTCCAGTACGGTAACCATACCGTTACTCTAGAAACGGGCGTAATGGCTCGTCAAGCAACTGCGGCTGTTATGGCAAGCATGGATGACACTTCAGTATTCGTCTCTGTTGTAGCAAAAAAAGATGCAGTTGAAGGTCAAGACTTCTTCCCATTAACGGTTAACTACCAAGAGCGTACTTACGCTGCGGGTAAAATTCCTGGTGGTTTCTTTAAGCGTGAAGGACGTCCTTCTGAAGGCGAAACATTGACGGCTCGTCTTATTGACCGTCCAATTCGTCCTCTTTTCCCATCAGCATTCAAAAACGAAGTTCAAGTTATTGCAACGGTTGTTTCTGTAAATCCTGATATCCAACCAGACATGATCACAATGATCGCAACGTCTGCAGCTCTTGCTATCTCTGGTGTACCATTCAATGGCCCTATCGGTGCGGCACGTGTTGGCCATATCAATGGTGAATTAGTTCTTAACCCAAGCCAAACTGAACTTGAGTCTTCTAAACTAGACCTAGTAGTTGCCGGTACTGCTGGCGCGGTATTAATGGTTGAGTCAGAAGCTGACAACCTAACTGAAGAAGAAATGTTAGCGGCAGTGGTTTACGGCCACGACCAACAACAAACAGTGATTACTGCTATTAACGAATTTGCAGCAGAAGTCGCAACTCCTTCGTGGAACTGGGTAGCGCCTGCTGAAAACACAGAATTAAAAGCAAAAATTGCTGAGTTAGCAGAAACTCAAGTTGTTGAAGCTTACCAAATCACTGAAAAAATGGCGCGTTATGATCGCATTCATGCAATCAGTGCTGAAGTGAAAGATAAATTATTAGCTGAAAATGCTGATCTGAATCCAAAAGAAATTCACGCTATTTTCCATGATTTGGAAAAAAATGTCGTACGTAGCCGCATTATTGCTGGTCAACCACGTATTGATGGCCGTGAAAAAGATATGGTTCGTGCACTAGACGTTCGTACGGGTGTTCTTCCTCGTACACACGGTTCTTCTTTGTTTACTCGTGGTGAAACTCAAGCGCTTGTTACTGCAACGCTTGGTACACAACGTGATGCACAAATCATCGATAGCTTACTAGGTGAGAAGAAAGATCACTTCCTTCTACACTACAACTTCCCTCCATACTGTGTGGGTGAGACTGGTTTCGTTGGTTCACCTAAGCGTCGTGAAATCGGCCATGGTAAATTAGCAAAACGTGGTATCGCAGCAGTAATGCCTTCTGTTGAAGAATTCCCATACACAGTACGTGTTGTTTCTGAAATTACAGAATCAAACGGTTCGTCTTCAATGGCGTCTGTTTGTGGTACTTCTCTAGCGCTTATGGATGCTGGTGTTCCAATTAAAGCTTCTGTTGCGGGTATCGCAATGGGTCTTGTTAAAGAAGGCGATGATTTCGTTGTTCTTTCTGACATCCTTGGCGATGAAGATCACTTAGGTGACATGGACTTTAAAGTAGCGGGTACTAATCAAGGTATCACTGCACTTCAAATGGACATCAAAATCGAAGGCATCACTAAAGAAATCATGCAAATTGCGCTTAACCAAGCTCAAGGTGCACGTAAGCACATCCTTTCAGTAATGGATGAAGCGATTTCTGGCGCTCGTGAAGAAATTTCTGAATTTGCTCCACGTATTTACACCATGAAGATCAGCTCTGAGAAAATCAAAGACGTGATCGGTAAAGGTGGCGCTGTGATCCGTGCTCTTACTGAAGAGACGGGCACTACGATTGAAATCGGTGATGATGGCACAATTAAAATTGCCGCCACTGAAGGTAAAGCCGCGAAAGAAGCGATTCGTCGTATTGAAGAAATTACAGCAGAAGTTGAAGTTGGTCGCATCTATTCAGGTGTTGTTGCTCGTCTAGCTGATTTTGGTGCATTCGTAACAATTCTTCCTGGTAAAGATGGTCTAGTTCATATTTCTCAAATTGCTGATAAGCGCATCGAGAAAGTGGCGGACTACCTAACTGAAGGTCAAGAAGTTCAAGTTAAAGTACTTGAAATTGACCGTCAAGGCCGTGTTCGTCTAAGCATGAAAGAAGCAGTAGAAAAAACGGAAGAGACAGTTGAACCATCAGCTGAGTAATTCTTTTTTATCTTTCTTTTTGCTAAGAAAATAATTTGAATAATGAAAGAGGAGCATTGCGCTCCTCTTTTTTTATATGTATTTTTTGAGTTAGATAGTGTTCTTAAAATACGTTTTGGCTACCTTCTATTAAGTTCAATTTACTAGAAGCTATCTTTCTGTAGAGGTAGTTTGATTGCACAACAACGTGTATATTGCTTTATAAAGCGAATGTACTGTAAAGGAGTACTCAATTAGTGAAATATTTTAAATGGTTAAGCCTTGTTACCGCCTTTTTATTAGTCGGCTGCGCTAACAGCGGTAATTCAAATATTGCGTGGTCTTATCCTCCGCTAGCGGTTCCTCTTCAACCTGCTATTCAGCAAGAAGTACAAATTGCGCGTTTAAATCAACTCATATTTCGCAAAGATATTGATAACGGAACCCGTGCTAAAATATTTACCGAGAGAGGGCAATATTTGGATAGCGTAGGGCTTGCTGATTTAGCTCGTGTAGATTATGAACGTTCTCTTAAACTGGATCCTAAACAGCCAGAAGTATTCAATATGCTGGGTGTCTATTTTACTCAAATGGGTGATTATGATTCCGCATTTGATGCCTTTGATTCAAGTTTAGAGCTTGATCCTACTAATGAATATTCCGAGCGAAATCGTGCTATTGCTTTGTATTATGCCGATCGTTTTGATCTTGCCGTTCAAGATATGACTAAAAACTATAATAAAGCGCCAGATGATCCGTATCGCGCATTGTGGTTATATTATATGGAACGTGAACAAGACGCTAAAAAAGCTACCGATACTTTAGCGGCACGTTACGCTAATAAAGATCAACAATGGGGCTGGCAATTGGTTGGGTTAACTTTGAAAAAAGAAACAGAGGAAAGTATTTTAAAGTCAGCGGCAACAAGTACCCGAGATAATATTGAATTAGCTCAAAAGCTTACCGAAATATACTTTTATCTAGCAAAGCGTAACCAGTATGAAGGCAATTATGCTAATGCGATTGCTTTGTATAAACTATCCCTTTCTATGAATGTGTATCAGTTCTCAGAGCATAAATACGCATTTTTGGAATTAGGTCGTATTTTTAATACGTTGCAAGAGAAACAGGAAAAATCAGAAGCACCAGCAGCGGCACCAAAAAGCACACCTAGCGAACAACCGCCAAAATCAAGCAATGAGACGAAACCATCGACTCAAAAAAAGACTGAGCCAGTTTCTCATTCTTAAGTTAGATACGGTGGTATTGTTAGATTAAAGAGGACTTTGAGTCCTCTTTTTTGTTCCCATGAACGAAGCTTAAGCATATAAAATTACAGCGTAGTAAATGACATCGATGAGAGGAAATTAAGCCAGCGCTAAACCTGCAAGTTTATGCCAGTAACCATTGCACTCACGAGATTCGATTTCTAACGGCGATTGTCCTTGTTCATTTGCTTTAAATTGAGAGAGTGTTGAGAGAGTATTAATACCAAGTGGACTCAAACGCACTACATCTACTAAGCCTTGCATACTCACTAAATCATTACCTAAGTTGTAGCAATAGCCGGACTGAGTTTGAATGCCATTTAAGTTAAACACTTCTTGACCCTCTTGGCTCAATACTTGAATTCCAGTTGGGTATTTTATGCAGCAAGTCTCGCAATCATCTTTACCTTTATCTTCTGCGCGAGCAGTAAAACAGCGAGCAGAGTAGGCTAAAGGTAAGTAACCATGGCTGAATACTTCTACTTCAAATTGACCACGGATACCGAGTTCATCGCATTGTGTTAATACGTTAATCAGCCAATCTCGCGATAATTCCACTGGCATGCACCAGCGAATCATCCCTTGTCTAGCAAACAGTTTTAATGTGTGTGCATTATAGGTATTGACCGCAGGCCCAACGACAAACGGTACTTTGGATTCCGAGGCCAGCTGAATACCAGATACATCGTTGGCCTCAATCGAAAAGTCACCATTATCCACATACCTTTTCATAATATTGACTTCGCTGGGTGCTTCCAATAATGCCATGGTGGATAACACGACTTGTTTGCCTGAGTCCGCTAAATCTTTAGCCATATCAAACCAATGCTTAGGTTTTATTTCTCGGCGCTTTGAGCACACAGTTTCCCCTAAATAGATAATATCAGCAGGGCTGTTTTGGGCTTGTTGATAAAAGCTTTCTACATCATTTTTCGCCCAGAAATACAATAAAGGACCGAGTGAGTATTTGAGTGATTGTTCAGAGTTCATCTTGTTTCCTTATTGCCATTTACGATGATAAGCACCAAGTGTGGTTTGAGTACCTTCTGATACATTAGCCAAAGCAGTATCCCAGTGAGGTTCTACATGATAATTTTCAGGGCTTGCAAGGTAGCGATCAATCGCGGCTCGCCATGTTCGCGTCACTTGCTCTACATAAGCCGGGCTGCGTTGGCGGCCTTCTATTTTGACTGAAGCAACATTTGCGGCGAATAACTCAGGTAACATCGATAAAGTATTTAGGCTAGTTGGTTCTTCAAGTACATGATAACGCTGATTGTTTCCAGTGATATTGATGTCAAATCTCCCTTTACATAAGGTTGGATACCCCGCATTCTCACCTTCACGGTATTTATCAATAAGAATGTCACTTAAGCGAGATTCAAGTCCCGATTCGGTTTCTTGCCAGCGAACATACTTAGCCGGAGAACACGCACCAACGGTATTAGGGGATTCACCCGTCATGTAAGAGGATAAATAGCAACGGCCTTCCGCCATAATACATAAACTACCAAACGCAAAGACTTCAAGCTCAACATGATCAGGGATATTACGCGATAGCTGTTTGACTTGGTGAATGGATAACACGCGGGGAAGAACGACACGTTTTACATTGAAGTTGTTAGCATAAAAGGCAATCGCAGCACTATTCGTAGCGGAGGCTTGTACGGATAAATGCAGCTCCATTTTAGGATAATGGGTGGCGGCATATTCTAGCAAGGCGATATCAGCGACAATCAACGCATCAACTCCGAGTTGAGCTGCTTGGTCTACTGCGTTAGTCCATCGATGAAAACCATTTGGATGAGCAAAAGTATTGAGTGCGATATGGATTTTTTTGTTGTGATCATGCACATATTCCACCGCTTTATCGAGTTTTTTGCCGCTAAAATTAAGCCCCGCAAAATGGCGTGCATTGGTGTCATCTTTAAAGCCGATATATACCGCATCTGCGCCACAATCTATGGCGGTTTTGAGCGCTGGTAAATTGCCAGCAGGACAAAGAAGTTCCATCCATTAAACCTTTCATTCAGAATTTACCCGATATTTTATTCAGTTTGATTGCTAGAGAATTGATATAAGGCAGGTTTGTTGCGATCAGCGTCTGTGAGTCAGTATTTTTGTAGATAAATATCATAAAGGGGTAGGTGCTTTGCTATTTATGAGTATTTTCGCAACTAGATACTCATTCTTTGATTCATCTCAGAGAAGGTTATTTCTAATAAATTAAAGTGTGGATATTAATTTTAGGAGTGGTTATGTTTTTATCTATACGTTCTCATATGGTTGCTAATGCAGCCCGCATACTCAAAACACCGGTACAATTACTGCCAAAACGCTTGCAAGACAAAGCTTTATTGGAGTCATTAAAGCAAGTATTTCATGAAGCACTTGAAGATGGCGACTTTGAGTTTCTGCAAGATCGATGGCTGAAAGTCGCGATCAATGATCTTAATGTTGCTTGGATGATCAGCTTTCAGCACGATCAACTTGTCGTTTCCGATAAAGAACAGACGGAAGATGTGAGTTTTTCTGGTTGTTTAAACGATCTGATTTTAATTGCTGGTCGTAAAGAGGATCCGGATACGTTATTTTTTCAGCGTCGCTTGAAGATTGAAGGCGATACAGAGCTGGGGCTTGAAGTTAAGAATCTAATGGATAGCATCGATCTTGATTCACTGCCTAAGCCGCTAACTTATGCGTTAGTGCAGTTGGCTGAATTTGTGCACAAAGGATCACAGCCAAGCAATAATCATCAAGCGACCTCTATAGCATAAACTCTTGTCGCGCTTTGTTTTAAGTTGTATGACTGATTTAATTACGACTCTTGTCTCATTTAAGAGTACAATCTCGTTCTCAAATTAGAGGTAAATTATGCAAATTAGAACTGAAGCTCCAGCCGATATTCTGACAATTGATTCATTACTAAAAAGTACCTTCCCAACCAAAAATGAAGCGAAATTGGTGCGTGTATTACGAGAGAATAGCCGTTTTACTTTGTCAATTGTGGCTTGTACCGATGAGGGTGAAGTGATTGGTCATGCGTTGTTTACTCCAGTAACGCTCGATGGTGAGGATTTCGGTTGGCAAGGTTTAATGCCTGTTTCTGTTCATGAGCCATATCGCAAACAAGGCATAGCGGAAGCTTTGATTAAATATGGCCTCGATTCTTTATATGAATTAGGTTACTCGGCTTGTGTGGTGTTTGGCGAATCTAATTATTATTCTCGTTTCGGGTTTCAAGATGGAGAATCTATGGGCTTAATGTCTATTTATAATACTTCGCCTGAATATCAAACTGGCACATTTCAAGTATTGCCATTAATTGATGATACTTTTGCAGGTAAAGCAGGTTTGGTAGAATATAGCCCTGAATTCAGCGAGTAATTGTTGTTTTCATTTTTATCTAACAAAATGCGAGTGTCGATGTGAATACCAGTTCTAAACCCAATGAGTCATTACTCGGTAGCCAAATATTGATCGAAAGACAAAAATTGCAAGAAATGGGCGTAGATATTTGGGAACTTGCTCATCCAGAACGATTGCAAGGCGTAGAACAACGTAGCTTTTCTCTACCGAAACCTTGCGCTTTATTGTTGGTAGCCGATTCTATTCCTACTGGTGATGAGGCAGTTTTGTTTGCTAAAGTACTGGCTAGTATGAAGTTGAATCTAGACCAAGCCTTGCATGTTACACCTGCACAACTATCACAGGTCACGCATCATCAGTTAGTGTGGATTTGGTTTGCAGGCACAGCGTTATCTGATGAGGAACAACGTGAATCGGCAATACATTTTGAACTTGATGGGTTACAAGTATTAAATTCAGTTTCTCTTAGCGATATTCCAACCGATATTCAACACCGTCGCCAACTATGGCAACAAATTTGTTCTTATCAAAAGTGATCTTATGACCATTCTTCCTCTTATTGCTTCTCATCTTGATAGTGTATGGGCAATTGAACAACAAGCGCATAGTCATCCGTGGTCTGAAACTATGATCCGAGACTTATCACATAAGAACACCCCAAACTCATCTAAATATCAGTTTGGTTTGTGGGTAGATAAACAATTAGTTGGCTACCTTTATTGTCAGAATGTGGTCGGGGAAGTGACATTACTGACCATTGCGGTTGATCCTAATCAGCAAGGAAAAGGCTACGGTCGCGCCTTAGTTGAGCATTTAATTGAATACAGTGAGCAACGAGAAGCGGAAAGTATTTGGCTTGAAGTTCGTGCGAGCAACAAAGGTGCCTATTATCTTTATGAGGCGCTAGGTTTTAATGAGATGGATCGTCGCATTAATTATTATCCATCGGCCACCGCTAAGCATGGGAAAGAAGATGCCATTATCATGAACCTTTTATTAGATAGTGGATTTAATCCTTTCAGCTAGAGTTATCACCATTTTTGCGTATAATTCGCCCCATCTAGCTAGGTTTATTTTCAAGAGCAGGTTTGTTTTCAAGAGCAAGTTTGTTTTTAAGGTCTGGTTTGTTTCTAAGAGCAAATTTTGTTTTTAAGAGCGAATTCAGTCTTCCCGATACACCTTAGCGATCCTATTATTTTTTGTTGCTGTCAAATACGGCAACAGACAAACTGTTTATAAGGTTTACAGCACTTATGTCTTTCCTGTCTGAAGTTGGCAAGCGTCGTACGTTTGCGATCATCTCTCACCCGGATGCGGGTAAAACCACCATTACCGAAAAAGTATTGTTGTTCGGAAACGCCTTGCAAAAAGCGGGTACGGTAAAAGGGCGTGGTTCGAACCAACATGCCAAATCCGACTGGATGGAAATGGAAAAAGAACGTGGTATATCGGTAACCACTTCTGTAATGCAGTTTCCTTATAATAATTGCTTAGTGAACCTGTTGGATACTCCGGGACACGAAGACTTCTCTGAAGATACTTACCGTACATTAACCGCGGTTGATTCATGTTTGATGGTCATTGATGCAGCTAAAGGTGTCGAAGACCGCACACGTAAATTGATGGAAGTGACTCGCTTGCGTGATACTCCGATCGTGACGTTTATGAACAAATGCGATCGTGATACACGTGATCCGATGGACTTACTTGATGAAGTTGAAAGTGAGCTAAAAATGGCGTGCGCACCTATTTCATGGCCGATTGGCAGTGGTAAAGAATTTAAAGGCGTGTATCACATTCATCGTGGTGAAACGATTTTATACGCCACGGGCCAAGGTAGTACCATTCAAGAAGTACGCACGATTAAAGGGTTGGATAATCCAGACCTTGATGTGGCTATTGGTGTAGACGTTGCCGCGCAGTTACGTGAAGACTTAGAATTGGTTATTGGCGCAGCACATGAATTCGATCGTGAGTTGTTTTTAAGCGGAGAGTTAACGCCAGTATTTTTTGGTACCGCATTAGGTAACTTTGGTGTTGATCACATGCTCACCGGCTTGACGCAATGGGCTCCAGCGCCGCTTGCTCGAGAAACGAATGAGCGTAAAGTTGAGGCAACCGAAGAGAAGTTTTCAGGTTTTGTATTCAAAATTCAAGCCAATATGGATCCAAAACACCGAGACCGAATTGCATTTATGCGCATTGTGTCAGGAACGTATACGCAAGGCATGAAAATGAATCACGTTCGTACTGGCAAAAATGTCAATATTTCGGACGCGGTAACCTTTATGGCTGGTGATCGTACTCGTACTGAACATGCTTATGCGGGTGATATTATTGGTTTGCATAACCATGGAACGATCCAAATTGGTGATACTTTCACTCAAGGCGAAGCGTTAAAATTTGCCGGTATTCCTAACTTTGCACCAGAGCTGTTCCGCCGTATTCGTCTGCGTGATCCACTAAAACAAAAGCAACTTCTAAAAGGCTTAGTGCAACTTTCTGAAGAAGGTGCGGTGCAAGTTTTCCGTCCTTTGCAAAACAATGATCTGATTGTTGGCGCAGTTGGTGTACTTCAGTTTGATGTGGTGGTGGCACGTTTGAAATCGGAATATAACGTTGAGGCCATTTATGAAGGGGTTAATGTGGCAACGGCTCGTTGGATTGAATGTTCTGATGAGAGAATGTTAGAAGAGTTTATGCGTAAAAACCAAGCTAACTTATCGCTAGATGGTGGTAATAACTTATCCTATGTTGCACCAACGATGGTGAACTTAAACCTCGCTAAAGAGCGTTTTCCTGATGTTGAGTTTAGAGCAACACGTGAGCACTAAAATTTAACTAGCATCAAACTTTGCACCTAGTTGCGAGTTTATTGAAACCACATGTATACTCAAACCATCAAGGCTGATGAAAGGGGTTATACATGTGGTTTTCTCAATTCAAATCGTTCTATAAAGGCAAGACTCTTCATATCGTGAAAATTTTTCATAAGATAAAAGATAGATGCCGTTCATACTTAGCTCGCTATGATGCTTGGTGTAAAGAGTTAGGCCTCACCCCTGAGCATAAACGCAGTTGCTGTGTTTATAAAGCAGACCCCGCATCGCAAGATTCAGTATCGAAAGAAACATTAACCTCTGATTCTAACTTCAAAGCATAATGCGATGACTTTTCCTTATACATTTGTCGATACGCATTGTCATTTTGATTTCTCCGCTTTTAAACAAACGCAAAAACATCTCGATATCGCCAATGATGTTGGAGTGAGTAAAATCATCATTCCATCAGTAGGGGAGTCAAACTGGTTTGAGGTAAAGTCGTTAGCGACTCAATTTCCTGCCTTATATTATTCTTTAGGCTTGCATCCTTATTTTCTAAAACAACATAGTGATGATGCTTTAGATAATCTCAAGCAAGCACTTTCTTCTCGCTCAATTCAGTGTATCGCGATTGGTGAGTGCGGATTGGACTTCATGCTAGAAGCGTCTCTTCTTACACCCGATATGATCCAAAAACAATATCAATTATTTGAAGCGCAAGTGGCACTTGCCGCAGACCTTCATTTGCCCCTGATTTTGCACGCTCGTAAAGCTCATGATCAGGTGCTAAAAATCCTTCGCCAGTATAAGCCTAAAAAAGGTGGCGTTATTCATGCATTTTCGGGCAGTTATCAACAAGCGATGGAGTACATTAAATTAGGTTTTTATATTGGTGTAGGAGGTGTTATCACTTACCCAAGAGCCAAGAAAACTCGCGAGACAATATTGCGTATTCCACTTAATTCGCTAGTGCTTGAAACCGATGCGCCGGATATGCCTTTAAATGGATTTCAAGGAGAGGATAATCATCCTGCAAAAATCAGCTTGGTTTTTGATGGTCTTTATCATTTAAGAGGAGTGGCAAGAGAAGAAAGCCGCGAAATGATCGCCAAGCAAGTGTGGTTGAATAGCCATCAATTATTTTCATTAGACTGATTACAATTATCAATAAAAAGCAACCGTTTGCTTGTTTTTATGACTCATTCATCTTTCGTAAAGGTGATCTTCATCACGCTGATTTGTTCTTTTCATTATCTTTACATTAACTAATGTGATTTGGGTATTACTTTGTTACGGGATGTCAGAGTATAATCACCCCGATTTTGGAACTCCAATTTACATAAATTTTAACCTAAAATAAGGAAGCCATATACCATGAGCCTGGTTATGAGCATTGTTGGAATGATCTTTCTGCTAGCAGTAGCAGTTCTTTTTTCTGACAACCGCAAAGCAATTAATTTAAGAACAACCGGTGGCGCATTTGCCATTCAATTCTGCCTAGGTGCATTCGTATTATATGTTCCTTGGGGGAAAGATGTTTTAGCATCGATGACAAACGGTGTTCAGCACGTTTATGATTTCGGTAATGAGGGTATTGGATTCCTTTTCGGCAACCTAGTTAACTTTTCTGTTGACGGTGTCGGCTTCATTTTTGCTTTTAAAGTTCTACCTACCATTATCTTCTTCTCTGCATTAATCTCTGTGTTATATAACATTGGCATTATGCAGATTGTTATTAAAGTTTTAGGTGGTGGTTTACAAAAAGCATTAGGAACGTCTCGCGCGGAATCTATGTCTGCAACAGCGAATATTTTCGTTGGCCAAACAGAAGCGCCATTAGTGGTTCGTCCTTTTGTGCCGAAAATGACACGATCTGAATTATTCGCAGTAATGTGTGGTGGTTTAGCTTCTGTTGCGGGTGGTGTTATGGCAGGTTATGCAGCAATGGGTGTACCATTGTCTTACCTAATCGCGGCATCATTCATGGCGGCGCCTGGTGGGCTGTTATTTGCTAAAATCATCAAGCCTGAAACGGAAGAGCCTATTGATCAAATCAAAGGCACATTAAATGATGATCCTGATAAACCAGTAAACGTCATTGACGCCGCGGCTGTTGGTGCATCTTCTGGTCTTGCTCTTACGTTAAACGTAGGCGCAATGCTATTAGCTTTTATCGGTTTAATCGCATTAATCAATGGTATCTTAAGTGGTGTCGGTGGTTGGTTTGGCCTTGAGGGTTTAACGTTAGAGCTTATTTTAGGTTATGTGTTTGCACCGGTTGCTTGGTTGATTGGTGTGCCTTGGAGTGAAGCAACGATTGCGGGTTCTTTCATTGGTCAAAAGACTATTTTGAATGAATTTGTGGCTTATTCTAACTTTGCCCCATACCTTGCAGAAGGTGCATCCGTTATTCTTTCTGAAAAAACCAAAGCAATTATTTCTTTTGCTTTATGTGGTTTTGCTAACCTTTCTTCTATTGCAATTTTATTGGGTGGTCTTGGTGGTCTTGCACCAGAGCGCCGTTCTGATATTGCACAAATGGGGATGAAAGCGGTGCTTGCTGGTACATTATCTAACTTAATGGCAGCAGCTATCGCAGGCTTCTTCATTACTCTACAAACTATGTAATTTGAGTTTGTATATATAGACGCTAATTGAAGAACATTAAAGCCGTAGCAAATTTTGCTACGGCTTTTTGTTTTTATTTTCTGCCGTATATGGCATTAATCTCAAATGGTTAGATTTCAGGCCATGGCTTTGTTTTCATCGTTAGAAATAATGTTATTGATCTAACGTTTTTTTTGAGATACAAACCGTTTGCGTTAAAGACAAAAACTGATAATAAAACCTTTATCAGTATAATCACTATGTATACAACCTATAGACTTTGGGTTGTGCGGTGACAAGGATTGCAATTAATGCTGAATTTTTATTTAGCGTTAAGTCTTCAAGGAACCAAGTCCGTTCATTTCAGACTATTTATTAGGACTAACGTCCAATCAGTTTTGGTTAATGAGCTAAACTTTAAAATAACATTGATCAAAGCTTCATCGATATAATTTAAACATCGGAGATAGAAATGAGCGATTTACAAGCAGCAGCTTTACGTGCACTAAAATTAATGGATCTCACCACGTTGAATGAAGACGATACGGATGAGAAGGTGATTGCCTTATGCAAAGATGCAAAATCACCAGCGGGTAACACGGCTGCCATCTGTATTTATCCACGTTTTATTCCTATAGCGAAAAAAACGCTACGTGAACAAGGCACTCCAGAGATTCGAATTGCTACTGTGACTAACTTTCCACACGGTAATGATGATATTGATATCGCGGTTGCTGAAACCAAAGCCGCTATTGCTTACGGCGCAGATGAAGTTGATGTGGTTTTCCCATATCGAACACTTATTGCGGGCGATGAGAAAACTGGTTTTGAGCTGGTGAAACAATGTAAAGCCGCGTGTGGTGATATTCTGCTAAAAGTGATCATTGAAACCGGTGAGCTAAAAGAGGAAGCGTTAATTAAACGTGCTTCACAGATCTCTATTGAAGCGGGTGCAAACTTTATTAAAACCTCAACGGGTAAAGTACCGGTTAATGCAACACCGGAATCTGCCGAAATTATGCTCAATGTTATTAAGGACATGGGCGTTGCTAAAACCGTAGGTTTCAAACCTGCTGGTGGCGTTCGTACCGCAGAAGATGCAAAAGCTTACCTTGCTATGGCTGACCGTATTTTAGGTGCTGATTGGGCTGACAATATGCATTATCGTTTTGGTGCTTCAAGCTTACTTGCTAACTTACTTAATACGTTAGGTAAAGGCGAAAAAGCAGCAGAAGGCGGTTACTAATCTCTCTATTTTGAGAGTCTCATTTTTGTCGGTATGGATAACCTAAACATTAAGGTTAGGTTATCTTTTACTCCGTTCTCCATAGGATCTTATCGACAAAGAGAACGCATAAATACCGTTCAGATAAACAGCAGGTAGGTTGTGATGTTTTTACCTCAAGAAATTATTCGAAAAAAACGTGATGGCGAAGTGCTGACGGATGCAGAAATTAATTTTTTCATCCAAGGCGTTGCTAATGATACCGTTTCTGAAGGTCAAATCGCTGCTTTTGCGATGACCATTT
This sequence comes from Vibrio hibernica, assembly GCF_015223435.1. Classification (GTDB taxonomy): domain Bacteria; phylum Pseudomonadota; class Gammaproteobacteria; order Enterobacterales; family Vibrionaceae; genus Vibrio; species Vibrio hibernica. The sequence continues at coordinate 29,229 of NZ_VHKO01000020.1, forward strand.
TTTTTAATGAAATGACGATGCCAGAACGAATTGCGCTCACTTGTGCAATGCGAGATTCTGGTATGGTGATTGATTGGTCACACATGAACTTTTCAGGCCCGATAGTTGATAAACATTCAACGGGTGGTGTGGGTGATGTGACCTCATTAATGCTTGGCGCTATGGTCGCAGCGTGTGGTGGTTTTGTTCCTATGATTTCAGGGCGTGGACTTGGTCATACTGGCGGCACTCTTGATAAACTAGAGTCGATCCCAGGTTACAATATCATGCCAAGTAATGAATTATTTGGTGAAGTGACTAAAGACGCTGGGATCGCGATCATTGGCCAAACCGGCAATTTAGCACCAGCGGATAAGCGCGTGTATGCCACGCGTGATATTACAGCGACAGTAGATAATATTTCACTGATCACGGCATCGATTTTATCCAAAAAATTGGCCGCAGGGCTTGATTCACTTGTGATGGATGTAAAAGTGGGCTCTGGCGCGTTTATGCCAACCTATGAAGCGTCTGAAGAGTTAGCGCAATCAATCGTTGCGGTCGCTAATGGCGCTGGGACTCAAACCACGGCAATTTTAACAGATATGAATCAGGTATTGGCATCCTCTGCTGGTAATGCAGTGGAAGTTCGTGAAGCAGTACAGTTTTTAAATGGTGAGATGAACTCGCGAAGTGAGATTCGTAATCCTCGTTTATTCGAAGTTACTATGGCTTTGTGCTCTGAAATGTTGCTGCTCGGAAACCTTGCTACGGATGCCGATGATGCACAGCAAAAATTACAAGCTGTGCTAGATAACGGTAAAGCAGCAGAATGTTTTGGAAAAATGGTAGCCGGTCTCGGCGGCCCGAAAGATTTCATGCAAAATTACCATGACTATTTGCCTGAGGCTGAGATCATCAAACCGGTTTACGCTAAAGAAATAGGTACAGTCACCGCAATGGATACTCGAGCCATTGGTATGGCAGTCGTCTCAATGGGCGGTGGACGTAAAGTGGCAGCGGATAAAATTGATTATGCGGTAGGGTTTGATCAGTTTATTCGTTTAGGTGAAACTGCGGATAAGCAAACACCACTTGCAATGATCCATGCTCGAACAGAAACGCAATGGCAGCAAGCTGCGGATGAATTACAACGAGCGATAACTATTACAGATAATCACAATAGCTATCAAGCAACTCCAACTATTTATCGTCAAATCCGAGCTCAAGATCTATAAAGCGATCCAGCAAGCTTGGAAGGAGAATAAATGATGAAACGTGCAATTATTTTAGTACTCGATTCTTTTGGAGTCGGCGCATCAGAAGATGCAGTGAAATTTGGTGATGTTGGCGCGGATACTTTAGGTCATATTGCTGAGCAATGTAATCTAGGCTTAGCCGATAACGATCAGCGCTCTGGTCCATTGCGTTTGCCAAACCTATCAAAATTAGGCTTGGGTAAAGCGGCGCAAGAATCGACAGGCAAGTTCCCAATAGGTCTTGATGAAGATGCCGTTATTACGGGCGCTTATGGTCATGCTGCCGAGTTGTCATCAGGTAAAGATACGCCGTCTGGACACTGGGAAATTGCAGGTGTGCCAGTGTTGTTTGATTGGGGTTACTTCAGTGATGAGAAAAATAGTTTTCCTCAAGAACTGCTAGACAGCATCGTTAAACGCGCGAATCTTCCTGGCTATCTTGGTAACTGTCATTCATCGGGTACGGTTATTCTTGATGAGCTGGGTGAAGAACACATGAAGACGGGCTGGCCGATTTTCTATACTTCTGCTGATTCGGTTTTTCAAATCGCCTGCCATGAAGAAACGTATGGCTTGGATAACTTACTTGAACTGTGTGAAATTGTCCGTGAAGAGCTGGAGCCGTATAATATTGGCCGTGTTATTGCGCGTCCATTTATCGGTGCGAAAGCGGGCGAATTTGCGCGTACGGGTAATCGCCATGATTTATCGCTTGAGCCACCAGCGGCGACGGTATTGCAAAAATTAGTTGATGAAAAAAATGGTGAAGTGGTTTCAATCGGTAAGATTTCTGATATTTACGCAGGTTGTGGCATTACTCAAAAATTCAAAGCCACCGGCCTAGAAGCATTGTTCGATGCGACACTTGAACAAGTAAAACAAGCTGGTGATAACACTATCGTCTTTACTAACTTTGTCGATTTTGATTCATCTTATGGGCATCGTCGTGATGTCGCCGGTTACGCTGCAGCGCTGGAATATTTCGATAAACGTTTACCTGAAATTCAAGCGATTTTAGAGCCTAATGACGTTCTAATTTTAACTGCCGATCATGGTTGTGATCCTACATGGCCAGGTAGCGATCATACGCGTGAGCACATTCCAGTCCTAGTTTCTGGCCCTAAAGTACCGGCTGGTTCATTAGGTCGTCGTGATACTTTTGCTGATATTGGTCAAAGTCTAGCGGAGTATTTTGGTACTTCGAATATGGATTACGGTAAATCTTTCCTATAAATACACAATCATTTATCTAAGCCACCGCTTGAATCTAAGCGGTGCATCAACACTAATAAGGAAATAAACATGGCAACTCCACATATTAATGCTGAAATGGGTGACTTTGCAGACGTTGTTTTGATGCCGGGTGATCCACTTCGTGCACAATATATTGCAGAGAATTTTTTAGATGATGCGGTGCAAGTTTGTAACGTACGCAACATGTTTGGCTACACGGGTACTTATCAAGGCCGTAAAGTTTCAGTAATGGGTCATGGCATGGGTATTGCCTCTTGTTCTATTTATGTTACTGAGCTTTTCAAAGATTTCGGCGTTAAGAAAATCATTCGTGTGGGAAGCTGTGGCGCAGTAAGTGATGATATTAAATTACGTGATGTGGTTATTGGAATGGGCGCATGTACCGATTCTAAAGTAAACCGTATACGCTTTAAAGATCACGACTTTGCTGCGATTGCAGACTATCACATGGTTAAAAATGCGGAAGAAGCGGCTAAAGCACGTGGCATTAAAGTGAAAGTCGGTAATCTTTTCTCAGCGGATTTGTTCTATACACCAGATCCAGATATGTTCACCGTTATGGATAAATATGACATCCTTGGTGTGGAAATGGAAGCGGCGGGCATTTATGGCGCAGCGGCTGAATATGGCGCAAAAGCGGTCGCGATTTGTACGGTATCAGATCATATTAAATCGGGTGAGCAAACTACATCAGATGAACGTGCAACTACGTTTAACGAAATGATTTATATTGCATTAGACTCTGTTCTACTTGGCGATAAAGAATAATCATCTTCTATAACTGATATAAAAAAGCGCCCTAATTGATAAGATTAGGGCGCTTTTTTGTTGGGAGTATTTTCAAGTTTAGAACTTAGAGGTCTTTAAGTAAGATATTTTCAATATTATCTTTTGGCTTATAAAGAAAAAGTAAGCACAGTAATATGCCGCTTAAAAAACTTAAGATCAGCATGATATACATTAGATGATCACTGTTTCTGTAGCGGTGATCTGAGATCGCAGTGACTTCACCTTTTTCAAAAGTAATACGAATAAATCCAATCGCATTATTATCGTTAAAAATAGGTTTCACTAACTGCTCTAAACCAATGTTTGCAATACCCAGTGGTGTATCAAAACCTAAGGTTGCACGAGCTGGTTTAGCCTTATCACTGGAAGCTAAACGGATCCCTTCTGTATTATAAATTGTGGTATCTTGTACTAACTTTTCTGAAGCAATTTGGTTTGCTAAATTCAATAGGGCGTCTTGATCGTCATTCATGATTAAGTTACTGGCAGACATAGCGGCTTGGGAGACTAACAAACTAGTGAGCGTATTAAGCTGGGAATTTTGAATGCGTTCATTATCTCTGCTGATAACAAAACTATTAATGATGGTGTAAATAAACATACCAGCTAACAAAGCTATTGCGATTAAACGCAAAAAAACTCGCCAAGAAAATAAAGACGTTTGCATAAATTACTTAACCTTTACGATGGATATTTAAGCCAAAACAATGCGAACAAGTATAACTGAAGTATCGATGTTTCTGAAAATAATATGCCTCTTCCCTTGTTACCCATGCCATTTCAAGCCTCAATTCATTTGACTATGGACACAAAATTGCTTATCAAGTGAGCATTTTGTCTATGAAAGAGTGAAAGGCTTGCATAACTAATTTGCAATAAGGTAACTTGGATCAGATTAGATGAGGATAAGAAACATGGATGTAGCAAAAAAATTGAAAATACAGCGTAATATATCACTCTTAAAGAGGTTTCCTGAAACGCAAGATCACAGTTGTTTAGCCAAAATAAGTGCTCAATGGATCGTTTTTGGTGAGTATTTACCTCCCGAATATTTTGATGCAATTGAGACGTTTACTGGTGAACTTCATGCTGTGCTAGATGCATGGAAGGTTGGTCGTTATGAAGTGGCGTTGATGTCAGGCTCTTTGTCACCTGAATTAATGGAATTTGTTCATGGGATGCATCTTGATTGTGCATCCATTAATGTTTTGCCTGAATTACACAAGCCGGGCTTAATTGTGATGGATATGGATTCCACTGCGATTCAAATTGAATGTATTGATGAAATTGCGAAATTAGCCGGTGTTGGAGAGAAAGTGTCGGCGATTACAGAACGGGCGATGCAAGGCGAATTAGACTTTGAAGCCAGTTTACGTGAGCGAGTTGGAGCTTTAGCCGGAGCGGATGAATCGATTCTTGAGCAAGTTCGATCTGATTTACCTTTTATGCCAGAACTTGAAGAGTTGGTGAATACGCTCACTTTGTTAGGCTGGAAAACGGCGATTGCATCCGGCGGCTTCACTTATTTCTCTGATCATCTAAAATCGGTGCTTGGACTTGATCATGCCCAGTCTAATACCCTGGAAATTATCGATGGAAAACTGACGGGCAAGGTTTTAGGGGATATCGTTTCTGCTCAAACTAAAGCGGATATCCTAGTGAGTTTAGCCGATGAGTACGATGTAGAGCAGCACAATACAATTGCCGTGGGCGATGGTGCGAATGATTTAGTGATGATGGCTGCCGCTGGACTAGGTGTTGCTTATCATGCTAAACCGAAAGTTGAACAGCAAGCACAAACCGTAGTGAGATATGCCGGGCTTGGTGGCGTAGTTTGTATTTTATCTGCCGCGTTGATTAAGCAAAAACGTGTGAGTTGGAAGGCTATTCCGTAGACGAAATCAGAGGCTTAGAGCAAGAAGCAGAGCTTAGTCGTTCTGCTTTTCCTATTTATACACTTAAGTTTTAGAACCTCATAAACTTAATGTCGTAAGGTATAACGTTTAAATTACTTGAGAGAAAACCATGGCAAGCAAAGCAAAACGCGCTTATGTCTGTAATGACTGCGGAGCAGATTTTCCACGTTGGCAAGGGCAATGCAATGCTTGTGGTGCGTGGAATACCATTACAGAAGTTCGGCTTGCCGCTTCTCCTCAAGTGGCGCGTAATGAGCGTTTATCGGGATACGCGGGTAGCGGGTCAGAATCTCAAGTTCAAAATCTTTCTGAAATTGATTTGCAAGAAGTTCCACGCTTTTCAACCGGTTTTAAAGAATTTGATCGTGTTTTGGGGGGAGGGATTGTTCCTGGTTCGGCGGTGTTAATCGGTGGTAATCCTGGTGCAGGTAAAAGTACCTTATTACTCCAAAGTGTCTGTCGACTCGCGGCGCAGATGCCAACCCTTTATGTTACGGGGGAAGAGTCACTGCAGCAGGTTGCGATGCGTGCCTCTCGTTTAGGCTTACCCAAAGAGCATTTGAAAATGTTATCGGAAACCAATGTCGATAAGATTTGTCAAATTGCGGAGAAAGAACAGCCAAAGATCATTGTAATTGATTCGATTCAAGTGATGCATGTAGCGGACGTTCAATCTTCTCCTGGTAGTGTTTCTCAAGTTAGAGAGTCAGCCACCACTTTAACTCGTTATGCAAAAAAAAATAATGTGGCTGTTTTCTTGGTTGGCCATGTGACCAAAGATGGGACCTTGGCCGGGCCTAAAGTACTAGAGCATATTATTGACTGTTCTGTTTTATTAGATGGTAGTGCAGACAGCCGTTTTAGAACCTTGCGTAGTCATAAAAACCGTTTTGGTGCAGTGAATGAGCTCGGCGTATTTGCCATGACAAGGCAAGGCTTAAAAGAGGTAAGTAATCCTTCTGCTATCTTCTTATCTCGTGGTGATGAAGAAACATCGGGCAGCTCTGTGATGGTTGTGTGGGAAGGTACAAGACCATTATTGGTCGAGATTCAAGCGCTGGTGGATTACTCGCAGCTATCTAATCCGCGTCGTGTGGCGGTTGGCTTAGATCAAAACCGCTTGTCCATGTTATTAGCGGTATTGCATAAACATGGCGGTTTGCAAATGGCAGATCAAGATGTCTTTGTTAACGTTGTTGGTGGGGTAAAAGTGGCGGAAACTAGCGCCGATCTTTCCTTATTAATGGCTTTATTGTCGAGTTTCAAAGATCGCCCATTACCCAAAGATGTTGTTGTATTTGGTGAAGTCGGTTTAGCGGGAGAGATTCGCCCCGTACCTAGTGGTCAAGAGCGTTTAATGGAAGCGTACAAACACGGTTTTACACGTGCCATTGTTCCTGCTGCGAATATGCCCAAAGGTGGCATTGCTGGTATGCAAATTCACGGTGTGAAAAAGCTATCGGAAGCGATTGATGCATTTGATGAACTTTAAGTTCTCTTTCAATCCATTTCCTTTAAATAGCCAAATCCTAATTGATTCATTTGAGTTTCGATCCAATTAATTCTTTGCCATTGATATTGAGTAGGTCTATTTACTTTAAATAAATAAGGGTTTGGCAGTACAGCCGCCAATTGTGCAGCTTGTGACGTTGAAAGCTGGCTAGCATTAATTCCGAAAAAATGCTTGCTGGCAGCCTCAACACCAAAGATACCCGGACCAAATTCCACGAGATTTAAATACATTTCAAGAATACGGTGCTTTCCCCATTCTAACTCAACAATGACGCTGAGCCATGCCTCTATTGCTTTTCGGACTAAGCTCTCACCTGGCCATAAAAATAGATTTTTCACCGTTTGCTGAGTGATTGTGCTAGCGCCTCGACGTCGCTCGCCAGAGATAATATCTTCAACTGCTTCACTGGTAGAGATTAAATCAATACCGTGGTGATTAGGGTATCGCTGATCTTCTGAAGCGATAACCGCAAGTTGCATATTAGGCGATATTTTATCTAGTGTGACCCATTTGGCTGCGTTGCGTTGTTGGTATTGGCTTGGCGGTGACAATTCACGTTGTAATTTCCAGCTCCAAATTACAGGATTGACCCACCTCAAAGGGAGAGTGATGAGAATAGAGAATCCGATAAAGGTAATAATTAAGCGTAATAGCCATTTTTTTATCCATTTTCTCATGCTAATCCTTTCGCTTTTTTTATTTTTGCTTAAAATACCGTCACAATATCCATTGTTTGGCAAAGTGAGACCATAGCAGATATTGCTGGTGCTCCATAATTTAGCCGCAATAGTTTAATCTGCCTAGAGCTAAATCTAACTAGAGTTAAAGTGTAAAAACTGGCTTATTAGCTTGAAATTGACACGCCAAAAGATTTTTTATTCAAATGTGCGCAGGGGATATCAGTCTTGACAGATTGTGTTATACTCTGCGCGAACTTTATATCCTATTAATAGAGTAAGACAATGACTGATTTATCAAAATACAGAAACATTGGTATTTTTGCCCACGTTGATGCGGGGAAAACAACCACAACTGAGCGTATCCTAAAGCTAACTGGTACTATCCATAAAAGTGGTGAGACGCATGATGGCGAATCAACAACTGACTTCATGGAACAGGAAGCTGAGCGCGGGATTACTATCCAATCTGCGGCAGTAAGTTGTTTCTGGAAAGACCACCGTTTCAACGTAATCGACACCCCTGGACACGTTGACTTTACAGTAGAAGTATATCGTTCTCTTAAAGTTCTTGATGGTGGTATCGGCGTGTTCTGTGGTTCTGGTGGTGTTGAACCACAATCAGAAACTAACTGGCGTTATGCGAATGACTCAGAAGTTGCACGTATTATCTTCGTAAACAAACTGGACCGTATGGGTGCAGATTTTTACCGTGTTACAGAGCAAGTGAAGAAAGTACTGGGTGCTACTCCACTTATCATGACTCTACCAATCGGTATCGAAGATGAATTTAAAGGCGTTGTAGACGTTCTTTCTCGTAAAGCCTACATTTGGGATGAAACCGGTCTTCCAGAAAACTATACAGTTGAAGATGTTCCTGCCGATATGGTTGACGATGTAGAGCAATATCGTGAAGAAATGATCGAAACGGCTGTTGAGCAAGACGACGAATTACTAATGGCTTACATGGAAGGTGAAGAACCTTCTGAAGAAGACATTAAACGTTGTATCCGTAAAGGTACTCGTGATCTAGCATTCTTCCCAACATACTGTGGTTCTGCGTTTAAAAACAAAGGCATGCAACTTGTTCTTGATGCTGTTGTTGATTACCTACCTTCTCCAACAGAAGTTAATCCTCAACCTCTTATGGATGAAGAAGGTAACGAAAATGGTCAGCATGCAATCGTTTCTGCTGATGAAACTTTTAAAGCTCTAGCATTCAAAATCATGGATGACCGCTTTGGTGCATTAACTTTCGTTCGTATTTACTCTGGTAAACTGAACAAAGGTGACACCATCATGAACTCGTTTACGGGTAAAACTGAGCGCGTTGGCCGTATGGTTGAGATGCAAGCTGATGAACGTAAAGAACTGACTTTTGCACAAGCGGGCGATATCATCGCTATCGTTGGTATGAAGAATGTTCAAACTGGTCATACTCTGTGTGATCCAAAAGATCCAATAACGCTTGAACCAATGGTATTCCCAAATCCAGTAATTTCGATTGCTGTACAGCCTAAAGATAAAGGCGGTTCTGAGAAAATGGGTGTTGCGATTGGTAAAATGGTTGCAGAAGATCCAACGTTCCAAGTTGAAACTGATGAAGAGACTGGCGAAACCATCCTTAAAGGTATGGGTGAGCTTCACTTAGACATCAAAGTAGACATCTTGAAGCGTACTTACGGTGTTGATCTTCTTGTTGGTCAACCACAAGTTGCTTACCGTGAAACGATCACTAAAGCGATTGAAGATAGCTACACGCATAAGAAACAATCTGGTGGTTCTGGTCAATTTGGTAAAATTGATTACCGTATCAAACCAGGCGAGCAAAACACTGGCTTTACGTTCAAATCAGTGGTTGTTGGTGGTAACGTGCCTAAAGAATTCTGGCCTGCTATCGAGAAAGGCTTTAAGTCTATGATGAATACTGGTGTTCTTGCAGGATTCCCAGTACTTGACGTTGAAGTTGAATTATTCGATGGTGGTTTCCACGCAGTCGATTCATCTGCAGTAGCATTTGAAATCGCAGCGAAAGGCGCATTCCGTCAATCAATGCCTAAAGCTGGTGCTCAACTTCTTGAACCTATCATGGCAGTAGATGTATTTACTCCTGATGATCACGTTGGTGATGTTATTGGTGACCTTAACCGTCGTCGTGGCATGATCAAAGACCAAGAAGCTGGCGTTACAGGCGTTCGCATCAAGGCTGATGTACCGCTTTCTGAAATGTTCGGTTACATCGGTTCTTTACGTACAATGACTTCAGGTCGTGGTCAGTTCTCTATGGAGTTCGCACACTACGCACCTTGTCCTATGAACGTAGCTGAGCAAGTAATTGCTGACGTTAAAGCACGTAAAGAAGCTGAGAAGAAGTAATTCTTTTTTAAGCTGATTTAGCTTTAAATAAAAACCGCCAGCGATGGCGGTTTTTTTATGTCTTATATTTCTCGACACTTGAGACTGAGACTGAGACTGAGACTGAGACTGAGACTAGTGCTTTAAGGTGATATAGAGTTGTTCAACTTTCGTACGAGCCCATTCCGTCTTGCGTAAAAACTTCAAACTGGACTTAATGCTAGGGTCAGATTGAAAGCAGCGGATATTGATTATTTGTCCTAGCTGTTCCCAGCCGTAGTGAGCGACTAACTCAGTAAGCAGTTTTTCCAGAGTAATACCATGTAGCGGGTTATTATTTTGCGTCATAAGACACCTGATGTAAAAGCGATAGATAGGAAAGAGTATAACGGAATGTAGTAACGGTAGGAATGTTCATCGTAAACGGCGGCCTTAGACAGTTCTTTATCAAAGGCCACAAATGTTTAAGTTATTTTATTAACGCTTAAACGTGATGTGCTCTCTTTCTTGTAGCTGGATGTGCGTTTGAGACAATTGAGTTTCTGCAATGACTTTACCCGCGCGAATAGAGTACTGTACCGGAACTTGGCGACGAACGGCCTCAAATCCAGTTTCAGCTGGCAGAATGATCATATTAGCCGGCTTTCCTACTTCAATACCATAATGATCTTGAATAGATAAAGTACGCGCAGAATGGTCGGTAATCAGTTTTAATGAATCATTAATTTGCTCATAACCCATGATCTGACAAACATGTAGCCCCATGTGCAACACTTGCAGCATGTTAGCTGTGCCAAGTGGATACCAAGGATCAAACACATCATCGTGACCAAAACAGACATTGATATTACTGGCGAGCATTTCTTTTACTCGGGTAATACCACGGCGTTTTGGGTAATCATCAAAGCTACCTTGTAAGTGAATATTCACTAACGGGTTGGCGACAAAATTAATGCCAGACATGCGTAATAGGCGGAATAAACGAGAAGTATAAGCACCGTTATAGGAGTGCATTGCCGTGGTATGGCTAGCGGTCACTTTGCTGCCCATATCGTATTTATGTGCCAATGCTGCAACGGTTTCGACAAAACGAGATTGCTCATCATCGATCTCATCACAATGAACATCAATCAAGCGGTCGTATTTTCGTGCCAGTTCAAAGGCGAAATGCAAAGACTCGACACCGTATTCACGCGTGAACTCGAAGTGTGGGATCGCCCCAACTACATCGGCACCTAACTGTACAGCCTTTTCAAGCAGTTCTTTGCCATTTGGGTAAGACAAAATTCCCTCTTGCGGGAAAGCGACAATTTGCACGTCAATCCAAGGTTTCATTTCTTCTTTGACTTCAAGCATTGCTTTTAAGGCTATTAAGGTTGGATCGGAAACGTCGACGTGGGTTCGTACAAATTGAATACCGTTAGCGATTTGCCACTTTAAGGCTTGTTTTGCACGTTGCTTAACCATCTTCAACTGACAGCATGCCTTTGCGTTCAGCCCAGCGCTCGATACCTTCAAATAAAGTACCAGACAAATTCCAATTAGGTTCTCCTGCCGTTTGTGTCGTATCTAAATGAATATGAGGTTCGCAAAATGGAGGCAAGACTAAATTACCCTGAGCATCGATAACTTCGTTTTCAGATGTGCCGGATGTTGAGCTAATTTGGGTGATCACTCCATCGTTAATTGTGATGGTTTGCAGGTGTTCGTAGCCAGATAAACGGGCATTTTTAATCGTAAGATTTGACATAAAGACACTCATAGTAATTTGTTGATTAGTCGAGTTATTTGTTTAATTCGCTCATCACTGAGGGTGTTGGCGTTAGTTTATCAAGAATAGGATTTAGGATGAGGTAGCATATTGCTCCGCCGAGTACCGCATTCAGTGGGACGATTCCTGGGATAAATTTACCCGAAGAAATCCCAACTAAGACAGCAATAATAGCGGCCCAATTGACAGTTTTGAACTCAGTGACTTCAAAGTTGAAATAGCGTTGACGATTTTTAAAGAAATCAGCGATGATCACGCCACCAATCGGAGGGATCGCAAGCGATAAGAAAGTCAACCAACCGACAAAGTTATTGTATAACCATAATGCACATAAGGTACCGATAATACCGTTAACCATTGAGATATATTTACTCGGCAAACCAGTAATGTTTGAGAAACCTAAGCCTGATGCATAGAGTGCGTTGTCATTGGTAGTCCAAATATTCAATCCTAAAACAATAATGGCAGGAATAAGTAGGCCTTGCGCCATCCTTACCTCGGAAATATCCGCTTGGCCTGTAGCCGAAGCACCAGCGGCGCCAAAAATGTCGAGTAGACGACACTTGTTACCAAGTGCCGCCCCTCTAAGAACCGTACGTGCAACTTTCACTGCATACGGCTCAAGCCTCCACTAAGGCATCATTGATACCCAGCAACTTATAACGCAGTCGGGACAGGCTCTTTCCAAGAGTTACGAGCGAGCCTTTTAGTTTTCTCTTCACCAGATATTCTTGGTATTGAGGGTCAAAAGGGGTCGCTGCATTCCTGATTTTTACGTGTCGCTCGATGGGCACTTTAGCTATTTGGAACAGATTGAAGTGACAGTCCATGTCCATGATTTTCTGCCAACCGTGAAATTGCCACTGGCCTTTGCGATTAAGAAAATACTTATGAACAACCCAGTCTTTGGACTTGGTTGGATGACGTCTAACTGCCCAGAGCCATAGCGCTTGGAATAGTTTGTGGCCGCGACATACCCGAATACTTGTTTAGCAACACAGTGGCGATAGTAATTCGCCCATCCTCTGAGTTTCGGATTTATCAACTTGATAAGATCGTTAACAGGGATGGTTGCGTACTTTTTAATAAGTTCACGTAGGTTTCTCAAGAATAACAACGTGTTGGATTTGCTCGGTTTAATGAGCAATTTCCCTTTGTACTTCCTGTGATTGAAACCCAGAAAGTCAAAGCCATCATCAATATGAGTGACCTTCGTTTTCTCTTCGGAGAGGGTTAGCCCTCTTTTTGCCAGAAAGTCAGCAATCAACGGTTTGATATCGTTCACTAGCACTTCCTTTGAAGAGCAGGTGACCACGAAATCATCCGCATAACCGATAAAGTTGGCCCTAGCACCCTTTTTCAGGGCTGTAGATTTTATTTGTTGCTCTATTCCCGCGAGAGTCATTAGCATCAAGGTTGGAGATATTATTCCGCCTTGAGGTGTACCTTCTTCGGTATCGTAGAACAGGCCCTTATCTACATAGCCAGATTTTAACCATTGCTCTAACATTCGTTTATCTACAGTGATATTGTCCATCAGCCATTCATGCCCGATTTTGTCGAAGCAAGCTTTAATATCTCCCTCAAGAATCCATTTCGCTGATTGCTTTAGAGCCAAACATTTGAAGCACTGACTGACAGCGTCAGCCGTGCTGCGATTTGGCCTAAAACCATAGCTATTGAGGTCGGCAAACGTTTCGGACACAGGCTCTAATGCTAGAAGGTGGAGGGCTTGTTGCGCTCTATCAATCATGCATGGAATACCCAATGGCCTGAGCTTGCCGTTCTTTTTGGGAATGTAGATACGTTTGAGTGGTTTTGCAGAGTAAGCCTTGCGACTCAGTTGATTGACTGCTTTCATACGGCGTGCATCTGTGTTCCAGGTGACACCGTCTATTCCAGGCGTTTTACTGCCTTTATTCTGAGAGACTCGCTTAACCGCAAGAAGCTTGGCTGAGCGAGAATGAGTCAAGAGCCATTGTAAGGACTTCACCTTACCGTGTTTCTTTTCTCTAGTTGCTTTTGCGATACGCATTTGAAGCTTCAATACGTGTGCTTCAACGGATTTCCAATCGATGGACTGCCATTGAGCGCCGTCAGAAGATGCACTAATCTCTTTCGAGATCATCATTTGCTTTCCTCCTTGAATAAAGTTCTTCAAATTCTCTCACAATGGGAGACCAGTCGGAAGTGGGCTCACTTTCGTGATCAGACACAGGTCTGTATGAAGTGGTCAAGTAAAATTGGCCACTGATTTGTATTCATTATTAAATCGGCGTTCTGATTAATTAGGCGTCAAGCCACCGTTATATTGATGAGGCCTGACTTGGTTGTAATATCGGATAATGTATTTAGTGATCGCCACTTTAGCTTCATTCGATGAACGATAACCCGCCGTTGGCATCCATTCTGTTTTAAAACTTCTAAAAAATCGTTCCATTGGGGCATTATCCCAACAATTTCCACGGCGACTCATACTTTGTGTAATTTGATACCGCCAAAGTAACCGACGAAATTGTTTACTTGTATAATGACAGCCTTGATCGGAATGAAACATGACACCTTTAGGGGCTCCTCGAACTTCATAAGCCATCGAAAGGGCTTTACCTGTTAGATCTGTATTGGGTGAGCCTGACGTTGCCCAGCCAATCACTTTACGGGCAAATAAATCAATCACAACAGCAAGGTACAACCAACGTTGTCCTGACCAAATATACGTCACATCGCCACACCAAACCTGATTAGGCTCAGTAACTGCAAACTGGCGATCTAATGTATTAGGGATATTTAGATGTTCATTTTCTGCTTTTTTATAACGATGCTTCTTAATCTGGCAGCTAACTAACCCTAAATTTTTCATGATGTTAGTGGCTTTATATCGACTTAACGGTACGCCTTTAGTTGTAACGATACCTGCAATCGTTCTGGCTCCTGCTGAGTTACCACTTGCACGATGTGCAGCCTTCACTAGATAATAGTATTTGCTCTTTTGACTGCGTTTTAAGCCGTTTAGTCCAATATTTATAGCTACTGCGATGAATATTAAAGACATTGCAAATGATAGATACAGGATAATAAGCTTTTAATTCATCAACTAAAATGAAGTTTTGAATGAGTCCGATACCAAAAGAGCGGTTGCTTTTTTTAGTATTTCTTTCTCCATTTCAATCCGTTTAATCTTCTTTTCTAACTCACGAATTTTAAGCTGATCAGGCGTCATTGGTGTTGCTTTTGGTGTAATCCCACCACGCTCATCTTTAAGCTGCCGAACCCACTTATCCATTGTTGATTTACCGACATTCATCGCTTCAGCTGCTTCTTTTACGGAGTAGCCTTGGTCTAAAACGAGTTGTGCTGATTCCAATCGAAATTCGGGTGTAAAATTAGGACGTATTCTTTTAGTCATAGTGTCACCTATTAAATTATGAGGTGATGATATCACCTCTAACTAGGTGGCCAAATTAACTATGCCACTTCATATGGATATCTTTGAATATATTGAGATGTTCTACAACGTAAAACGCAGGCACGGTTCCAATAATCAATTATCGCCTGTAGAGTATGAAAAGCAGTATGAAGAAAGGCTAACTAGTGTCTACTGACTCGGTGGCTATTCAGACTATAATTTCGAGTGCTACTAATAAAGGGATGTTTACAATGGAATATGACTACCTTTCTGTTAAGAGCTTAGAACTGCTCACCCTCAAACTAAACAGTTCTATTTACTCAACTATCGAAGATGAACTTAGTAAAATACATCATAAAATGATCCACGATTCACTTGGAAAAGGCCGAGGTTTACAGGGATTAAACTCTCTTGTCGAGATAACAAATCAATGGTGGGACAAGCCACTACCTCAGTGTGTTACTAAATGTAATTTCACATTATATGACTTAAGTATTATCGTGCATAAATACTCAGGCACATTACCAAACATTAGTAACATTGGTCATTTTACATGCCAATCTAAACCAACATCCAACCAAGCTGACCTGATTATCCTATTTAAACAAGATGGCAAACGCAGTGAAGAAATAACAGTTCCACTTCACTACATACTGAAGGCATTAGAGGAAAGAGTTACCTCACCAACTACAAGCTATCAAGTCTATGAGCACGCCTTCTTTTCAAAACAAGATGTCAAGAGAGCCAAAAAGATAAAAAACCAAGCCTTATTTCTTCAGGCACTTAAAAAGAATTACAAAGTCTACATCGGCCTAACAAAGCGGTCATGGCAAGTTCGGTATAAAGAGCACCTTAGCAATGCCAAATCAGGTAGCAATTTGTGCTTTCATGAAAAATTACGCGCACCTGGTTCAGATTGCGTGAGGATTTCTCATACCATCTTAAAGGCAGGATTATCTGCAGAGATAGCTGATGTCATCGAAGAGAGTGAAATTGCTCGCCGCTCTCTCAATGAGCTCTACCCATTAAACGGCTTAAACATGATACCTGGCGGCCGTGCTGGTTATGAATACCTACAAAACAAAAACTTATGTCATTCTGGCAGTTTTTCGCGTAAACCAAGAAACATATCCTACTCTGAGCTAACTGAAGAACTCGCTAACAGCAAAAAGATCCTTAAGAGTTACTACAACCACAACAATAAACTAGTTAATTTTAAAGATATAGAGTTAATGCGTGCAAGCATCATCAGTTACAACCAATCTTTGATGGCAGGTAACACTCCAAGCGACATCACTTTCGTTGAGCCAATCTACGATGCCAATTTAGATAGCAAGATGTTTAATTTGGAAATAGAGCAAGTTAAACAGGATATAGAGCTTACAAACAAAACGAGAGCTTCTAGTGGATTGAAACTGAAGTATTTAGGTATCTACCTATGGTCGATGACTCCAATTGAAGTATTAGACACTCGTTGTTGTACACGCTCTTACCTTTTCTACGATAGGTTGTATAAAAAAGTTAACCAAAGTGAGCTCAATTCTATTTTTTGCTCCAGGCGTGAATGTTTTGAGCGAGATAGCGGCCAAACACTTAATCCAAGCTCATGTACTCCTAGCCGAATTGGAGTTAAACCTGTCAATGCAATTTCCGACTCTGCGATTGCTGCCAAAATAGAGTCTGAGTCTAATGGCTTGTTTAAATTGGTCGTAGGTACATTTAAGGACGTTAAAAAGCCATTTTTCATCGAAGTAACTTGGGATAGGGATCCCTTCAAATTTATTAAAGTCTCGAATCATGACAATTACTGCAAGCGAGGCAGTTATAAAAAGTTATCTGCAAAGATAAAAAGTGGTTCTCCTATAGATAGTCGAATCAAAACTTACAGCGAATTAGACGAATCAGCATTACAAACTACGAATTAAGCATCTCTACAAGTAAATGAATATTTGATTCAATAGCCTAAGCTTCGACGAGTTAGGCTTTACTAAATATCTAGTTATCCATAGCTTTAAAATTTTGCAAATGTCATAACTCATTAATGTCCGTGCGACCTGAGGTCGTATGAAGCGTTGTTCACCGCTTAACGAGTGAACCATCTGTATCACCAGATGAACCTACGAGCCTGAATAAAGCAGCGGCTCGGACAATGTAACGAAACTTGGCCGTTGGGCTGAGTGGGAAAAGAATCGTGAGAGGACGTTCCTCCTGAAAACCACAATTCGGGTAAGTGCTAGGTAGTCAGTATGATGAACGTATGTGAATCCATTCAGTGCGACATGAAGTCGTATGAATCGTTGTTCGCCACGAAAAGAGCGAACCATTTGTATCACCAAATGACCCTACGGCTCTGAATAAAGAAGCGAGCCTGACAATGTAACAAAGTCTATCTGATGGACGGGAACTGAATCGCGAGAGGAAGCTCCTCCTGATAACCACATAAATCGGGTAAGTGCTAGGGAGTCAGTATGATGAACAGAAGTGAATCCACGTCAGATGCGTAATTTCACAAGCAGCGGAAGG
>NZ_VHKO01000021.1 GCF_015223435.1 Vibrio hibernica
AAAAGTGTACCTGAGTCGGTCATTAGAGAAATGGATAAACAAAAACGCTATGAAAGCTTAGTTCGAGCTTATCATCGAGATCTATATCGCTATGCCTATTGGTTATGCAAAGACAAACATATTGCCGAAGATTTAGTGCAAGATACTTGCCTGCGTGCATGGAAATCATTAGATAGCCTATTAGATGAGAAAGCCGCTAAATCTTGGCTAATTACTATTTTAAGGCGTGAGAATGCACGTCGTTTTGAGCGTAAAAAATTCGATCTTGTTGATATTGATGAGCCAGGGAACGGTGGTTCAACCAATGATGATCCCTACCACCAACAACAGTGGTTACAAAAGCAAATTATGAATTTAGAGCTGGAATATCGTGAGCCGTTATTTTTACAAGTCATTGCAGGTTTTAGTGGCGAGGAGATTGCGCAGATCCTCGATTTAAATAAAAATACAGTAATGACCAGACTGTTTCGTGCACGAAACCAATTAAAAGAAAGCTTAGACGCATCAGAACCTACTTTGGGGGCAAATAATGGATGATTTAGAGTTTCGACGCCGTTTATTGTCGGCTCCAAAAGACCGTAGTGATGAAGTGCTACACAAAATTCTTGCTGATAAAAATAATCGTCAATATGCCGATAATCTCACATCACTCGATAATAAGCTTGAACAGGCTTTTAATGTTGATGTTCCTGATGATCTTGCCGACAAAATTATTTTTGCACATTCCCCTGCAAAAAAACAAGTGAGTATGAGCAGCCGTATGTTTGCTCTGGCGGCTTCAATTATTTTTACCATTGGGCTCAGCGTAGGACAAATTAATTGGGGTCAAGTCTTTATCTCTCCGGCTTACGCCAACCTTGAAGGTATGGCAATGGAGCATATTATTCACGGTGAGCAATTTGCGTATGACATTGATGAAAATAATTCAGAGCAAGAAGTCAATGCGAAACTCAGCACTTACGCTTATAAACTGAATGGATCCTTTCCATTTCATTTGTATTATCTCAACCATTGTAGTTTCGGTCGCGAACATAGTGCACTACACATGGTTTTTGCTGGTAAAGAAGGGAAAGTAACGGCGTTTATTTCTAAAATTAAAGTACCGAAAGCCAATGTGTTTTTTCAAAAAGGATTAAAAGGTGAAATAGTTCCGTTAGAAAAAGGCAGTTTGGTTCTTATTGGTGAAGAAAATGAAAATATCCAAGCACTTTCACAGAAAATAACCTTATTACTCTCCCTCAATACGTAGAGTTCGGTATTAATGACTAAAAAATAGTTGCTCAAGAAATCAATAACACATGTGAAATACTATACATTTTTCACATGTGTTCCTCTCTATTTTCCCTCAAGCCTAATTTTATAAAAACTTCTTTTAAAACATGTCGATAATAAAAAATCTTATCACAAATACATTATGCTCAGATACTAATGAAGACTATGACCCAATATCAAGCATCAGCTCGACCACACATACAGATACAATAATAACTGGGATTCAATACAATAAATCCTTCTAAGTAACCTGAACTCTGGATAAAAAAACAGCCTGATCAATTTTTGATCAGGCTGTTTTTATTTTTAAGAGCCATGTTTTTAAAATCATAGCTTTGAGGGCTTTAAAACATCGTTAGTAATCGTACCCTAAATACTGATCCAGTAAATCTTCATCCACCACAGGTTCGGGATCTTTTTCAATTTCCGCTTTAAAATCTTGATGCTGTAAATAAATACTGCGACTTAGCGCATATGGATCTGGAGAGTTACGGAGCATTCCCTCTTGTGGAATTAACTCATAACGGGTTTCTAGCCCTTGTATTACCCACTTACCTGCGCTTTGCCAAAAAGTCAGCCAATAGAGAGGCATATATAAACTATCGGCTTGATCGGCGAGATCTCTCGGAGTTAAAGGTCCGTATGCTGGCATCATGACATAAGGACCATTTCCGACGCCATAATAACCCAGCACATCGCCAAACTCTCGGCTCGAACGAGTAATACCCGCTTCACTGGCAACATCAATAAACCCCAGTAAACCTATCGTGGTATTAATCCAAAAACGGTTGAAGCTATCTAAGGCTTTACCACCATTTCCCATAAATAAATTATTCAGTGCACTGGCGGGCTCTTCTAGGTTATCTAAAAAATTAGAAACTCCAGCGGTCAATGGTGTGGGTAACCATTCCATATAGGCAATTGAAACAGGGCGTACGAGGTAAGGATCTAAAATGTCATAGTTTAGGTCCCACATGGTGCGATTAAAGCCCTCCAAAGGATCATTAACCGTGGTGTTTGGTAGTGTGTCAGAAGATTCAGGCGCACTGCTGCAACCAATTAGTAAAAATAAGCTAAATAGATAGAAAAGAGAAAACGAGGCATTTACCTTGCTCAAATCACCACACCCTGTGAAAGAAGTATCGAATAAAAAAGGCAAGTCATAAGGATAACTTGCCTTTCATTTGTTACACCCAATGTTTTACTAACGATTGGAATGTCACACATTGCTTAATTGTATTGTATCTCGCTGGGTAATATCAATATCTCTTATCAATAAATATCACAACATTATCGCCTAAATGGACAGGCAAGCTTTCACCATGCCAATCATGATCACGAGTCGACACATCGCCATCACTATCAATACGAGCACGAACCATAATATCCGATAGGCTTGATAACTTACGTTGTTTCATCATGCTATTACTATCATCAAGTACCACAGTCACTGGAAACTTAGATAGTGGATAACGCGCAGCAGCAATTGGCATTGGAGAACCATCGGCGCTATGGATAGACACGATCAATACACCCGACTTTGGAACGGGAACGTCCGGTGCGAGTGAAATAGTAACGCTTACTGGCGTACCTTCATGTTCTACTTTTTGTGGATGTTCTTGCCCATTTAGCTCACGTTGGGCCGTTTGGATACTACGTTCTAACATCGCGTACCGCGAATCATCCTCGCCAATTAAAACTTGTAGCTTACGCCAATATTGAATTGCTTGTGCATATTGAGCATTTTCATAAGCATTAAAAGCCATCAATGAATATACACGAGGATCAACCTCAGGTTGTTGTAATAACTGATGTAAAATCGTACCTGATTTTTCAGTGTTTGCAGGATCTGATGAAAACATTAACGCCTGAGCTAAACTAAGTTGCACATCTGGGTTATTAGGCAACAAGCGATCCGCTTTACTTAGCGCCCCAATTGACGTTTCAACATCACGATTTGCCATCGCAATACGCCCTAATAACACCCAACCTGTACCATCATTTGGATGGCTTTGCAGACGAGTTCGCATCGCTAATGTCAAATCATCCATTTGCTGTTCAGTTAATTCAGCACCTTGAGGATTCATTAACTTTTGAGTTAACTCAGGTAAACTATTTTCTACCTTTTTCCAGTGAGCAACTTGATCGCTAGCACCAAAAACAGCATACATTCCATAAGCGGTAACGGCCATAAACAACATGAAAGGAATAGCCATCCATTTCATTTTTTTATCCGAAGCCGTTAGTTCAATATGAGAATGAGGAATATCATCTAGCAACGATTGTTTCAAATCTGTCACTAAGTCGTCTTTATCTTCAATAATACCGGCAGAGTCTTCCGCTTCTAATTCATCCAAACGGTCTTTAAAAAAAGCTTTATTCAGCTCATCTCGTTGAGCCGCTTCATCAATTTTTCTTGATTTCAATAAAGGGTAAACAATAAATATCGCAGCAATCGCTAGTAAGAAAACCGTACCAATCCAAAAAACCATCATACGTTGTTACCTTTTTTATCATCCTTGCCAATTGTCTCAGTGACACTTTCAGATGTTGTATTTTGCTCAGATAAAAGCTGTTGCAATCGTTGCTCATGTTGCTCATCCCACTGCTCAGGATTTTCTTTTTCCATTTTAGCTCTGCGTCGAGTCCGAAGGAAAATAAAAGCAAAACCAAACAAAACGATACTTAGTGGAGCTAGCCACAAAATAGCGGTTGAAGGCGTAAGAGGTGGGTTATAAGTAACAAAATTACCGTAACGAGCAACCATATAATCAATAATTTCTTGTTTCGATTTTCCCTGCTTTGTCATTAAATATGTTTGTTCACGTAAGTCTTTTGCTAACTCAGCATTGGAGTCAGAAATAGAATTATTCTGACATTTAGGACAACGTAACGTATGACTCAATTCCTGAAATTGTGCTTCTTGTGCTGGCGTATCAAAATCAAACACTTCAATAGCCGCGAGCGTTGGAAAACTTAACGACACTAACAAGAAAATTATAAATGAAGTGAATTTTTTCATCAGCTCTGCCCCATCGAGGTTGGTGTCGGCGGTAATGGGCTTTTCTGTCCTGCTAATTGATTATAAAGCGGCAATAAAGTCTCATTCCAATTGTCGATATTAACATCACCAACATGGCGATATTGGATCTTACCATCGGCATCAATTAAGAATGTTTCTGGCGCGCCATAAACACCGAGATCCAAACCAAACATACCATTGCCGTCAAACAGAACGATTTGGTATGGGTCACCCAAGTTTTTCAACCATTTTTCGGCTTTAGTACGATCGTCCTTATAATTCAAACCAATAATGTTCACTCCTTGTGCTGACAACTTATTTAAAAATTGATGCTCCGCATAACAAGTCGGACACCATGTTGCCCACACATTCAAAATAAGAGGCTTACCTTTAAATAGAGATTGGTTATAAGTTTGATCCGGCTGATACAAATCTTCAAGCGTAAAATCAGGCACTGATTTACCCACTAAGACGGATTCTAATTTAGTCGGATCATCGCCTTTCGCATTACGAGTAAGCTGAGTTGCAAATACCGCCACCAACGCAATAAATAAAATCAAGGGCGCAAATAAAATCTTACGATTCATGCTTTTTTTATCGCCCATACTCACGCCTCCTGCTCAGGTGTATTCGAATCATTACCCAGCTTTAATTTTTTTCTAAAGCGATAACGTTTATCACTGATCGCTAATATGCCACCAATCGCCATGAAAATTGCACCTAGCCAAATCCAACGAATAAAAGGTTTATAGTAAATACGTACCGCCCAAGCATTAGAACCTTCAAGCTGCTCACCCATTGCAACATATAAGTCACGAGTAAAGCCACGATCAATCGCCGCTTCCGTCATCATAGATCGAGCCGTGTGATAGAAACGTTTTTCAGCATGCAAATCATTCACATATTGACCATCTTCCGTGATCCGGAAATCCGCAATAAAGCCATCGTAATTCGGGCCATTATGATCACGTAAACCCGTGAAATGGAATTGATAGCCTTGAATATCAAAGGTCTGCCCCGGCTCTAAGCGTACATCACGTTCAATGCTGTAGTTTTGTACCATAGCAATACCGATAATCGTAATGGCTAATCCAACATGGCCCATCATCATTGACCAGTGGCTACGTTGCAGTTTAGTGATACCAACAAAGAAAGAGTGGCGGTGCGTGGCTCGTTGATATAATTCAAATGCGTGCATTGTCACGATCCAAATTGCCAAGAACCAACCTAACGAAGCAAGAGGCATAAATTGCTTTGAAGATAGCAGGCCAATCAAAGCGGCTAACCCAATCGATACGACTGCAGATACTAAAATAGGAACTTTCACGCTAGAAAGATTATCGCGTTTCCAGCGAATCAACGGGCCAATACCTAAAATGATGCTAAACGGCACGATAAGCCATGTAAATAAGCTATTAAAGAAAGGTGCGCCAATCGAGACTGAACCCATACCAATTTGTTTGTGTATTAAAGGTAAAAGCGTACCAATCATCACAACAACTAATGCCGCAATCAGCAAGATGTTATTAGACAACAAGGCATTCTCACGCGAGATTAATGAATAATTACCTCGAACTCGAACTTTTGATCCTTTCAATGCAAACAACAATAATGAGCCACCAATGACGATGGCTAAGAACGCCAGAATAAACATTCCGCGTGCCGGATCAGAAGCAAATGAATGCACTGACACCAAAATGCCAGACCGAACGAGGAATGTACCCAGTAAACTTAATGAGAAGGCGGCAATTGCCAGTAAAACTGTCCACGCTTTAAATGTGCCACGCTTTTCCGTTACTGCTAATGAGTGCATTAATGCCGTGCCCGCGAGCCAAGGCATGAACGATGCGTTTTCGACTGGATCCCAGAACCACCAGCCACCCCAGCCAAGTTCATAATAAGCCCACCAAGAACCCAGTGCGATACCAACCGTTAGAAATACCCAAGCAGCAGTGGTCCAAGGCCTTGACCAACGAGCCCATGCCGTATCTAAACGACCCGTCATTAATGATGCAATAGCAAAGGAGAATGCTACCGAAAAACCCACATATCCCATGTACAACATTGGTGGATGGATAATCAAACCAGGGTCTTGTAGCAATGGGTTAAGATCTCGCCCATCAACGGGAAAGTACGGCAGAACACTTAAAAATGGATTTGAGGTTAAAATGATAAACAACAAGAATCCGACGGAAATCATGCCCATTACGGCAAGTACACGTGAGATTGACTCAAGTGGCATGCCCCGGCTGAACGTCGCCACCGCAATGGTCCAAATAGCTTGGATCAATACCCAAAGTAACAAGGAGCCTTCGTGTGCACCCCAAACTGCCGTTAAGCGGTAATACCAAGGAAGCTGGCTATTTGAATTACTTGCCACATACTTCAAGGTAAAATCATTCGAATAAAATGCCCACAGCAATGTTCCAAATGAAAATGCGAGCATGAGGAACATCCCCCACGACAACGGCCTTGCCATTCCCATTAAGGTTCTATTATTCGTGCTTGCGCCATACAGTGGAAAAATACTGAGTAATATTGAAAAGCCCAACGCTAAGATTAAGGCAAAGTGTCCAAGTTCAGCAATCATTGCCCGCTTCCTTGATTAGTTTCAGATTGATTCATTTTAGATTCAGAGATGTCAGATTTAGGATCTGGTGTTTCAGTGTTATAGCCTGGTTGATGTTTTTTCTTCATTGCCTCTTCAATTTCTGAAGGCATGTAGTTTTCATCATGTTTGGCTAATACTTCAAAGGCATTAATGGTGGTGGCATCAACTAATGTGCCTTGAGCGACAATGCCCTGCCCTTCACGAAATAAATCTGGCAAGATACCCGTATAATTAACCGTGACTTTAGGGCCTATATCTTCTAGTTCAAAGCTTACATTCAGCGTTTCAGGATCGCGTTTTACCGACCCCACAACAACCATCCCTCCAATCCGTAACTTCTCACCAACATGAGGTTTAATACCGTTAGGTTTCCCATTAACGATTTCTGTTGGTGTATAAAATAAGTTTATATTTTGATTTAACGCATACATGATTAAACCAACGGTGCCCGCGACACCAATTAAGATGGCAAGTACAATAGCAAGTCTTTTCTTACGTCTTGGAGTCATAGTGTATTTTCCATTTTTTTTGCCGCTTGAATGCGCTCTTCACGATCCATTTTTTGTTGGATCTCTTTAAATAAAGCCCGATGTTGAGACAGGCTACTCCAGCATAAAACGAATAAACTTAAGAAAGTGATCCCAAAAGCGCCCCATACATAGGCAGCATATCCACCCATCGCAAAGAAATCAGATAAAGAATCAAAATACATTAATTCACCTCTCGTTTTATCGATATAGATTGAGTAGGAAAGCGTGCATATACGAGCGTAATAACCCAAGGTCGGTTACTTTCAGATCTTAATATTTCAGTACGAAAACGCACTAAAGCGACCGCTACGGAGAAACAAGCAAAGCCAGCAATACTAAACAATAATGGCCATAACATATCAGCTGCCATAGCAGGTTTACCCATCTTGCTAATAGTGGCTCCTTGATGAAGCGTATTCCACCACTCTACCGAATAATGGATAATAGGAATATTGATCACTCCCACAATTGCTAAAATACCGGCAGCTTTCGCGGCTGTTTTTTGGTCATCAAAAGCATGATAAAGCGCAATCACACCAAGATATAAAAATAACAGGATTAATTCAGAGGTTAAGCGTGCATCCCACACCCACCATGCGCCCCACATTGGCTTACCCCAAACAGAGCCAGTAATAAGCGCAACAAAGGTAAAAACCGCACCAATGGGAGCCATCGCAGCAACGGCCATGTTAGACAATTTAAGCTGCCATACCAAGCCAACAAAAGCGGCGATTGCCATAGATACATAAATTCCCATCGACCACATCGCAGCAGGTACATGAATATAAATAATTCGGAAACTATCACCTTGTTGGTAATCGGCAGGAGCAAAAGCCAATCCCCAGATCATTCCTATTACCAGAAAAATCGTGGCGAAAATAGAAAACCAAGGTAGTAATGAACCACAAAGCTGATAGGTTCTTTCAGGCTTCGCGTAAGGGTGTAGCCATTTCCACATGTTGCTTCTCACTGTATAAAGTTAGTTCTGAACGTGCTATCCAAACTAATCTGCTAATTTAAATTTGTTTTATGCCCGTCGACTTAATATTGTGACTTTAGGCATTGATCTTGTATTTGATTCTATATTTTCTAATTCACACTGATCCGTAAAGAAGCACTAATCGCAAACGGTGTTAACGTCATAGAGCCCAATAGCATCGCACCTAAAATGGCAAGTTGCCCAGAATACGGAAAACCTCCACTGGCAGCATCAATTGCAGACGTCGCGAAAATCAAAATAGGGATATATAAAGGTAAAACTAATAAACTGAGTAATACCCCGCCTTTTTGCAATCCTACGGTAAGCCCTACTCCAATCGCTCCGATAAAACTTAACGTTGGCGTACCAATCAATAACGTAATAACAACTGCCAACCAAGTATTGAAATCAAGAGACAACAGTACGGCGAGCAGTGGGCTAATCAAAATAAGCGGCAATCCAGTTAGAATCCAATGAGAAAGTACTTTTGCCATCACAACCAAAGGAAGTGGAATGGGTAGAAGCATCATCTGCTCTAACGCACCATCGTGAAAATCATCGCGAAATAAACGCTCTAACGATAACAGAGCTGAAAGCAATGCCGCTACCCAAACAATACCAGCAGCAATACGTGCTAACAAATTAGGCTCAGAACCAACGCTTAATGGAAAAAGGGTAATGACAATAATGAAAAACCATAATGGGTTAAACACATCGGCTTGACGACGATAAGCAATCAATAGCTCACGACGAATGATATGTCCCATATTTGCTATCATTATGAACCTAACTTTATTTTTTTAAGTGAATGTAAATCCGAAAACATATCTTGGTGAGTCGTAAACAAAATCATTCCACCTTGCTGTGTATGCTCCAAAAATAGTTCTTCAATCACTTTGATGCCTTGCTTATCAATTGCCGTTAATGGCTCATCTAAAATCCATAATGGATGCTTACTTAACCAGAGTCTAGCCAAAGCAACACGACGTTGTTGACCAGCTGAAAGTTTAACCGATGGGATGTCCTCTTTACCCGCCAAACCAACTTTGGCTAATGCTAGCCAAATATCTTGTTCAGTCACACCTTTGGAACCATTTACTTTTTGATAAAACGATAAGTTTTCAAACGCAGTCAGCTCTTTTTTTACACCCGTTTGATGCCCTAAAAACAATAAGTCTTGATGAAAAGCATCCCGATCTTTTTGGGTATTATTTTGTTTCCATAAAATATGTCCGTCATCACAGTCAGCAAGCCCCGTCACTATACGCAATAAGGTGGTTTTACCTGAACCATTTCGCCCTTCAATTTGTACCAAATCATTTGGTTTTACAGAAAACGAGAGTTCCCGAAACAGTTCTTTATCATCACGAATGGCGGTTAAACCACTAACTTCTAGCATTTGACATCATCTATCTTTAAGGAGAGAACAGTATATTACCACAGGACCTCAAACTCGAAAGCTTCACAATGCAAACCTTCTGGGTAATGTTTGAATTGTCACAAAAATACAATTTAAACATCGACATTTAAGCTCAACAGCATAAAAGGGCTAATCAATATAGAAAGATACCCTTAATCTCTAACCATCATTCGGTAAATAAAAAGAAATGAATATAATCATAAATAGGTATAGTTTTGACTATTTGATACTTTACTGATTTTAGTCAAAAGAACGAGTGGTATTACTTGGGTTTAGCTTGCACCTTAAACATACTGATATTACGCACAACCTGTAAATCCTCAGGAAGCGTTAAAGCACTTTCACTACGTTTTAACGACATTTCCGCATGATGCTTCGCCGCTTTTTTCATTGGTTCGTCGCCCAATAAATGCAATGCAGAAAACGCTTTTTGTAAATGCGTTACAACTTCTAAACAACCCGCGCCATCACGCGCAATCGGCGTAAAAGCATCATCAAACATATCAGCAACTTTTACCTCAGGGACTTGCACGCGATCATAACAAGATTCTTGTTCATCTTTTTCTTGTACAGGTTCTGACCACGTCGCCAATAAACGCACCAAACTACCAATAACTTTAATTGCCGACCCCGGATCATTCACCGCAGGAGATAAAGCTTTACTGGCAATTTCAGATAATACAATTAAGCCAAATCTTGGATCGTCATCAAAAAATCGATCTACCCCAATTTGAAATGCTGCAATAATATCTTTGTAATCAAAATCTTCTTCTTTCTCATCATAAAGTACTCTCGCCAGTACGGTGCCAGGTGCAACAAAATCCCCTGGAAGCGCATCCAGTACAATATGCATATCCCTCTTTTCGGCCCAATGATGCAGACGGCTAATATCAACATGTTGCACATAACCAACCTGAGTGGCAACCACCGTTTCACCTTCATCAGTATCAACACAAGGTGACCCCGACAAGTTCGGTGAATTTCGCTGACGTATAAGTGAGTCCATCACCACGTGCTCGACTCTATCCACAGTATTACCAACTCGCCCAAGTCTGGCTAGGCGATCAACCCAACGGATAAACGTCAGTACAACTAAAGCAAACACCAATACGGTTACCACAAATAAAACCAATAGCCCCGGTGACCCGAAGAAATCATTTTTTACCGCAGTCAACGCTACAATGCTAAAAATAAATGATCCAATGAAGCGAGACAGTGCATTTTTAGAGACATCATCAGCCACCACTAAAGTAAACGCTCGGGGAGTAGCAGAATTACTAGCAGAAGAATATGCCGCTAGCATCGAACCAACAGAAAAAGTCGCGATCACTAACATACTCGATGACATGATCTCTAACAATGCGACTAATGAATCAAGACTAAGCGGTAAAACGAAAAAATCGATATCCATGTGATCGGCAAATTTCGCGACAAAAACTGCCAAAATAGAACAAATACACATCCATAACGGCTTAACCCAAAGCTTTTCTTTAAGGCGGTTCACCATAAAACGAAGATGGTCACGAGAAAAACTAGCTGCCATACATTTTTCCAACTTAAATAGGTAATGACTGGGAAGAGGAGTTAATCAATAAACTGTTTTATTTATTAAAAGGTTAAATTGAGAATTACGCAATACATGAACTGAAAATATACGACCTTGGTAGCCATCCTTTACTTGAAGCGGACAGAAAAAATCCGTATTATCCTCCGCCATAGAATGTTAGTTAACATAGAATCATTGGTTAATATAAAGTCTTAAGTAACACAGAAGCTTAACCTGCATCAAAACATTCACTGCAAAAATGTTTGCTACAAATGAAACAAAGTCCCCTTAGTTCAGCTGGATAGAACAAGGACCTCCTAAGTCTTAGACGTGAGTTCGAATCTCGCAGGGGACACCACAGTATTCCATTTAGCTCGAATAAAAAAGGCCAAGTGATCACTCACTTGGCCTTTACGATATTTAAAACACTAACGGTTCAAAAATCACACGTTATGCTTGTTTTTTCTCTTCAACAACGTCACCTTCCGCGCCGATGAAGCCGCCAGTTTGGTGAGCCCAAAGTTGCGCATAAACACCACCTTGTGCAATCAATTCTTGATGAGAGCCTTGCTCTAAGATTTGACCTTTATCTAATACGATAAGTCGATCCATCGCAGCAATAGTGGATAAACGATGCGCAATGGCAATAACCGTTTTTCCTTCCATCAGTTCATATAAACTTTCTTGGATCGCAGCTTCCACTTCAGAATCCAACGCAGAGGTTGCTTCATCCATAATTAAGATTGGAGCATCTTTTAGCAATACTCGAGAAATCGCGATACGCTGACGTTGACCACCAGACAATTTCACACCACGCTCACCCACTTGAGCATCGTAGCCGACATTACCGAAAGTATCCGTTAAGGTTTCAATAAACTCATGGGCATGTGCTTGCGCCGTTGCAGCTAACAAATCAGCTTCCGTTCCCTCTGGGCGGCCATACATAATATTTTCACGAATACTGCGGTGCAGCAGTGAAGTATCTTGCGTGATCATGCCAATATTACTTCGCAGCGAATCTTGTTTCACCTTGGAGATATCTTGTCCGTCGATGCGAATCGTGCCACTTTCTAAATCGTAAAAGCGTAATAGCAAGTTCACTAACGTCGATTTGCCTGCCCCTGAACGCCCTACCAGACCGACTTTTTCACCCGGCTTAATATTGAAGTGCAAGTCATTGATAATCGCTTTATCTTTTTCACCGTAGTGGAAGTTCACATGGTCGAATTCAATACCGCCTTTTTCAACGCTTAATTCAGGTGCTTGAGCCACATCTTGTGTGCTAACAGGTTTCGACAGCGTATTCATACCATCAACCACAGTACCAATGTTTTCGAAAATGGCGCTGATTTCCCACATAATCCACTTAGACATACCTTGAATACGCAATGCAAGGCTGATCGCAATTGCAATCGCTCCGACCGTGATCATGCTGTTCATCCATAATCCAATCGACAATGCTGCCACAGAAAATAGGAGTAAGTAGTTGAGCATATCAATACTGAATAAAAACACGGTCGCTAAACGCATTTGGGCGTAAACCGTTTGCAAGAAAGACTGCATGCCCTTCTCGGCGTATTCAGTTTCACGATTAGTGTGTGAGAACAACTTCACAGTGGCGATATTGGTGTAACTATCGACAATCCGACCCGTCATTGTAGAACGAGCATCGGCTTGAGCGGTAGCAATACGCTTCATTTTAGGCACAAAGTAAACTTGAGTTAGAACATAAGCGGCTAACCAAATAAACACCGGGATCATTAGCCACAAATCTGCTTGTCCCATTAAGACAATCATCGACACAAAGTACACCGACACGTACACCAACATATCCGCAAACTTCATTACTGTTTCACGCACAGCTAGCGAAGTTTGCATCACTTTAGTGGCAATACGCCCTGCAAAGTCATCTTGATAAAAAGTGACACTTTGATTCAATAAGTAGCGGTGCGCTAACCAACGAACCGACATTGGAAAATTACCCAATAATGTTTGGTGCATGATCATCGAATGGAAGAAGCCAATCACAGGAATGACTACAATAATAACCAGTCCCATCCCCATGATTTTGGTGCCTTCAGCCGCCCACAACGTTTCTGGGGTATGTTTTGAAAGCATGTCAACAATCGAGCCCATAAAACCCATTAAAGCCACTTCAATAACAGCAATACATGCGCTCAAAAGTGACATCAAAATGATTGGACCGAGAAAATCACGGCTGTAATGCATACAAAAGGCAAACAAAGTATTAGGCGGTGTTTCTACTTTATCTTTGGGAAAGGCTGAAGTTAGCCCTTCAAAAAACTTGAACATAAAGTGGTTTCCATTAAAGAAAGAGGTGTTTAGATAGGAAAAAGAAACGATTTTGTCACTTCTTTTAATGGTGTATATGATAAGCATAAACCCATCACATTCCTACCTTTGATTTTGATCATTGTATTTTCATTTTTATTGATATTTTTCTAATTAACGCTGTCAATTATGCGAATAAAGAAATAAAATCATAAATGCTAACGATTCTCAATTAGAATCGCACTCGTATTGGAATAATAGGCTCTAAACACAATGCATACTAAATCACACCCCTTATCAAAAGCCATCGCAGCCAGTTTTACGCCTGCCATTGGTTTAACTTTGGCTCTTTTCGCTTTACCCACTTTAGCCGAAGATGCAGCAACCGATTCAATGGATACCATTACTGTTTCAGCTTCTGCGCTTAAAATGGAAACACCTGATAGCCAGACACCTAAATCGGTCACTGTTATCCAGCAAGAAGATTTAAAAATACACGATGTCAATAAACTCGATGAAGCCTTTCGATATAGCCCAGGTGTAGTATCGCCATATGGTTCTGATGTGGATACAGATTGGTTATTAGTTCGAGGATTTGAACCAAGTGTTTATCTAGATGGAAACCGTTTATATAAAGAAGGTTTTTTTGGATAGTCAACTGAAACTTATGGGTTAGAAAGTGTTGAATTATTAAAAGGCCCAAGCGCTATTTTCTATGGTGACTCACAGCCAGGCGGTGTATTGAACTTAGTTCAAAAGAAACCTACCGATGTACCACAAGGAAATATTAATATTTCCGGTGGCAGTAAAGACTATATGCAGCTTGGTGTCGATGTATCTGGTTGGGCCAGTGACGATGGAAGTCAACGCTATCGTCTAGTTGCTATGGTTAACCATAAAGATGGCGCATTGGATGGTACGAAAAATGAACGTTTTTATATCGCACCTAGCTATACAATTGATTTCAATGAGTCAGCAAGTCTTACTTTATTAACTAGTTTCACTAAAGATACAGGGGTCCCTCAAAATGGATTTTTTCCTGTTGACGGTACTTATTCAGCATTACCAGATGGCGGTCATATTGATCCAAGTACCAATTATGGAGAACCAGACACGGATCGTTTAGACCAAACTCAAGTTTCAGCAGGTTATTTATTCAAATACGATATCGATGACGTATGGACTTATAAGCAAAACTTTAACTTTGCTTATAAAGAATTATACCTACGTAGTACAGCTGCTTATAATAATGATTGGCAAGATTCGGATCCTAATACTATAGCTCGATCAACTCTAATCAATGATGGCGATTCTCATAGTTATACTTTTGATAACAATGTTACTGCGGACTTTTCAACGAAGTTAACAGATAACAAATTTATGGTTGGAGTCGATTATCAACACCATAATAATGATTGGATGGGCAATAGATTAGGCACTCCGACAGGAATCATCGATAGCCGTCATCCAACATATGACAACGGTGTTCCTGCCGACCTTTCTGCTTCAATGTATCAAAATGATATAACGAAGGAACAAATTGGCACTTACGCACAATTTCAAACCATTTTAGCCCAGCGCTGGGTTGCTAACCTTGGTGCTCGTTACGATTGGCTCAAAGTAGAAAATACAGGTCAATACGAAGATAAAATTGATGATGGCCAATTCTCATTCAATACAGGTTTAATGTATTTAGCAGATAATGGTTTATCACCTTATGTCAGCTATTCTAGCTCTTATTATGCTTCTGCTAGCCTGGATTTTACAACCAACAAACTTTACTTACCAATTGAAAGTAAACAAACGGAAGTAGGTTTAAAATACGCACCTATATGGTTAGACGGCTATTTCAATATAGCTTGGTTTGATATTAAACAAGATAATGCAACCACTTCCGTTACCGATGCGAATGGTGTGCTAGGGACAAGCCAAACAGACCAAAAAAGCCAAGGAATTGAGCTTGAAGGATCTGTTTATGCTACAGAGAACTTAAAATTAACCGCAAGTTATACCTATACAAACTTAGAAGAAAGGGATCCGAATGGCGGATACCGTCAAGCTTCATTAGTCCCAGATAATTTAGCAACTGGTTGGGTTCAATATGATTTTACCTCAATCGGGCTACCTGATTTGAGAATGGGAACAGGCGTGCGTTACCTTGGTTCAAGTGTGAATTCAACTACAGGTGATAAAGTATCTGACACCACCTTATGGGATGCGATGGCGAGCTATCAATTTACTAAACAAGTTCAACTTCAAGTGAATGCGAACAATCTATTAGATAAAGAATATGTAGCAAGTTGTTCGAGTATTGTATGTTACTACGGTGAAGATCGCCGTATTACGGCTAACCTAAATTACAGTTGGTGATCCTGTAAGAGATAAACACTAGGTGAGTTTACCTTCACTTAGTGTTTTCTTTTGTGTTAATACCTAAACGAATTATAATTACACCTTTAATTTATATGGATTTACCCCATGTTCAAACTAAACCAAGTCCGTGTTCATCGAGACAATCGTGATATTTTATCGATTGATGATCTCACCATCCCGACAGATGGATTTACGGTAGTGCTTGGTCATAATGGCAGTGGTAAATCGACACTGGTAAACTTACTTTCAGGACAAACTCAGCCAGATTCTGGCAGTGTGCGTCTTAATCAAACTGAAATCTCTCAACTATCTCAAAAACAGCTCGCGCGTGAAATTGCTTTTCTACCACAAAAATTGCCCGATGTTGCCGGTTTAACAGTACAAGAGTTAGTTAAACTTGGTCGCTTCCCTTGGCGGGGTGTGTTTGGCCGCTGGCAAGACAATGACAAGCAAATAATCCAACAAGCAATGGAAAAAACCGGCGTTGCTCAATACGCAGACAACTTAGCCGATAAACTTTCTGGTGGAGAAAGGCAACGTGCTTGGGTGGCGATGCTACTCGCCCAACAATCCCCGGTTTTAATTTTAGATGAACCCACGTCTGCGCTCGATATCCATCACCAATATCACTTAATGGATTTACTGCAAGAACTCAATCAGGAAACTGGTTGTGGTGTATTAGTCATTTTGCATGATCTCAACTTAGCACTTCGTTACGCGACACATATAGTGGCCTTAAAACAAGGCAAGATTGAATTTAGCGGTGAAAAGTCATTACTACTAAATGAACAACGATTATCCGATCTTTACCAAACCGATATCCAGTTATTAAATCATCCTAAGCAAGCTGAACAGAAAATCGCCGTCGTGCTATAACCGAAAAGATGGTTATCACTAAAAAGATTGTTATAACTCAAAAATCGCTATCACCCAAAAGATCAAAGTCTCAAAGGATCCATTACCATGAAAGCATTCATCCAAGCCCTGATGTTAGTGGCAACAAGTCTTATCTCTCTATCTTCTTATGCATCCATCACAGTGACCGATAGCCTTGGTAAACATCAATTATCAGAAACGCCAAAACGTATTGTGGCACTCAACTGGGACTTGGCAGAACAACTGATCGAGTTAGACGTAACCCCTGTCGGCGTGCCAAACATTAAAGATTACACCACTTGGGTAGTTAAACCGGCAATACCAGAATCAGTACAAGATGTAGGTACTCGCGCTGAGCCGAATATGGAAAAATTAGCAGCCTTAAAACCGGATGTTATTTTAGTCGCAGAGCCACAAAAAGATTTAATCCCCCGATTAAAAACTATCGCTCCAGTGCTGTATTACCAGACTTACAATGCCGATCAAGACAGTGCCAAAGCCGCCATTGAAAACTTCAACAACATTGCCCATTTAGTTGGCAAAACCGATCTTGCCGAACAAAAACTCCAAGCAATGCATCATCGATTTTCTGAATTAAAACAGAAAATCAATGTCGCTTTTTCAGGACAGATGCCAAGTATTGCGGCTATGCGATTTGCCAATCAAACCTCTATCTATTTATACGCTGAAAACTCAACCACTGATTATGTAATTAAACAATTAGGTTTAACCACCGCCCTACCTCAGCCAGCAAAAGAATGGGGAATTGTGCAAAAAAGGCTAACCGACCTTCAACATGTGAAAGATGGCTATGTGATTTATTTCGGCCCAGTAACTGAGGCCCAAGAAGCGCAACTGAATAAGTCTATGCTGTGGAAAGCCATGCCATTTGTCCGTAATGGTCATGTCAATAAAGCCGATCCGGTATGGAATTATGGTGGCGCTATGTCGATGCAGTATATTGCTGAATCACTGACGAAAAGTTTGCTTGAGCTGCAATCCCCTAAATAATAAAGCTCCAGTTAAAAACACTGCATCGTAATAAAATGCCAGTAATAAAACCACTTAATACATCCGACCTTCATTTATCGTTCCAGAATACGATTCGATAAATGAAGGTCGAAACATGAGAAACTGCATTACATGATCCAACGTCGACCATCAATGATCACCGCTATTTTACTCTGCTTTATTGTGGTCGCTTTTGCTAACTTACAAATTGCCAATCCCCTTTCCTTAAGCCAACAATGGCACCTTATTTTAGGCGCCGAAGCACAAGAATTTGCTGATTTCAATTTTGCCTATGCGCAACTGCCACGTCTAGTGATGGCGATTGTCGTTGGGGCAATGCTTGGCCTCGTCGGCAGTTTAATGCAACAACTGACCCAAAACTCTCTCACTTCACCATTAACACTTGGCACCTCATCCGGCGCTTGGCTGGCATTAATTATCGTCAATGTGTTCTTTCCATCTCTTGCGGCCGATCATACTGCGCTAGCAGCAATGGTCGGAGCCTTGTTTGCGATGGGTTTAGTGATAACGATTGCTGGACCTAAAAACATCACAGGTTTGCCCCTGATTTTATCCGGTATGGTCGTCAATATCCTCTTTGGCGCAATTGCGACCGCGATCATTTTACTCAACGATCAATACGCTAAAAATGTATTTATTTGGGGAGCGGGTGATTTAGCTCAAAATGGTTGGGATATGGTGCATTGGTTATTACCGCGTATTTCTGTGGCAGTGTTGCTACTTATTTTTGCACCAAGAATTTTAACCTTAATGCGCTTAGGTCACCAAGGTGCAGCGGCTCGCGGCTTAAATGTGATCCCATTTTTTATTGTGTTGATAGGCTTAGGTTTGTGGGTAGTGTCGGCATCGATCACGGCGGTTGGTGTGATCAGTTTTATTGGCTTGTTATCACCGAACATCGCCCGAGCTTTAGGTGCTAGAACCGCCAAATCCGAACTATATACTAGTATGATTATTGGCAGTATGGCATTAATGCTGACCGATATTTTGGCGCTATTACTCAGTCAATTAACCTTAGAAATGATCCCAAGCGGCACGACCGCAGCCGCGATTGGTGCGCCAGCATTAGTGTGGTTTAGCCGCCGAGCATTAAAAGCACAAGATCAGATATCCATCAAATTACCGCCAAGTAAAGCGCAGCTATCCTGTTGGGCAATTCCATTATTAATCACGTTTACCGCAGTGATGTTGTTAGTTTCCGCTACCATTGCTATGAGTGATAACGGCTTACACTTTGCTATTCCAGACAGCTTCAGTTGGGCGCTTCGCTGGCCTCGTTTTGTAACTGCCCTCGCCGCAGGTGTTGCTCTGGCAGCAGCCGGAACAGTATTACAGCGTCTTATTTATAATCCGCTTGCTAGCCCAGATATTCTAGGTATTTCAGCTGGTGCGACGTTTGCTTTAATGGCAGGCACTGTATTTTTTGGCGCCAACATTTTTGCATCAGGATCGTTGATTGCATTTGGCGGCAGTACCGCGGTACTGATTTTGTTGCTGTTACTCGGTCGCAAAAATCAATTCGCGCCATCCAGCATGGTGTTAATTGGCATTGCCATCACCGCGCTAATTGATTCTTTAGTGCAGTTTGCTTTAGCCAAAGGCACGCAAGACAGCTACACCATTATTGGTTGGTTAGCAGGTTCAACTTATCGAGTCACTAGCACTGGCGCGGTAACTTTATCGATTAGCGTATTAGCCATTTTTATTGGGCTTGTGTGCGTTTCTCGTTGGTTAACGCTCATCTCCGCTGGACGACAATTTGCCGCCGCCCGAGGCTTAAATGTACAAGCCACCAGCGTTATTTTATTGTGCAGTGTGGCTTTGTTGTGTGCCTTAGTGACCACAACAATGGGGCCTGTTGCTTTTGTAGGATTACTGGCTCCACATATGGCAGTGATGCTAGGCGCCAAACAAGCACGCTCGCAATTGATCGTAGCAGGACTTTCCGGCGGGTTATTAATGCTAATGTCGGATTGGATTGGGCAGACTATTTTATTCCCAATGCAAATTGCCGCCGGAACCGTGGTATCAATTGTCGGCGGCAGTTACTTCTTAGTGTTATTGATTCGAGGACAAAAAAGAGGCTAATTCATCTAATTTAAAACAGCAGCCTATTTTTTGAAGATAGATCTATTGGCTAATACTCCAATGCGTCACTAAGGTTTCTTTATCTGAGCCTTCTAACCAAGTATTCACTTTTTCAAGTAAGCGGTTATTTTCTTTTTTCATCATATAGACTTTGACACTTTTAGTGCCTTCTAATATCGATGGAGAGGAAACACAAAACACACCTTTTTCATGTAACTGATAATAGTTACCTTCAATTAAATCGGTGATCATAACATCTGCCGTGTTATCACGAATTCCCTGTAGGTTAGCTACGTTATCTTTTGTTCTAATGATTTTGGCATTCGTAATATGTTGGTCAACGTAGGTTTGATTGGTGCCACCAGGGTTTACAATCACGCTTACACTAGGTTGATTAATATCTTGCAAGCTTGTTAATGATTTATCATTGGTGCAATTACTTAGAATGATTTTTCCATTTTGTGCAACCGAATCAGATAAAGAAAACTGCTCTGCCCGCTTTGCTGTTTTCGTCACGCCACCCGCGGCTATATCAAATTTATCTGCGGCAAGATCTTGCGAAAGTGTTGTCCACGTCGTTTCCACAAAGCGTACTTTCAGGTTCAATGAATGCGCAAGACGCGTCGTCATGTCCACATCAAACCCTTCCAAGTCACCTGATTTATTGTGGTATGAAAGGGGTGAATAATCGCCCGTTAAACCAACTTTAAGTTCTCCACTTTGTGTTATTTCATCCCAAGAGCGAGCTTGTGCGCCTTGTGACATCAATACAGCACAAGCCATAAGAGCTAAAGGTTGCATCACTTTTCTTTTTTTATTTAATCTCATCCGTATTTACATCCATTGTTTAATCGGTTTCATTATGATCATCACGAAGTCATTCGCTATGATTGTTTATTTTCACTCCACTAAACTATACCAATATTACTAAAAAATCACCTGTGCCCAACGCGCTAATCCTGCCGTTACTGAACCAAAATAGTTACCACTGACAATGGGAATATTGGGCAATTGTGCTTCTAATGCTTGGCGCAAGAATGGAGAACGAGCACTTCCGCCTGTCATAAAGATCGCATCCGGTTGCTTATTCGTTGGAGACAAGCTCGCTTGTGCCATGACTTCGGTTACTAACTCCATCATTTTTAAGGTTGGACTTTGCACCGCTTCAACCATGTCATGGTGATTAATATCCAACTCTAATACTTCTTTAGCGACTGGAATCAGCAATCCATGTTTATCACTATCAGATAAACCGATTTTAGCTTCTTCCGCTTTACGCACGATTTGATAGCCCAAAGTATGTTGATACACCGCCAATAGACGCGCCAGCTTATCAGGATATTGAGCTTCTTTTTTCAATAGGGTCAACGCTTTGAAATTACTGGATTGGTAGAAATCTTTTTGTGCGACAACGTTGTTAATGGCAATCGGATTCCAAAATTGGGTGATCGGCATTTCAATACCACTATTTTTTGAAGAACTTAGCGTCTGTGAGCCCTTTATTTTAGAAGCCTTTATTTTAGAACCTAAGCCAAACAGTGGCATGATTTGTTTAAAAGCTAAGTGAATATCCAGATCGTTACCGCCGACACGTTGGCCACTGTGCCCTAACAAACTTGAGGTTCGATCCGCCATTGATACAAAACTTGGCCCCATCTCAATCAATGAGCAATCGGTCGTACCGCCGCCAATATCGACCACTAATACCGTTTTATTTTCGCTAAGGGTGCTTTCATATTCCAAGCCTGCCGCCACTGGCTCAAATTGAAATTCAACATCTTTAAAGCCCGCACGACTCGCCGCATTGCGTAAAATACCTTCGGCTTGGCGATTCGCCTCTTCCCCACCACGGCCATGAAAGTTGATCGGGCGACCAATCACTGCTTGTTCAATATCTTTTTGAGTGGTGTTTTCAGCTTTAGATTTGATATTTTTCATCATGGCGCAAACCAAATCTTCAAAAAAACTCAGTTGCATTGGTTGTAAGCCATTCGCGCCTAAAAATGATTTAGGCGATTTGACGTAATACACTTCTTGGGGATCATCAAGGTAAGTATCAAGCGCTTGTTGGCCAAATTGCATATCGCCAAGTTGCAGTTGAATATCTTCTTCGCGGTTGAGGTTTATCGCTCGGCGTAATGCTTGTTCGCCTTGCGTACCTTTTGGCTGAACTTGCATGAAACGATATAAATATTCGGTGACAGACTCACGAGTTGGAGCGCACAGCGTTGAGGGGATATAACAATTATCTGCTTCTAAAGGCAATAATATTGGAGAGTTGCCATCCATCATAGCAACGGAACAATTTGCTGTTCCATAATCAAAACCAATAAACATCTAAAGCCTCGCTCACCAAATCTAAAAAAGGCTGGCGATAGTACCTTATTTTTCTTTACGAGGGCAATTATCACATAAGTCACGGCCGTCACATCGATACACCATGCAGCAGGTGGTGCGAACAAAACGCCATTGATTGGTGGTAAGTTCAAAGGTCAATGATTGCAATGCTTTTAAAGGAAGATCAAAGGCTTGCAGCCATAACTGAGCTTGTTCGGGGATATATTGTTGCGGTAAATCTTTATGCAGATCTTGCAAGCGTAATAAAGCCACTACCAGTGCATCCGCCAATAAGTGATTGGTAAAGCCTGGGCGGATTCGAATATGTTGGTCTAACTGTTCACGGTAATGCTCAAATAAAGGTTTGAGTTCTGCCGCAGCAACCTCAATCAATTGCTCTGGCGTACCATCATGCATAGCCACATCTTGAAGCGTAAACCCTGCGACAAAATTAGCCTCACCTTTCCAATGCTGAGTCATTCCCGATAATGAGGGAAGAGCATTAAGGCTGTAAATACTAATAAAACTAATATAAACCGGCTGCCAAACGAGCAAGGTCCATGTGCGATTTAACCAATACGCATGCCCAGCTTCTGGATGTGCGACTTGTAATTTGGCATAAATTTCTTGCAATAAATCCTGATTATTTTTATTCGCAAACAGCTTATCTTCAAAGCCCATATTAGCATTAAAATGCGCATCCGGATCCAGCAGCTCACCTCTTAGATAAGGTGTCACATGGTCAGCAAAATGAAATAATTGTTGGTAACGAGGATCGCTCACAAGATATCTCTACAAAAATCAAGAAAGGTAATGATACTGATTTGCATTTACATGTAAAGCATTTTGAATTCGATATTTGCTCTATATAAAGCTTCATTGACACAGAGCAAATATCTTATCCATACCCGTCTTACTTGAAGTTAGAAATTATAGTCAAACTTCAATTCAACGGTGCGCTCTTGACCGTACCAACAGTTGGTGGAGTCATAACAAGTAAAATTATCAGTATCGAAGATATTATTGGCACTTACGCTGACTTGTGCGCCTTGTAAATTATCGCTTAGGTTAGATAAATCATAACCGGCAGACAAATCAACTAAGGTGTAATCAGGTACTTTATCGGTATTGGCCGCATCCATTTCACGTTCACCAATGTAGCGAACACCGCCACTTAAACGAGTACCCGCCAGTAAACCGTTATATAAGTAATAATCGGTCCATAAACTAGCAGCATGTTTCGGTACATAAATCGGTGCGTTACCTTCTAAACCTGTCGTATCTTTGGTGACTTCCATATCGGTATACGCATAACCAACATTAACATTCCAGTTTGCGGTTAACGCAAAGCGCCCTTCTAGTTCTACACCTTGAGAGCGAACTTCGCCTATCTGCATTTTATCTTGATAGGTTGGATCGTTTGGATCTGCAACCACCACATCACTTTTCACAATATGAAACACTGAAGCGGTTAATGAAGTTGCGTAATCTGCAGAAAGATACTTAACACCACCTTCCACTTGCTGACCAATCGATGGGTCAAACACTTTCCCGCTTGCATCCGCGCCAGCAACAGGTTCAAAGCTGGTTGCGTAATTGATATATGGCGACCAACCACTATCAAATTCATACAAAGCGCCTACCCGATAAGAGAAATTATTTTGATCAATATCGGTCTTGGTCCCCGCATAATCACTGGTTGATTGATAATTATCAAACCGACCACTCGCGATCAAGACCACCTTATTAATCCGCATTTGATCTTGTAAATACAAACCTAATTGTTCTACTTTAATATCATCGATATAAACATCAGCTTCCGTCACTTTAGAGCGATCAATCTGATTATTATTCGGGGAAAAGGCATTGAAACTTGGTGCGGTATAGCCACCGTCATAACCATAACTGGTGTAATTCGAGCTACCTTTTAGATATTGATAATCCACACCTAGTAATACATTGTGATCCACTACGCCAGTAGCAAATTTACCCGACAATTGGTTATCAATAGTAAAACCTTTTGACTCTTCATCAGTGCTATAAATGTAACGGTCTAAGTTTCCAGTGGTTGGATCCCAACCAGATGCCGAGTGGTAAGTATTTTCTTGATAAAGATCGGCTTTCATAAAGCGTGCATTTTGTAAGAATGACCAATTATCACTAAAGGAATGATCAATCTTATAACCCGCCATCCAGAACTCACGCTCAAAATCACTCCAATTTTTATCCCCCATATAAGTGTCTTTATCAATGCTGCCATTCGGGTTATCAAATACCGAACCCGATGCTGGCATGGCAGAGTTCATCCCCATTGAAGGATCATTTTGATAATAAAAATTGAAGTTAATTAGCGTATTGTCTGTAACATACCAATCAATCGATGGTGCAATCACATAACGTTCTTCCTCGGTATAATTAACCTGACCATCTTTTTTGCGCGCTTTTGCCACTAAACGATAATACACATCACTCGCACCAAACTGCCCAGTGGTATCAATAGTCGCTTGTGTCAAATTACCAGTGCCGGTCGACACAGAAACATCCGTATTACTTTGCTTTTGGGGAGCTTTCGCCATTAAGTTAACCATGCCACCTGGCGGCATAGATCCATATAACACTGAGCTTGGTCCTTTAAACACCTCAACTCGTTCTAAAGCAATAGGATCGATTTGTGGCTGTAAGTTCCAACCGACCAAATACTGCAACACCAAACCATCGTAGTACATTTGGTTGTTATCAAAACCACGGATGTTGTAGTTGTCATACATGCTAACGCTGCCGCCTTTAAGCTCAGCATT
This sequence comes from Vibrio hibernica, assembly GCF_015223435.1. Lineage (GTDB taxonomy): Bacteria > Pseudomonadota > Gammaproteobacteria > Enterobacterales > Vibrionaceae > Vibrio > Vibrio hibernica. The sequence goes on from NZ_VHKO01000021.1 coordinate 25,177, forward strand.
CACACCTGGCGCATAACGCAACGCTTGTTGAACGGTCTCAGCGCCACGAATATCCATTTGATTAGAATCGATCACCGTAATGGCTTGCGGAGTTTCTTCTGGTTGTAGTGAGGTTTTCGTCGCAGTATTACGATACATTTGACCTAACACGGTAAGATTTTCTTGGTTTGTTTCCACAGTTGTATTGTTATTTTCTTCTGCCATTAAAGAAGAGGTAAATAAAATACTGGCTATGGCAAAAGCAATGGGACTAACGCGGTAGAATGGTTGGGAGGTAGAGCTTGGCATATTCCTTTCCTGCACAATAAATACAAATGATAATGGTTATCATTATATATTTTAATAAACAGAAAAGTTAACAATTTGGGGCATGTTTACAATTTTGGGGAACTTTTATTTATTAAGCCTATCCTGGTTAATAATCACATCGCAACATAGGTCTTTGGTGGATTCAATATTGCCTATTTCATTGGAATACCGAACGAACGTGATCATTCATTACATAAACGACCACATTCTTATCAAAAATTATAAGTGAGTGACAAATGTCCCCTCAGGAACGACAGGTAAATATTTTTTATAAAAATCACGATAAGCAGCTTTAGGGTCAAGATCACTGAAAAGATCTGGGTACAACGCTTTCGCATAAAATTGCAGCATAGCACCATCTAAAATAGTTCGACATGCACCATGATAAGCAGCGTACATACGGTTATTTTTTACCGCTGATATTGTTGACCATCCTGTACGATTTTTAAATTTAGCTAAACGTTGCTTCGCTAAGTTTTCATCAATGCCTTGTCCCATCAACATAGAATCATTACCTGAACCTGATTCATAACCGGTAATAACGATAACATCTGGATTAGATACGATGATTTGCTCTGGGTTTAATTTGCCCCACCACTCAACAAAAGGAGTTGAGATATTATCGCCTCCCGCCATCGTTGCCATTGCACCCCACATATTTTTACCAAAGGTATAACCAATTTCATTAACCCCAGACACACCATATTCTGTATAGATTTTTGGTTTAGGTAAATTGGCCTTTTTTAAACGCTCAGTGATCATTTCTACATTCTGCTTATATTCATCCGCAATTTTTTTTGCTCGCGCTTGTTGCCCGGTGATCACACCAATTAACTCAGTACTCTTTATATGGTTTTCTAACGTTTGTGCATTGTAATCCACAACTAAAACAGGAATACCCGCTTCTTCAATACGAGTAATATCAGAGCCTAAACCTTTATACTGCCACTCAGCGAGCATCAATAAATCTGGACGGAGGCTGATTACTTTCTCGACTGAAAAAGTATTGGTATCAACACGACCTATGGCCGGTATTTTGTCTAAAGATGGTCGGTGTTTTACATAGAGTTCCCAACTAGCTGAACGAGCTTGCCAAATATATTTCGACATACCCACCACATTGTCGTATGCCTTTTCAGTTCCTATCGCCATATAATCTTCAGGATAGAATCCAACAACCACTCTTTGCGCGGGAGCATTGAATGTAACTTCTCGCCCAAGGATATCGGTTACTGTGGTGACCTGTGAAAAGACAAAAGAGCTAAAAAAAAGAGCCATAATGCTCAAGAGTTTTATGTGCATGTAACCAAGCCTTTTATAAATGAGAAGGAATAAAAAAGTAGCCCACGATTCTAGCTGTATAACAAATAAACATGCAAATAGTATTTATTATCAATTGCATTTATAGGGTTTTGACATAAAATACATTGCCGTTGATTAACCCATCAATATATCCATTCACAGTATTAAAAATCAAGTAATTAGGTCATTGTAATGCAAAGTGCCATGCTGCTAGAAGCGATTGAAAAACAAAGAAAAAGTGAACGTCGACGTATTATGATTATTAGCCTTTTCTGCTTTATTCTTCTGGCTTCATTTATTCTCGATGTCATGACTGGCCCTTCAATGCTTGATGCATCTCGAGTAATCAATGCGTTATTAGGATCCATTGGATTACCTTTTCAAGTTGATCCGTCTACCCATGTCATCGTGACAAATTTACGTTTACCGATTGCATTAATGGCGATTATTGTCGGCGGTGGTCTAGGAATGGGCGGCGCTGAAATGCAAACCCTGTTAAATAACCCAATGGCGAGTCCATATACATTGGGCATGGCGGCGGCGGCTGGATTTGGCGCTGCACTGATGCTCTACATAGGATCATTGGGAATGAACAGCGATTATGCCGTCCCTATTGGTGCGTTTGTATTCTGTATGCTCTCCGCGTGCTTTTTATTCGCACTTGCTTCAATGAGGCATATTACTTCAGGGCAGTTAATCCTTGCTGGTATCGCGCTACTATTTTTATTTCAATCCTTACTATCTTTAGTCCAATTCATCTCATCCCCTGAATTAAGCCAACAAATCTTATTTTGGTTATTTGGAAGTTTATCCAAAGCAACGTGGACTAACGTAGCGATTACATCCGTTGTCATCATTGGTGGTTTCATTCTATTAATGAAAGACTCTTGGAAACTAACCGCGTTGCGACTAGGTGAAGAACGAGCGAAAAGTGTTGGCGTAAACGTGGCGGCTCTACGATTAAGAACCCTCTTTATTGTCGCGGTGATGACGGCAACAGTAACCAGTTTTGTCGGGATTATTGGTTTTATTGGGATCGTGGCGCCTAATATTTCAAAAATACTGGTTGGTGAAGATCAACGATTCTTCCTACCTCTCTCTTTTTTGATTGGCGCATTTCTTCTTTCTACTGCATCGGTGCTATCAAAAGTTATCGTCCCCGGAGCCTTATTTCCTATCGGGATCGTCACTGCCATCATCGGAGTACCTTTCTTTTTTTGGCTTATTATTATGAAGCGAGGTTAGTCGTGCTCATTGCAGATCATATACATATTCAGATAGGCGCATTAACCCTCGCTGAAGATATGAGCTTTCGTTTACCCGAAGGACAAGTCACTGCTATTTTAGGCCCAAATGGCACAGGGAAAAGCACGCTACTAAAAGCATTATTTGGCGATATAAAACTCGATAAAGGCAGCATCAGTCACTCACAAGAATATCTCTCCTATCAGTCTCTTTCTCAATGGCGAAACCGCTTTGGTTACATGCCTCAAGACATTAATCTTGATGTTAATTTAACAGTTATTGAAGTCATATTGTTGGGCCGCTTAGATGCCCTTAGCTTACGCGTTGATGAAAGCATGCTAACGGAAGCATTGAACATCTTAGATAATATGGGACTGTCACATTTAGCGAACCGAAATGTCAGTACGTTAAGTGGTGGTCAAAGCCAAATGGTGCTGTTTGCTCAAGCATTAATGAGAAATCCTAAAATCATGATGTTAGATGAACCTGTCAGCGCCCTCGATTTACATCATCAGCATGTCTTGCTTAACCATCTTTGTCACAAAACTCGCACTCAGCAATATGTCTCCATAATGGTACTACATGATTTAAACCTTGCCGCTCAATATGCGGACAATTTGCTCGTAATGAAGCAGGGAAAACTTGTCGCCTTTGGCGCACCATCCGATATCTTAACCTCAGAATTAATACAAGATGTCTATAACGTAGAAGCGCAGGTATTCATCGATGACAGTGGCATTCCATTTGTAAGAACTCTACGGACAAAAACGGCATAAAAGCATCACAGATAATGTCTTTGAATAAGGTTACAACTCTAAAATGAAATGGAATCATTTACAGCGCGATTGGAATTTATTATCTGCCGCCGGGCGAGTTTTAGTCTTCAATAGTTTCAGCTTTAATCTTGGCTTTTATATGTTATTGCCTTATTTGGCTGAACATTTACAAAACTTAGGCTTTAGTGGTTGGTATATTGGATTCATCATTGGTCTGCGCGTACTGAGCCAACAAGGGTTGTTTTTAATCGGAGGAACTCTCGGAGACAAGTTTGGTTATAAAACCATGATCCTTTGGGGTTGTGTTATTCGCATCATCGGCTTTATCTTACTGGCCGTCAGCACAAACTTTACCACGATTGTATTAGGTGCTTTTTTTACTGGATTTGCTGGTGCCTTATTTACACCAAGTAGCCAAGCTTACCTTGCTTCAGAGTACCCAGACAACCAAGAAAGAAATCGCGTTTTTGTTCTACAGCGACTCGCCAGTGAAGCGGGTATGTTAATTGGTCCATTGATCGGGTTAAGTTTATTCACAATGGATTTTTTATGGGTTGGCATAAGTTCAGCGGCTATTTTTTCCATTTTACTGGTATTACAATGGCACTACTTACCGATCAATACAAAAGTACAACACTCAGATCCAAAGCAGCTATTTTTGCTTGATTGGTGGGTAATGTTACAAAACAAACCTTTTATCTACTTTGCACTCGCGACATCCGCTTATCCAATACTTTTCCATCAACTCTACTTAAGTATTCCACATCAAATTAGAACTCAAACCGGCGATCCATCGATCATCACCATGGTATTTATGGTGTCATCATTAATGGGTGTATTACTGCAACTTCCCACTAGCCATTGGGTAGAGAAAAAGTTAGGAGTAGCAAAAGGGATGGGCTTAGGTATATCGATTATGGGTGGTGCATTTCTGATGTTAGATCTGGACACTCCATTTTGGCCTTCATTACCATTTGTTTTATGTGCCGCTTTGCTCAGTATAGGTTCGATGATGATTTATCCACTAATCGGCGCTTACATACCTCGATTTTCCACCCCATCACGTTTAGCCAGTTATTACGGTTTACATTCCTGCATTGGTGGTTTTTTCGCTTTTCTCGGTAATTGGATTGCAGGATGGTTACTCGATATACCTGACTTTAATCCCATGTGGCTGTGGGTCGGATTCTCGTCTATCAGCATCGCTTCAGGAATTTGGTTGTACCATCAAATACTCAGCAGTAATACCTTGCAAGCTTAGCTACAACAGTAATTGCAACTTGTGCTCTATCACTGGGTCATCCGGTGCAATCTGTTGCGCTACTTCCAAAAGTTGTACGGCATCTTGAGGGTTTGATTGTTGATGCTTAAGGGCAATATTCACTAAGGTCTGAACATCAATTTTTGCCTGATGTTCTTGCACGTGCTCTTTCTTTTCATCAATCAATACATTGTGTGCCTTGCTCAGTAGTTGCAAACGATGAACAGAGTTAGCATTGGCCTTATTGAGTTTATGATAATAGTCCTCTTTCAAGCGAAGTGTTTTGGTTTGATGACGAAACTGAGCAATATCTATTTGTTGATGGCGAATAAAATCCACAGCGACTTGCTTATAAAAACCAAATTTATTGAGATAGGTTGCATGAGTGCCATGCCCCATACCAAAGACTCTTAAATGCGTCAATTCGGGGTAACGCTTTGCATGCAATCGATCGATTTTATTGGTCGGATCATAAATAATATAACCTTTGGCATTCCCAAGATCCAAATCGTGATAATCACCTTCCCAATCAAACTGTTGAGCAATTTCAGTGCTGGTTCTGTTATCCCATGGGGCGAGATTTTTGTTCTTAGTACTGACAGGATGAAATAGCAGTACCTGATTTAATTTAAGTAATTTCGAAAAAGCACCAATAGCAAAACCACCTCGACTCAGTCCATAACCTAAACGAGACTCGAAGGGCGTAAGTAATGTTGATAATTGCTCGAGAAAGAAAATGACGTTGCGGTTACGAAACCAGTTACTTTTACCCAGATGCTGAAAGGCAATAATGTTAACGTTTTGTTTCTGGGCAAGTGTATAACCCCAAGGCGAAAAGTCCGAATGTAAGTCCTGTTCTTGTAGATTGGTGCCCGCAGGCGAGAAGGTGAACAGTAAGGGTTTGTTAAGATCAACAAATTGATATTTCACAAAAACACCGTCAAGTATATCCTCTCCAGACATTGGTAGCCTCGCTTGCTTCTCTTGTCGATCAAGCGCTGACCATTCATCCAACCAATACAGTAACTTCATTTACCCTCCATCTAAATTGCCCTTAAGCAATTGTCTTAAAATTTATTATTTTCACCATAAATGGTGTCATCAATTCTCTATTAAAAACTGGGTTTTGGCTTGTTCGCTAAATTGAGAAATATCTATTTTCTGGTGCTGGATAAATTGCTCGACCATCTGGTTGTAAAAATCTTTCCTATCCAAATCATTAGGATGTACGCCATGGCCCATACCGACGACTTTAAAATGAGTCAATTCAGGGTAACGTTGTGCATGACGCCGATCTATATCGTTGGTGGGATCATAAATAATATAGCCATGGGCTTCTCCCAGATCTCGATCATGATAATTATCTTCCCAATTAAACTGCTGTGCTAATTCAGTGCTAGAACGGTCATCCCATGGCACTAGAGATTTATTTTTACTGCTCACCGGATAAAACAATAAAATATGGTCAAGCTTGAGCAGATTAGCGAACGCGCCAATGGCAAACCCTCCTCGGCTTAAGCCATAACCTAAACGGCACGGAAACGGCGTCAACATCATGGATAGTTGTTCAAGAAAGTCGATTAAGTTAGAGCTGCGGAACCAATTGCTAACACCGAGGTGTTGGAAAGAAATAATATTCACTTTTTGCTGTTGAGCTAATTGATAACCCCAAGGAGAAAAATGTGGGTGTAAGTCCTGCTCTTTTATATCGGTGCCGGAAGGAGAAAAAGTAAACAGTAATGGTTTGTTTAAATCCACTAAGTCATATTTAACAAACACGTTATCTAGCAGGCTGGATCCGGAGAATGGTAATTTGGATTGCTGATCGTCTTGAGAAAGAGATAACCATTCACTCAACCAGTACAATAACTTCATTTATCCTCTCTGTTGAGCTGTATGGACGGCGCACTTTATCAAAAAAGTAAGAAAAATGATAGATGACAGGCTTTCTACGCAATCGGCAGCCAATACTCCATATACGCTTGCGGGCTATCTGCTTGATAATCCGGGCTATATATTTCCAACTCAATTCCATCGATGCCACGGTAACCACTATTTGGCAACCAATGTGAGATCAACCATTCCAATCGGTGTTTTAATCCGCTAATTGGACCAACATGAGGTAGCACAACATATTCTTGTGTTGGAACCTCGAAATAATGAAGCGAGCGTTGGTCTACGTTGGTGCTGGTGCTAATAGATAGACTACCAGTAGGTAAACTTTCAACAGGCATGCCAGCCCAATAGTCGAGAGTTTGCGGTTCAAGAGACGGATATTCAATCACATCACGGGAGGCATCAACGACGCCAATAAAGGGTTGAGATGATGGGGATGTAAAACATGATGAGTGTTGATGGAATCGCTGCCAAATTTTTGGCACTTCACTCTCAAAATTAGGGTTGAGAGAAAAGAGTCCTGTTATTGCGCCGCGGCAACCTTCAATTAAAAATTGCGGTTTATGCTCGATGCGGATCTGAATAAACCTGGGATCGATTGGGTTATCAAACAATGCATATCCAGCACTATGATTGGCTTTTGAGGCTAACATTAAAGCGGTGATCGGTTGGCGTAATCCTGTGCGCAAACCTCTTTGTTTATACGCCCGAGGGGAGCAAGAAAAGAACTGTTTAAAAGCGCGGCTAAAACTAATTTCCGAACTAAAACCAAATTGAAAAGCAATGTCTACAATGCGTTCTGAGCGTGAACACAATAATAACTCTGCCGCCTTACTTAGTTTAATCTCACGAACATATTGCGCGACACTCAAGCCAGTTTTGGCACTAAATACACGCTGTAATTGCCAGCGAGACCAACAACTTTTTTGGGACAAATCATCAAGCGTTAACGGCAAATCCAAATGATGGTGGATATAATCCAGCACCTTTTCAATACGATTAAAGTGCGCTCCAAAATTAGCGCCGATCTCATCATTTACCGTCACCTCAACAGCAATCATTACGCGGCAAACACCTCCGAATTTTGCTCTACTTTTGAGGGTTCATCTTGTTGTTCTTTATTTTCTAAAAAGACAATCCAAGTCTGCGCTGAGGCCGATGGTTGTTTTTCATTTAAACGTTTTGCTTCTGCTAATGCATCGTTGTATTTCTCTAACCGATACAATAATTGAATTTTTGCCAATCCAAATTCCTTCACTTTCGCATAAGGCTTAGCTTTATCTATCACTTTATTGGCTTCTACATAATGCTTTTGCTGAATTAATAATTGCGATAATGGCCAATAATATTGAGCATCACGATGCGCTAGTGATTGCCAAGTTTCAATCGCTTTTGGCCATTCACGCGCTACCTGCCAATATTGCGCTTGAAGTTTATGATTCGCGATAGTTTTGGTTTCTGGAAATTGGTTAAACATTTCACCTAAAATACGCGCAGCACGTTCTGGTATTTTATTTTGTGCATACAATTGTGATAAAGCTTTATAGTCGTTCGCGGTAAAATCTAACGCTTGTTTTTTGGCTAAGGCATAAGTACTTAAAGCTGCCTCGTTACGCCCTTGTTGTAATTGAGCAGAAATCTGTTGTTGCCACCAGCTCTTATTATCCGGTTCAAGTCGGATCAAGTTACTCAATGTGCTTTCGGCATTTTTCCATTGTTTTAATCGTAACTCTGCCACCACTTGGATCCGTAGCGCTTGAAGTTTTTGTTTAGCATCTTGCGCTCGGTACAAAACAATATAACGCTTAACTTGTTGCCAATTCTGTTGCTGGTAATAACTGGCTGCAATACGAAAATACAGTTGATTAACATCTTTGGCATGCGATGATTTTTCTTTACCTGTCGCGTCATATTTCACCGCTAAGGTTTTTTGATAGGCTGAAACCGCACCAGAAAAATCTTGCTGAGAATATAAAATATCGCCCAGCATTCTTTGTGTTTGCCACTGAGCTTTCGGCTCTAACGCCTTTAAGTTAACCGACGTGGTTAAAGCTTTGATCGATTGTTTAGGCTGCTCAGCCTGCCAATAATAAATACCTAAAACTCGATTAACGAACGCAGTGTCATAATCATTTTTGGGCGTAAAACTGCTGAGCACTTCAATCGCTTTCGGCAAATGCCCTTCTTGTTCTAATTGACTCGCTTGAACCAATTTTTTTCCGGTATATGGAGTGACGTTTTGACTAAATACTAAGCTAGAAAAACTGAGTAATAGGCACAGCGTCACAACCTGAAAGCAGCATTTAGCTACATGAGAAGATAGGCTATTAAGTTTGCATATTATCGATTGAGCTATCGGTTGAGTTAACGTCATCATTGGCTGATCTTAAATTCAATTTTCACTTGTTGATTAGGCTGCTTCACGGCTTTACCACCTTCGATCTGTGGTTGGTATTTCCAATTTCTTAATGCTTGCACGGCGGAGCGAACGAAAGCTTTACTTGGCTGCGCTTGAACCACTTGAATATCTTCCGGTCTACCCGATTCATTAATGGTAAAAGACATCACGACAAACCCTTCCACTCGACGTTGTAACATGCGCGATGGATAATTGGGTTCAGCTCGATACAAAGGCATCGCTTGTTGCTGCTGCCCGATATCACCCACTGAAGGCCCATTTGCCATCGAGGTATCAATGGTTGGCATATTAACGGCAACACCAAAATCGGATAACGCCAAGCTAGTATCGAGTGTCGCTTGTGGTGCATCCAGCTGAGGACTTGCCATTGCAGGACTTGATGGCGAAGATAATTCCTGTGGTTGCTCGGGCACTTTTGGCGGCTCTGGTAATTGGCGCTGCCGGCGTTGCGATTGAGAATCTTGCTCTTGCATCACCATATCAAACATCAAAGCAGGTCCATTATCAGTTGCACCTTTTTTAACGCTACCCACCATCCACGACATAAAGCAAAACAATGCTATCGCGGTTACTAAGGCTAAAGGTATCGCTATCAACATTCGCTTGAGAGAATGATGTGCATCTAATTGAGGATTAAATATCTCACTCATCCGTCAATTACCCTTACTGTTTCGCTTGAGTGGCAATGGCGATTTTATTGATGCCAGCACCTTTCGCTGCATCCATCACTTCAACCACAGTGCCGTTATAAGCATGTTTATCCGCTTGAATCACTAAACTGGCATCAGGATCATCCAGCGCCAATTTTTCGAGCGTAGCTTGAACACGTTCCACATCCACACGGCGTTTATCAATATACACATCATTGCCTGCCGTGATGGCGACAAAAATGCCGCTATTCTTTTGACTAGTTGAATGTGACGCCGCCGGACGGTTAACTTCGACACCCGACTCATGTACAAACGAGCTGGTCACGATGAAGAAAATCAACATGATGAATACGATATCAAGCATCGAGGTTAAATCGACTTGTGCTTCTTCTTTTGCTTTTGTGGGACGAACTAATCTCATTCGCCGCTCCTTAATTGTTGTTCTAAGTGCAAGGCTTTACGCGTTGCCACTTTAACTAATCGGGAATGTGCAAACATGCCAGCCAATGCTGCGACCATGCCTGCCATTGTAGGAAGGGTTGCCATTGAAATACCAGATGCCATCAGTTTTGGATCGCTACTGCCAGAAACGGACATTAAATCAAATACCGCGATCATGCCGGTGACGGTTCCTAGCAAACCCAACATAGGACACAAGCTCACGAGAACTTTTATCAAGTCCAAATGTTGATTTAGCATCAAATTCGCTTGCTGTAACATGCCTTCTTTTTGGGCTAACGCGAACCATGAATCATGCTCATTGCGCCGCTTCCAACGCTCTACCCAGCCTGCTTTAACATGCTGATAAGAGAAACTCAAAAATAGAATTCTCTCAATGATCAATAACCAACAAATAAAGACGACAACAGCCAACCACCATAAAACTTGCCCACCACGGGACATAAACTCCCACAGTGTGGATGATAAAAGGTCAGGAAAATAACTTGCTAGCCAGGCCATTACGCACGAACCTGATCTGAGCTGTTATTGTCACGGTTAGGGTTAGGGTTATTAAGATTACGTGCATCGGACTCTTTCTCTGCACGCTGAGCGACCAAGCTTACGCCTTGTTTTTCTAACGTATTACGGATGCTTTCCGCGCGGTTAGACAAAATATTGTGAGCCAGTAATAGAGGCATCGCGGCAACTAAGCCTAAAACCGTGGTGATCAATGCCATTGAAATCCCACCCGCCATCACTTTGGGATCGCTATTGCCAAATTCAGTGATCACTTGGAAGGTTTCAATCATGCCCGTTACGGTCCCCAATAAACCAAGCATTGGCGCTAATGCTGCAAACAATTTCAGCATCGACAAACCACGCTCAAGCCCTTGTTGTTCATCTAGAACACTTTCAAGTAAGCGTAACTCTAATGATTCGACCGATTGTTTTTTCTCTTTTTGGTACACATTTAAAATGCGGCCTAATGGGTTATCCGTTGGATTTTCAGGCTGTTTAAGCTGAGCTGAAATTTGTTGTTGGGTTTGCATCAACTTCACGCCACGGATCACGGCAATAACCAATCCGATAAGAAGCAATGCCAAGATAATCTTTCCAACAATACCGGCTTGATCAATACGTTGCATCAAGGTTGGTTGGTTGGAAAATTGTGCTAATAGAACGCCACGAGTCGGATCGAGTAATACCGATTCAGCGCCCTCTTTTAAACTTTCAGTTAAGCTTTCTAAGCTAGGCGCATCAGAAGGAAGAGCCAGATAATTAGAGGCTTGCTGACGAGTGAAATCCCAGTGTAAATATCCCTGTGGTGACACTAAACCGATGTCACCAAGGCGAAGCGCAGGCATTGTCGCCGTTTTACCATCGCCTTGTACGTAAGCGATTGAAACCGATTCTAATTGGCTACTGCTGGTAATTTTGTAGGTCATCGCTTGCCAAAGATCCGTTAGTAACGGCAATGATGGTAATGCATCGGTACTGATCACTTTATTAAGCTGAGTATCAAACGCTTTGCCTTTCTCTCCTAACAAAGAATCTTGATAGTTACTCTGAACTTCTTTTGCCGCCTGGCGCACCACACCAAATAATTCACCTAAGCTGCCCGTTGCAAGCTGTAGGTCCTTACTTTTTTGCGCAAGGATTTCTTCATTTTCTGCAAAAGTTTTGCTCAGTTTTGCATTTTCGGTTTCAATTTGAGCAAGCTGTTTGGCAAGTTTATTTCGCTTAGTTTGCAATGCCGCTCGTTGCTCTGCACTTAATGCAACACGCTGACGATTATGCGCATTCTCGGTAGTTTGTTCCGTTTTGGCTTTTGAGCTTAATGCTGCTAAATCATCGGCATTGACGCTAAAACTGATGCTCGATACCGTCATCAACAATGTCCCGATCAACATCGGTTTTTTAATTAATTTACTCATGAAAGCGATCATTATTTCGCCTCCTGTGTTTTATTTTTAGATAGCGATTTCACTTGGGTAATAGAAAGTGGCAAGTTTAATAATGTTGGCGCTTGTTGTTTCTTGGCTAACGCATAAGCTTTATTAATTTCAACTTGCTGACTACTGTCAACGGCCTGCCACTGATTCGATGATTGCGACCAAACCCATGTGTGCTGAGCATCTTTACTGCGCGCTAATAAACTGACACGGCCTAAATACAGAAGATCAACTTGGCGATTATCGTTATCTGCTAACGTAATTTCGCCTTCATACGATCCTAATTTAGTTCCATAATCAATCTCAACTTGATACGCCTCTAAAATTCGACGATATTTTTCTGCTTCTGAAATATCAGCACGACCCATCAGTTGCTGTAAATCATCCAAGCGTCTTTCTCGGCTTGCCATGCCTACAGGTGTACCTTCATGGATGAGTTTTTTATAACCATCTAACATGTGGTACATCAAAGGCACCACACCTTGGCGGGTTTGAGCTATTTCTTCGATTTGAGATTGGGTAGCAATTTTCTCTTGTTCTTGTGAAGCTACTAATTTTTTCAAATGCGTTTGATAGATGGATAGATTATCAATCTGAGCTTCCAGCTGTTCCACTTCTGCTTGAAGTTGAAAACTCTCATCTGAATTTTTATTGATACTCACTTGAGATGACTTAGCCACTTTATTGGTTTGAACTTCAGTGCTACGCGCGTTATCCAAGCTATCGGCTTGAGCGGAAAATGCTGTCGTTAAACCCAAAAGAATAAATGACGCTGTGGCATATAAAGGAAGACTCGATCGTCTCACTACCGATGATGATGCGGAAGAGTGTGAAGAATAAAAACAACGAGAAAACAGCATGATAAGGTCCGTATAAGTAAAAATTCAACCAATAAACATTGGCTTTTCTTAGCGAGTTTGTATTCTACATGACCGCACCGCAAAAGTTAATGATAATAATTACCATTAAGAAACAAATTTACATTCTATTGATATAAGTCATTTTTATTTTCTGTTGCCCTACCTCATCTAAAGCCCAAATGTAAAAAAGCCGCTAAATAAATATCAGCGGCTTTCATAAATCAATAATATAAATAACCCGATTACTGAGCGTTAGCTTCACGCTCGGCAATAAAAGCTAATGCCATTTTAATACGAGCAACAACACGTTCTTGACCAATTAATTGCATTGTCGCATCAACCGATGGCGATTGACCGCCGCCCGTTACTGCAACACGCAGTGGCATACCGATTTTACCCATGCCAATTTCAAGCTCAGAACAAACGGCTTCAATTACGCCATGTAGGTTCTCTGTGCTCCAATCGTTTAGCGCTTCAAGTTTGCTAAGTGCTAATTCTAATGGTTCACGAGCAACACCACGCAAGTGCTTCTTAGCCGCACCCGCTTCAAACTCAGCAAAGTCTTCATAGAAATAGCGAGATTGCTGCGCTAATTCAATCAAGGTATGGCAACGCTCACCGACTAATTGAATCACTTCAGTGATGGCTGGACCTTTTGCAAGGCTGATCTCTTGTGCATCTAAATGCCATTGTAGGTATTTGGCGACATATTCTGGCTCAGAGGTTTTGATGTAATGATTATTGAGCCAAAGTAGTTTATCGGTATTAAAGGCCGATGCTGATTTGCTCACATTATCCAAGCTAAAGAATTCAATCATTTCCGCGGTTGAAAAGATTTCTTGGTCGCCATGAGACCAACCTAAACGCACTAAGTAGTTATTCAATGCATTCGGCAAATAACCTTCATCACGATATTGCATTACGCTAACTGCACCGTGGCGTTTTGACAATTTCGCGCCATCATCACCTAAGATCATCGCACAATGAGCAAAAACAGGAACGGGCGCACCTAATGCGTGATAAATATTAATTTGACGTGGCGTATTGTTGATATGGTCTTCACCACGAACCACATGTGTGATCGCCATATCCCAGTCATCCACGACAACACAGAAATTATAAGTTGGTGCACCGTCAGTACGACGAATGATTAAATCATCCATTTGGCTATTGGAAATTTCAATGCGGCCACGGATTTGGTCATCAAAAGCCACACTGCCTTCCGTTGGATTGCGGAAACGGATCACGCATGGGTCACCCTCTTTTGCTGCTTGGTTTACCGCAACAATCTTCGGATGATTCGCATCATAACGCGCCATTTCTTTGTTTGCTTCTTGCTCTGCACGAATTTCATCAAGCAAATCTTTCGGTGCGTAGCATTTATAAGCTTTATCTTCGGCAAGCAATTGATCAACGACTTCATTGTAACGATCAAAACGTTTAGTTTGATAGTAAGGACCTTCATCCCAATCCAAGCCCATCCATTGCATGCCTTCTAAAATGGCATCAACTGCTGCTTGAGTCGAACGCTCAATATCAGTATCTTCAATCCGTAAAACAAATTCTCCACCTTGGCTTTTCGCGTACAACCAAGAATAAAGCGCAGTACGAGCACCGCCAACATGAAGATAGCCAGTTGGGCTAGGAGCAAAACGTGTTTTAACCGTCATTAGAATTACCTTTTGAAACGTATACAAAGAAGAGTAGCCAAACCAATATAATGACTCAGAAAAAGTGAGCATTAATGTGATGGCGGTAAGTTGCGCATATTCTAACACTCAAAACCAAACACTCAAATAGCAATACTTCGTTAACGTCATTCTGTCTTTATTCTTTCATAGAAAAAGGAAGATAACCTATGCAGGTGATCTTCCTTTGATTGATATACTCAAAATATAATGAGCATTTGCTATGTCCGTTCTTTAGTCTTGAAATTCGGTTTTTCATCTAAAATTGATAGTGAGCTTGACCATGACGCAATGGGAAGGTTTATAGTGAGGTTAGTTTGTTATTTAAGGACGTTATCTATGTTTCAATATCAACTTATTCTGACTGGTTTGAATTGTATGGGCTGCGCACGTAAAGCCGAAACCGCTCTAAACGCCGTACCTGATACTCAAGTAAAAAATATCACACCCACTGAAGCCACGGTTGCGAGTTCGGCCAGCTTATCAACGCTGAATCAAGCATTAGCTCCGCTAGGTTATTACGCATCGCAACAATTGCACTTCTCTTTATCAGGGCTCAGTTGTGGCCGATGTGTGGCTAAACTAAAAACGGCGTTTGAAGAATGGGAGAATATAGATGACTTTCAAGTGGACAAAACAACACTTACTTTGCGAGGAAAGATAGAAAGTGCAAATGTCATTGCGCAAGTAGAAACGATAGGTTACCAAGCGGAATTAGTTGAAAATGTCACTATCGAGTCGCCTATTATCGAGCAATCTATCCCTGAAAAAAGCACAATCATCGAATCAGATTCGAGTTCTAAGCAAAATAAATTAACAGCAGAGTCACCAATTCAGCACAGCCAAGATCACAACGATGCTGATACCAGCTTACATTTTATTATTTCAGGTATGACTTGCGCCAGTTGTGTTTCGTCGGTTGAAAAGTCTATCCAGCAAGTCAATGGGGTGACTAAAGTTCAAGTTAACCTCGCGGAACAAACCGCTTGGGTAACCGCGCCTTCAATTAACATTGATGAAACTCAAATTATCATTGACGCGGTTCAGGCAGCTGGTTATCAAGCCGAACTAATCATCGATGAAGCCAGTATGCGCGATCAGCAACAGGCCACCTTCCAGAAAACCTTAAAAACCAATAAAACCAATGCTATTGCAGGACTCGTTATTGGCATACCGTTAATGGCATGGGGTGTGTTAGGCGGAAATATGATGATCCGTAATACCATGGATCAAATGACTTGGGGCGCGATAGGTTTACTTTGCTTATGTTTACTGGCCACCGCCGGGCGACCATTTTTCGCCAATGCGTGGCAAGCCCTGCAACATAAACGCGCAACCATGGATACGCTAGTCGCATTAGGTACTGGGGCGGCGTGGTTTTATTCCATGCTCGTTGTCATTATTCCGATGTGGTTTCCAGCGCAGGCAAGACATGTATATTTTGAAGCCAGCGCCATGATCATTGGTTTAATTTCGCTTGGTCATTATATTGAAGCAAAAGCCAAAGCGCGCACCACTCAATCCCTGCAAGCCTTAATCGACTTACAACCAAAAACGGCAATCGTTATTATTGAGGGATCAGAAACTACACTAGCTGTCGAAAAAATTACCGCAGGCATGCACATTCGAGTCCGCCCCGGTCAACAAATTCCCGTCGATGGTAAAGTTGTGCAAGGTGAGTCTTATATTAATGAATCCATGCTCACTGGCGAGCCAATGGCAACTCATAAAAAAATTGATGATGTCGTTTTTACTGGCACGATTAACCAAGATGGTAGCTTAATAATAGAAGCAACGATGGTTGGCTCACACACCACGCTTGCTCGTATTATCAAGATGGTTCGCCAAGCCCAAAGCAGTAAACCTCAACTGGCCAAACTCGCTGATAAAATCTCTGCCGTGTTTGTGCCGGTGGTGGTATGCATTGCTATTTTTGCCGCTGTCGTTTGGTATTTTTTCGGCCCGACGCCACAGGCCAGTTATATGCTAGTGGTCGCCACGACCGTACTTATCATTGCTTGTCCGTGCGCATTAGGTTTAGCCACACCGCTTTCAGTGACGGTCGGCATTGGTAAAGCGGCTGAATTTGGCGTATTAATTAAAGATGCCGAAGTACTGCAAACGGCCAGCCAAATTAATACAGTAGTATTTGATAAAACAGGCACACTGACGCAAGGAAAACCAAGTGTTCAACAATTAAACATGTTTGGTGAGTACGATCAATCCAATATCTTAGCGGCGATTTATCAGATTGAATCTCAATCTGAACATCCTTTAGCACAAGCCATTTGTGAGTACATTAAACAACAACCTAGCTTCGAAACTCATCAAACAATCGACATTAACGGATTTAAAGCTGAACGCGGATTAGGGGTTCAAGCAAAGATTCAAAATAGTGGTGATAACAAAACCGTTTACATTGGTAGCCCACGCTATTTACGTGAAAACAATATTGATATCAGTGCAGGTGATGCTCAGTTAGCTATGTTTGAACAACAAGCATTTACCCCTATTTCAGTGGCATTCGATGGTCAACTGGTCGCCGTTATCGGCGTTTCCGATCCTATCCGTGATGATGCGAAACAAGCGGTTCAGGCCCTAAAGAATCAAAATATCAAAGTCGTTCTCTTATCCGGTGATAACCAGAAAGTAGCTCAAGCCATTGGTAAACAGCTTGGGATTGAACATGTAATTGCCGAAGTTCTACCGGAGCAAAAAGCAGAAAAAATCATAGCGCTACAAAATGAAACGATCAAAGGGAAAAAGTGCAAAGTCGCGATGGTCGGCGATGGTGTGAATGATGCACCGGCATTAGCACAAGCCGATGTCGGGATTGCGATGGGAAGTGGCTCCGATGTCGCGATTGAAAGTGCACAAATGACATTACTACACTCTTCGCCATTAGCCTTAGTTGATGCCATTGAATTATCTAAAGCCACAGTTGGTAATATTAAACAGAATCTATTTGGGGCGTTTGTTTATAACTCTTTAGGTATTCCGATTGCCGCTGGCGTGTTGTATCCGATATTTGGCTTTATGTTAAGCCCAGTATTTGCGGGTGCCGCCATGGCATTATCTTCAATTACTGTCGTCAGTAATGCCAATCGCTTGAGATTATTTAAACCCAATCACATTCAGACGAACAATAAAAAGAAAACCTAATACAACAAAATCACACTCTCAACTAAAGCATTAACGATCAATAATATGAAACTAAATGTATTAGTTTATAGCTGAAATGCTATGGTGAATGAAGTTGCCTTAGTTGAAAAAACCATTGAATCTTATGGCGCCATTCATGTGCTTGTAAATAATGTAGGCGGCGGTGGCGCAGGAAGAGAAGCTCCCGATCAAATAGAAGTTGAACAATTTAAGCGCGTGTTTGATATGAATGTATTTAGCATGTGGCGACTTTGCCAACTAGTCGCACCACATATGAAAGCAAGCGGTTATGGCAGTATTATTAATATGTCTTCAATGGCCTGTATCAATAAAAGCCCAGCAATTAGTGCTTATGCCTCATCAAAAGCAGCGGTAAACCACATGACTCGAAACCTTGCTTTTGACTATGGCCCTGAGATTAGAATTAATGCTATTGGACCCGGCGCAATACGAACCGATGCCCTCAAAAAAGTACTCACCCCAGAAATTGAAAAAAGAATGCTCGTTCACACGCCATTAGAGCGACTTGGTGAGACTGATGATATTGCCGGTGCCGTATTGTATTTTGCATCGCCTATTTCAAAATGGGTAAGCGGACAAATATTATTTGTAAATGGCGGAGGCGTACAAACGCTTGATTGATATTATTAATATTAATGTGGCTAACCAATACAAAGGCGTGTTTGTTAGCCATTCTATCTCGTTAACAGTGAACGTTATTTGACGATTAAATGATTACGGTTATCGCGACTCTGCTTAATGAGCTCGTCACCCATCTCAACTTGAGATGATTTCGCCAATCGGTCATACAATAAAACATTCACACTGGCGGCTAAATTCATGCATCCCACCGTTGGCACATAAACCACCGCATCCGCTTTCGACACCACACTTTGATCAATGCTGCCATCTTCTGGGCCAAACACGTAAATCGCGTTTTCAGGATGAACAAAAGCTGGCAATGGTGTCGCACCTTCTGCCA
Source organism: Vibrio hibernica (assembly GCF_015223435.1). Taxonomy (GTDB): domain Bacteria; phylum Pseudomonadota; class Gammaproteobacteria; order Enterobacterales; family Vibrionaceae; genus Vibrio; species Vibrio hibernica. The sequence goes on from NZ_VHKO01000021.1 coordinate 44,120, forward strand.
ATTCCACACACACAATTTTGGTATCAGAGTCTAAACCCGATAGCATTTCATCCACACAATCTAGCGGTATATGACGGGCAGCACTTTTGGTGTCGGTATGAAATTTTACCGCTTTTTCATAACGCACTCCCGTATACCGAACCGCATCCACACGATAACACCCAGCCGCGCGCATAACTGCCCCTACATTTGAAGGACTTTTAGGGTTAGTTAAACCAATAGCGACATAAGAATGAGTAAGGTGAGAGTTTGAAGTAAGCATAAAGGTGTCATCGAAGAAAAAAGTGGGCGTATAGTAGCAAAGAAAAGCAAAAGGGTCTTGCATCAAAACACAAGACCCTCGATAAGATTGCCCTATTTGTACCCGCCTGACTTGAGGCTACAGTTTTATCGGCTATGTTTATTTACCGCCTCACTAAAACTCCAATTACTTTAGGTATGACTGCCTTTACTGAGAACGATGCTCCGAAAGTGTGGCTTTATAACGAAGCAAGTAATCAATCTTGCCATCGTGTTTGAATAATGTATTAAACGCTTTGGTATTATAAGCTTTAATCTGCCCCACCTGCTCAGTCGATAATCCGGATCTCCGGGTCCAACGCCAAAATAATTCACCGCCGACTTTACTGAAATTCGTGATAAAGATCACGATTAGTGCGTATGTCCTATCGATCTGATCGATTATCAGAAATAAACATACCTACCGATATATTAATGAGTAAACGTCTCACCACTTAAAAACAAACTAAATTACGTTGTGATACTAATCACAATTAAAAAAATTGACTCTTATTACACTCCCATCAGTTTTTTAATATAAGGACAGTAATATGTTGTTAAATAAAAAGTTTGTGTCTGCTAGCATCGCTGCTGCAATATCGATAGGGGTAATGAATCCTGTTGCCTTTGCGAGTGGTACGAATGATTTAAAAGCAACAAAAACAAATGTTGCATTCTCTGATATTGATATTACTCAATATACAACGGCCGATAAGCCTAACGTGATCATTCTAACCGTTGATGATTTAGGTTACGGTCAGATGGATTTTGATGAACGCTCTTTTGATCAAAAATACTTGAATGAACGAAAAGTGGTGGATACATATAAAGTGTCTATCGAAAAAGCGATTGAGGCGGCTAAAAAGTCAACTCCAACGCTTAAGAACTTGATTGGTGAAGGCGTTAAAATTACCAATGGTTACGTTGCACATGGTGTTTCTGGTCCTTCACGTGCCGCAATGATGACAGGTCGATCACCCGCTCGTTTTGGTGTTTATTCGTAAGCGTTCACCGAGGTA
>NZ_VHKO01000022.1 GCF_015223435.1 Vibrio hibernica
TATAAATAGGTATTAAGTTTTTCTTGATGTTTCTTTGTATAAAAAAAGACTCCCAATAATCGAGATTGTTGGGAGTCTTTTTATTTATAAGCAATTAAAAATTACTGATTTTCTTGCTGGCTTGCTTGGATAGCCGTTAGTGCTACGGTGTAAACGATATCGTCTACTAGTGCACCACGAGATAAATCATTAACAGGCTTACGCATACCTTGCAGCATTGGCCCAATAGAAACCAATTCAGCAGAGCGCTGTACCGCTTTGTATGTTGTGTTACCCGTGTTTAGGTCTGGGAATACAAATACCGTTGCTTTACCGGCAACCGGTGAATTAGGCGCTTTAGACGCTGCAACATTCTCCATGATTGCGGCATCGTATTGTAGAGGTCCATCGATCACTAGATCTGGACGTTTTTCTTGAGCGATGCGAGTGGCTTCGCGCACTTTATCAACGTCAGCGCCTTTACCAGAAGTACCGGTCGAGTAAGAGATCATTGCTACGCGAGGATCAATACCGAATGCTTTCGCTGAATCTGCTGATTGAATTGCGATTTCAGCCAGTTGTTCTGCATTTGGATCTGGGTTGATTGCACAGTCACCGTAAACCAAGACTTGGTCAGGTAATAGCATGAAGAAAACAGAAGATACAATTGATGCACCTGGCGCTGTTTTGATGATCTGGAATGGAGGAACGATAGTGTTCGCTGTAGTGTGAACTGCGCCAGATACAAGACCATCAACTTCACCACTTTCAAGCATCATCGTGCCTAAGAATACTGAATCTTCTAGTTTTTCTCGTGCGACAACTTCAGTCATACCTTTCGCGCCACGAAGCTCGACTAAACGTGCTACGTAGTTTTTACGGACTTTCTCAGGATCGATGATTTCAACACCGGCGCCAAGTTCAACACCTTGCTGAGCTGCTACACGGCGGATTTCTGCTGGGTTACCAAGCAGCACACAAGTCGCAATACCGCGCTCTGCACAAATAGCCGCTGCTTTAACGGTACGTGGCTCATCACCTTCAGGAAGAACAATACGTTTACCGGCACGGCGAGCAAATTCTGTTAACTGGTAACGGAAGGCTGGCGGGCTTAAACGACGAATACCTTCAGTACCTTCAGATAACGAATCAATCCACGGACCATCAATGTGGCTTGCGACATGATCGTTGATGAACTCAATACGTTCTTTATCATCTTGTGGTACTTCAAGGTTAAAGCTTTGTAGGTTTAGCGAAGTCTGCCAAGTATTTCCTTGAGCTTTGAAGATCGGCAAACCAGACTCGAATGCAGGTTTACATAGGTCAACAATTTGAGCAGGAATATCGTATCCACCGGTTAACAAGATGGCACCGATTTCTACACCGTTCATTGATGCAAGAGCCGCGGCTACAATAACATCTGGGCGATCAGCTGAGGTAACTAATAGAGAACCTGGTTTGAAGTGCTCAATCATATTTGGCAGAGATCGTGCACAGAATGTAATGCTCTTAATGCGACGAGTATTAATTTCACCTGCGTTAACGATATCGGCGTTTAAGTGTTTTGCCATATCAATAGCACGAGTGGCGATTAATTCAACATTCCAAGGCACGCAACCTAATACACGGATTGGGCTTGAATTGAAGATTTGCATCACTTCAATATTAGCTTGTGTGATGGTTTCATCAAAGATCTCTGAAAGATCTGGACGAGTACGGCCAGCCTCATCAACAGGCGCATTGAGCTTATTGATAATAACGCCAGTGATATTTTTATTTTTAGTACCACCAAAGTTAGAGCAAGCAACTTCAATACGCTCTTTAAGTTGAGCTGGATTGTTGTTACCTGGAGTGGCAACGAAAACAATCTCTGCACCCAGAGTTTTAGCTATTTCCGAATTGACTTGGTTCGCAAATGGATGGCTACGAGTTGGAACCAAACCTTCAATTAAAATGACTTCCGAGCTATTGCTGACCGTATTGTATCGTTCAACGATCTGCTCAAGAAGCTCGTCCATTCTTTCATTACTGATTAAAGCACCAGCTTCAGACATTGGTGTTGATTCAGCAATCTTCATATCACTGCTAGCAGCGATGATGCTTGATGTTAAATCAGGCACATCTTTATCACCGCGAGGTTGGGCGATTGGCTTAAAGAAAGAAACATTGACACCTTTACGCTCCATAGCGCGTAAAACACCCAGGCTAACGCTAGTAAGACCAACACCAGCACTAACAGGGACAAGCATAATAGTACGAGACATGAAAAGTATTCCTCTAACTATTCCCTTCGCATTTGAAGTGGAAACTCCAAGTTCTTAGGGTATATTAAAAACGGCAATGAATTATTCATTAACCAGAAAGAAAACAGGCTAACCGAAGTTAGCCTGTAAGATTTTATAGGCCAGTTAGGCGAGCGGTATCTTCTGCGATAACCAATTCTTCATTGGTAGAAATAACCATTGCAGGTATACGGCTGTTATCGGATGTAATAACGCCTTCACCACCAAAGCGAGCAGCGAGGTTCTTCTCGTTATCAAGTTCAATACCAAAGATACCAAGACGATTAAGTACTTGCTCACGGATTGGACCTGAATTCTCACCAATGCCACCAGTGAATACGATAGCATCAAGACGACCATCTAATGTTGCAGTATAGCCTGCAATGTATTTTGCAAGACGGTGGCAGAATACATCCATCGCACGTTTTGCTTCAGGCTTTTCTTGGTAGTTATCTTCAACAAAGCGACAATCTGAAGTCACTTGAGTTAAGCCTTGTAGGCCAGACTCTTTCGTTAGGATAGTGTTGATTTGGTCAACAGAGTAACCTAGCGCATCGTGCATGTGGAAGATGATCGCAGGATCAATGTCACCACAACGAGTGCCCATAACCAACCCTTCAAGTGGAGTTAAACCCATTGACGTATCAACAGACTGGCCATTTTTAATGGCACAAATAGATGCACCGTTACCTAGGTGGCAGTTGATGATGTTTACTTCTTCAATAGGTTTATTCATGATACTTGCAACTTCACGAGTAATGAATAAGTGAGAAGTTCCATGCATGCCGTAACGGCGAATACCATTTTCTTTGTATAAGTTATATGGGATAGCGTATAGGTATGCTTCTTCAGGCATTGTTTGGTGGAAAGCCGTATCAAAAACAGCAACGTGATTCAAGTGAGGGAAAGCTGCTTTTGCTGCTTCAATACCTGCAATACCTGCTGGGTTGTGTAATGGGGCTAAAGAAATGCAATCTCTGATTTCGTTCATGACATCATCATTAATTAATACAGATGATGTGAACTTTTCGCCACCATGAACGATACGGTGTCCAACTGCTGCTACACCTTCACCTAATTCAGGTTTAGAGGCAAGAATCGTATCAACGATAAATTTTAACGCCTCAGCATGGGCTGCGCCGTTACCTAATTGAGCTTCATGCTTTCCATCTAGTTTCCATTTAATACGAGCTTCTGGAAGGCCCAAACATTCAGAAAGGCCGTTAAGAAGCTCATCGCCAGACTCCGCATCAACGATTGCAAATTTTAGTGAAGAACTACCGCAGTTTAAAACTAGGACTAGCTTTGACATGAGTGAATACCTGTATTCGTTCAGAAATTAACTGTAATGAAATAAAACAATTCAAGAATAGACGACAATCTGTGATAGTCGTATTATCCTTAAATAACGCGAATACCTTTAATGTTAGGATCGGCGTTAGTGCTAAAAATCTATTTATGCGATTTCCATCACCTTATTTGTTGCTAATTTGTGCAACGGAAGGTTGAAACCGTGTAGAGGATAACGATTATAGCGTAAGATAACAAAAAAAAGTTGAGTCATTATTAATTTTAATCAATTTTTTGCAGTTATTTTTTAAGTTTTATAGTTTTATTTTAGATAAGGAAGGTTGGCATGAGTCGAGTAAGCTTTATACATCGATTTAAAGATGGTCAACATTATATGGAGGAGTGGCCAGTACGCAAAGAATTGGCACCGATGTTTCCTGAACAACGAATTATTAAAGCAACGCGTTTTGGTATTAAAGTAATGCCAGCGGTGGCGGCGATTAGTGTGTTGCTACAGATGTCTTTAAATAATCAAGCCGCAATACCGCAAGCGATCGTTATTGCTCTATTTGCCATCAGCTTACCTTTACAAGGAATATGGTGGCTTGGAACCCGTTCTAAAACTGTCTTACCCCCAAGCTTGGCAAGCTGGTACCGCGAGCTTTATCAAAAAGTTGCTGAATCTGGTATTGCCCAAGAACCTATAAAATCTAAACCTCGGTATAAAGAGTTAGCCAGTATGCTGAAACGAGCTTTTCGTCAGCTAGATGAAACGACATTAGAACGCTGGTTTTAGGTTAAAGGTTGTTATATTGAGTCGCTCAAATTTATCTTAAACTCATCTCATAAAATGCACTGAAAATCAGAAAATATAGCTTCTACAAAGCCCCAATAGCCTCGTTATTGGGGCTTTGTAGCTATTTTGATGTCAAAAGCTTTCTTTTGTGTTTATTAATTGGTAATAATGCTTTTGCTGATAGTGCTATCGGCAACAATAAATAATAACAATATATGCCCAACTTGCAGGGTATGAACATAACTGAAATTGCTGAATCAAGGAGTTAAGATGAAAGCAAAAAATATCATTGCTATGGCGGCATTGTCCGGAGCGGTATTACTGTCATCAACAGGCGTATTTGCAAAAACAGTAAAAGTAGATGTATCACAAATTGTGGAACATCCTGCTCTTGATGCTGCGCGAAATGGATTAATTGATGGATTGAAAAAACATGGGTACGAGCAAGGCAAAAACCTCTATCTTGAGTATCGTACAGCTCAGGGTAACCCTGCGATTGCCTCTCAAATTGCAAGGCAGTTTGTCGGGGAAGAACCCGATGTATTAGTGGGCATTGCAACACCTTCGGCGCAAGCGCTAGCAGCTACAACGAGACATATCCCTATTGTGTTTACTGCAGTAACCGATCCGGTAGAAGCTAAGTTAGTCAAATCTTTAGATAACCCTTCAGGCAATATTACCGGTTTATCGGATATGTCACCTATCGCTCAACACATTGAGTTAGCTCAAGAATTACTTCCAAACTTAAAAACGATCGGGGTGGTTTATAACCCAGGTGAAGCAAACTCAGTTGCCTTAATGACGGCGCTTAAAAAAGAAGCCGCTACACGTAATATTAAAATTATTGAAAGTACGGCATTGAAAAGCGCTGATGTTCAGTCTGCAACTCAAGCTATCGTTGCTAAATCCGATATTATTTATGCAATGATTGATAATACCGTTGCGAGCGCAATTGATGGAATGATCTCGGCCGCTAACCAAGCGAAAAAACCAGTATTAGCCGCTTCGACGACTTATGTGGATCGTGGTGCTTTAATTGGCTTGGGGGCTGATTATTATCAAATTGGCATACAAACTGCTGATTATGTTGCGGCTATTTTAGAAGGTAAAAAACCAAGTGAGCTTCCAGTACATGTTGCTAAAGCGTCTGATTTAATTATTAACACTCAAGCGGCAGAAAAACTGGGTTTCACTATTCCAAGTTCTATCCTTGATCGTGCCGAAGTGTTCAAAAAGTAATATTAGATTAATAGCGATGAGTATGAAAGGAGGGGAATAAGTGCATACCATGTGCTAACCCCCTTTATCTTATTTTGGTACCTTATTTCTATAAGGTGTAGTACCACTCTTTATTCGATAACGGATTGTTTATAGAGTTAATTATAACAACCTAGAAATTTATATACATGGATTGTTATTTAAGCAGAAAAGGAGTAATGATGTCTGCTTTTGCCTTTTATGGATCTCTAGAGCTTGGCCTAGTTTATGGCTTAGTGGCACTTGGTGTTTATATTACATTTAGAGTCCTCGATTTTCCTGATTTAACCGTTGATGGTAGTTTTCCTATGGGCGCTGCTGTTGCGGCGACCGCATTAGTCGCTGGCGTCAACCCTTGGATTGCGACTGGTTTAGCATTTTTTGTTGGCAGTTTGAGCGGGCTTGTGACTGCATTTTTAGCGGTACGTTGCGGGATCCTTCATTTGTTAGCCTCTATTTTGACCATGCTGGCGGCGTTTTCTATCAATATTCGTATTATGGGGCGCCCTAATCTTTCATTACTTGGTGAAGATACTATTTTTACGCCACTTGATGCACTTGGAAGTGATTTATTCATTCGACCTTTAGCAGTGGGTATTTTGGTGGTGCTATCAGCCTTATTAGTGATACGCCTACTTAATAGTGACTTTGGTTTGGCATTAAGGGCTACGGGTGTTAACGCTAGAATGGTTTCGGCTCAAGGGGCAAGTACTGCATTTTATACTTACTTTGGTCTAGCACTATCAAATGGTTTAGTCGGCTTTGCAGGGGCTGTATTAGCTCAAACTAGTGGCTTTGCGGATGTAACATCTGGCGCAGGTACGATTGTTGTAGGTTTGGCTGCGGTTATTTTAGGTCAAACATTGATACCAAGCCGAAAAATTTGGGTTGCTGTTGTGGCCGTCATTGTTGGCTCTATTTTATATCGTATTGCCATCCAGTTTGCGCTGAATACAGGAATGTTTGGTATGCAAGCTTCGGATCTGAATTTAGTGACAGCACTGCTTGTTGCCGCTGCTTTAGTTGCACCAAAAATAAAAAGTAATATGAAAGCGAAAAAAGCAGCCAAACTATCAGCGCAAGAGCTATCAGAATCAGAATTGTCGTTTTCAAATGCATCGACTTCAAAAAAATCGGACTCTAATACAAAGGGAACATTATGATTGAATTAGACAAGATTGAAGTGACCTTTAACCCTGGCACGGTGTTAGAAAATAAAGCATTGCGTAAGGTTTGCTTAAAAGTTCCTCAGCATCAATTTTTAACTGTTATTGGCTCTAATGGTGCAGGTAAATCGACTTTATTAGGTGCGGTAACTGGTGAGACACCAATGATCGGTGGGCGAGTCAGTATTGATAATGTGAATGTTACTAAACAGTCGGTGTATCAACGTGCCAAAATGTGCGCTCGCGTATTTCAAGATCCTTTAGCTGGAACGTGCGGTGATTTAACGATTGAAGAAAATATGGCAATTGCATACTCGCGTGGTAAAAGCCGCGGTTGGAATATGGCGCTGTCGAGTCAAAGGCGCAAACTTTTTCAAGAACGCATTAGTATTTTGGGTTTAGGTTTAGAAGATCGTTTAGGCGATAACATTGGTTTATTGTCAGGTGGGCAGCGTCAAGCGGTGAGTCTCGTTATGGCAACTTTATCTGAAAGTAAATTACTATTGTTAGATGAGCATACCGCAGCCCTCGATCCGCGCATGGCAGCATTTGTTATTGATCTGACAAAAACCGTTGTGAAAGAATTTAACTTGACTGCGATGATGGTCACTCACTCCATGAAAGATGCGCTTGCTTGTGGAGACAGGACTATTATGCTTCATCAAGGTGAGATAGTGCTGGATGTTGATGGCAGTAAACGTAAAGGTATGCAAGTCCCTGATCTTTTAGATATGTTTTCAAAAGTCAGAGGTGAAGAATTGTCGGATGATAGTTTGTTATTAAGTTAATTATTATATAAAACACTAAGTGCATATTTTTTCACTTAGTGTTTTTTCCTTTAATGCTTCGTTTTTATGCACAGTAAATTAAAAGCTTTTTATCAGATCACAATCGTCATATCAGGTTTAGCCCATCAAATGGTTTTATAACCAAGTAACAAGTGCTCTAGATCATTTCAGCCTGTAATAATTTGATGTGATCTATTATTGGTTGAGCTTTGTTATAACGACGAATCTCTCGGAATAGATCATCGGCTTGCTGATACTCTTGACGTAAGTAAGATAGCCATTGCTTGATGCGATTCGGATAATACAGGCCTTTATCGCCTTCTATTTCATACATAGAATAATGCAACATTAATTCGATAACCTTTTCCCATGGCATAACATCATGGTTGTGTTTTATCACATTCCCTAGGTTTGGAACATTGAATGCCCCTCGACATACCATTAAAGCATCAGCTTGAGTTTGGTTTAAACAATTTTGACCGTCTTGGTAATTCCAGATCTCACCATTAGCAATAATAGGCAGTTGGGTTCGTTGCTTTATCTGCTGTATGTATTCCCATTTTATCTCACTGGCTTTATAGCCGCCCATCTTAGTGCGAGCATGTACGGTCAGTTCAGTTGCCCCCGCTTGTTCGACTGCATCCACAATTTCAAAACAATCTTGAGGATCCTCCCAGCCTAAACGTATTTTAGCGGATACTGGAATGTGGTCAGGAATCGCTTGGCGGCAGGATTTTACTATCTGATAAATTAGCTCAGGATGCTGTAACAATGCAGCGCCACCTCGGCTTTTATTCACCATCTTGGCAGGGCATCCAAAGTTGATATCGAGCCCGTGGGAACCTAGCTCAACAGCACGTACCGCATTTTCTGCCATCCAATTAGGATCTTGTCCGAGTAATTGCAGTCGAACAGGAGTACCAGAGCGGGTAGTGGAACCATGCAGTAACTCAGGACACAAGCGAGTGAAAACATGTTCTGGTAATAATTGATCCACGACACGCACGAATTCGGTGACACAAAGGTCATAATCATTGAGGTTGGTAAGCATCTCTCGCATCAAATGATCAAGAACGCCTTCCATTGGACCAAGAATTAAGCGCATTGTGAAACCTTATATGAGTTACTGATTGAAAGAGGCGAGATTGTAGAGGCAAAGGAGATAAATGTCACTGAGTAGCGTTTGTCATTCGCAATATGAATTTCTATAGCTGGGAAGGCATGAACTCGCTACACTTGCCTCAAATTTAAAAATAAGATGCTTATGAATACTTTAATTGATTCCGATTTATTGCTTGATACACCTTTTAATTCAGCTTTTTGGGAGGGCGTAATTTTAGCTGCCAATATAAGCCCAAAACCATTAACGCCTGAAACATGGATTAAACCTTTAGTACCGGATGCTAGGCTATCATTACAGCAAATTTTAGTCTCTCGATTTGAGGAGCAATATACGCAATTAATAAGATCAGAATATGATTTATTCGAATTGTCAGGAGTGCAGTCTTATAGCGATTCACCGAATGAACGACTAATTCAAATTGCTGAAGGATTTATGTCCACATGGCCGTTGGTAGAAGGTGGCTGGAATGAAGCGGGTCATTTATCGGATGGTAGTGTGAGAATGTTGCAAGCATTGCTAACAACTTTTATGTTAATGATCGATGAAGACCAAACGACTCAACAAATGAAAGATGCAGGAATGTTCGAGTTACCAAGTTTGTGTGCAATGCAACCACAGCTAAATTTAATGTTGAATGAAGTAGTACATACTGCGAATGAATTAATGCAAGGGCATCAATCCCAGAGAGTTAATCCTTATAAAAGTATAGGGCGTAATGATCCATGCCCTTGCCAAAGTGGGAATAAATTTAAGCTGTGCTGTGGACGCTCTTAAATCTTATTAAAATTGTCGCTGAGATTGTTCAAATCTATCAGTGTAATGTTTGCCAAAAATTTTTATGCTTAATGAAAGCCATATTAGATCGGTGTTATTAGATGATATGGTTTTTTTTCGTCTGTAATATATTGAATATGCGTATGAAATCTCATAATGTGCAATTTTTATGTAGATGTAGATCACAGTTTAAATATAAAAAAACCTCAAGAATACTAAATATTAAATAAAATATTAAGGGATGATAAATATATTTTAAAGGGTGATAATCATTTTAAATCATGGTGTTAGCCTTATGTTTTTATTATAACCTTAATATTTGAAGTGTTATTTAGTTTTTTTTACTTATCGAAAGTGGAACTTTGACGTAAAACGGAGACACCTTGTTACCAAGGCGAGTGTCTATACTGTTTTGGTAGGTAACAAAGAATTATTGTTTATAGAGAACCAAAGAACAGTGATTATGCTGTGTTAAGAAGTTCTCATAAGCGTATTTGTAGATAAATGTTCTTATACTTTTGATTAGGATTATTACAATGAAAAAGACTTATATTGCTTTAGCTATCGCTGCTCTTGCCACTGCTGCTGGCGCTAACGCCGCGACTGTTTATAAAACAGATGCAACTCAGTTTGATATTGGTGGTCGTGCGGAATTCCGGGGTGATTTCATTGGTACTGATGGCGGCCAAGAAATTGATGGGACTATGCACAATGCTTCACGTTTTCGTATTAACTTTGCAGGCGAAACAAAAATTACAGATAACCTTTCTGGTATCGGTTTTTACGAAGCAGAGCAAGGTGTAAATTCGTCTAGTGATAACTCTAAAGGTGAAAAAGGTACTGATTTTAATCAGCGTTATGTGTTTGCTGGTTTCAAAACTAACGTAGGTAACTTTACCTTTGGTCGCCAAGATACCTCGACCGTTATGATTTCTCAAATGTCTGATATTACAACTTATTCTGGCGCGCAAAAATCGTTCATCGATGCAGGTGATGAGCAAATCAATAACAACATCCAATACGCGGGCAACTTTTTAAACGATGCATTAACCGTTAAAGCCAACGTTATTTTGGGTGACAAAGATAACAGCGATGGTTACGGTGTTGCAGCCAAATACACATTGCCAATCGGTTTAGGTTTAGCGTTGGGTTATGCAGCAAACGATATTGCTGATACTAATTCTGATGGTACGCCTACTCCATATGCTGGTGATAGCGCTGACCAACTTATCGCTGGTGTTAACTACACTATGGGTGGTTTATACGCTGCGGTGACTTACACCACTGGTAACCTTAATGATGACCAAGACTTTGATGGTGTGGAAACTGCAGTTCAATACAAATGGGATACAGGCTTCCGCGTGATCGGTGCATACCAATACCAAGAAGCTGATAGCGAAGCGATTAATAACTGGTTTGAATTGACTGGTGGTTATGACTTTACTGATAACCTTTATGCTTATGTTTCTTACAAGTTAAACAATCTTGATGAAGGTGATGCAACTCTACAGCAATACGGTTCTACTAATAATGCAGTTACTGAAACAGAAGATAGCATGCGTTTAGGTCTTAAATATACTTTTTAATCTGATGGTATAAACGACTTACTTGAGAAACGTCAGCTTAACCGCTGGCGTTTTTTTATACCTTTTTTATGTCTAAGAGAGAGCAGCAAGTTTCGGTGAGAAAAAGGCTCCGTTAATAAGATTAAGCGAAGCCCTAATTGAATGGATTTGATTGCTAGTTTACGACACTAAGCTTTTTGTCTGGCAAATTGGGAAATAATAATAATAGCCACCGCAATTAAGTTACCGGCAAAAATAATCACTAACCATTCTGGCATGGATAAGCTTAAAAATTGCCATACGATTTTAGAACAATCACCAGTTGGCTCAAACATCCAGGGAGCCCATTGGTTTAAGGGTGCCCAGCTAGGAAACTGCGGAAAAATATCACACGTCACAAAAGGAGATGGATTGAATTGATAGCCAACATGTTCTCTTGCCAATTCAAAGCCTCTAAAGGCCGTGTAAGCCCAAGTAGCAAGCCCTGCGTAGCGTAGTAATAGGCTCTTAGGATTAATGAAACCAATCAGGGCAGCTCCAGCGATACCCATCATGGCAACACGTTCATACACACACATGACGCAAGGTGCGAGCATTAAAACATGCTGAAAAAAGAGCGCGCATGCTTCAAAGATAGTGATACAAATAAAAAGCAGTAGCCAAGCGCGGCGTTGCTGCGAAAATTGCTTAACGGGTAATAGGAAAGACATACTCATATCCTTATCTAACTTTCTTAATATATTCTTCTAATTGACAGTAAGGTCAATTATCTTGATGTGGGTGCACTATTGGATAACAAAAAGCTCTGAAAGTTCAGAGCTTTAATTATTTTATATTAGAGCGAGATTATGATGCTTCTTATATAAGGAGTAAATCATTAATGCCTTATAATAGCGCTGCCTTGAGAAGCAATTTCTGTCGTTGTCGTTGTTATCCAGCCGATATGATTAAAGTAGATTGTTAGCGGTTCTAATAAGAACTGAATACCGAAGTAACCTACAACCGCGAGCACTACTGTATATGGAAGAGCCATGATGACCATTTTTCCATAAGATAGACGAACTAATGGTGCTAGTGCTGAGGTTAACAAGAACAAGAATGCAGCCTGACCATTTGGTGTCGCGACTGAAGGTAAGTTTGTCCCGGTATTGATCGCTACGGCGAGTAAATCAAATTGCTGGCGTGAAATATCACCGTCAAGCAGAGCGGTTTTAACTTCATTAATATAAACGGTTCCGACAAATACATTATCGGATACCATCGACAGTAGACCATTCGCAATATAGAACATGGTAATTTGTTGGTTACCTTCCAAGGCGAGTACGGCATGAATAATAGGCTTAAACAATTGTTGATCAATAATTACGGCAACAATGGCGAAGAATACTGCGAGTAATGCAGTGAAAGGGAGTGCTTCTTCAAAAGCTTTACCTAATGCATGCTCCTCTGTGATCCCAGTAAAAGAGGTGGCAAGAATAATAACGGATAAACCAATAAGGCCAACGGCTGCAAGGTGTAATGCAAGACCTGCTATTAACCAAATGGCAATGATCCCTTGAATATATAATTTGGCAACATCTTGTTGAGTCCGTTTTTTCTGCTCTTCATGATCGACTTCGAGTAGGATTTTACGGACATTTTCGGGTAATGCGACACCATAGCCAAAAACTTTAAACTTTTCGACTAAAATGCAAGTGATGAGCCCGCAGATAAAAACAGGAACGGTCACTGGAGCCATACGCAGAATAAATTCACCAAATTCCCAGCTAGCTTGATCCGCGATAATTAAGTTTTGCGGCTCACCGACCATCGTCATTACGCCACCTAATGCTGTACCAACACCGGCATGCATTAATAAGGACCGAAGGAAGGCTCGGTAATCTTCTAAATCATTACGAGTAATTTCTGGGATCATTTCATCAGTAGTATGATCATGATGACTCGCATTCGGGTTGGAGACCACTTTATGATAAATAGCATAAAAACCGATAGCGACACTAATGATAACGGCAATAACCGTCAATGCGTCTAAGAATGCAGAGAGGAAGGCAGAAGTGACACAAAATGCAAGAGATAACAGGATTTTAGAGCGAACACCGAGCAGTATTTTTGTGAACATAAATAACAAAAGCTGCTTCATGAAATAAATACCCGCTACCATAAATATTAGTAGTAATAGTACTTCAATATTGGCAGCAAGTTCGTGTTTCACTTGCTCTGCTGTAGTCATCCCCATAGCAACCGCTTCAATGGCGAGTAAGCCACCTGGTTGTAATGGGTAACATTTCAATGCCATCGCTAAGGTGAAAATGAATTCAGCGACGAGGAGCCAACCTGCTGTAAAAGGATCGATCCAAAAGAATACGATCGGGTTAATAATTAAAAAGGCAACAATGGTTACTTTATACCAATCAGGAGCCTTACCTAGGAAGTTTTTTATAAATGCATTTCCCAATGTTGCGGACATAAATATACTCTTTAAGTTTTGATAATGAAATTCAATTCCCATTATGAGAAAATTTTCACTATAAGCTGTGATGTCGGTCGTATTAACTGGATGTTAATTATTGATTTGAATCATGTTATATGGATATAGATTTTTTACATGAACGATATTAAATCGTTAGTATCTTACTATTTTTACGCAGAATACATAGGTATTAAGATAAGTAAATCATCAGCACTTGATTAAGCGCATTGAATTGTATTTTGTGAAAAATTTCACCTATATAGGTCGAGTTTACTTTACTTCTAAATAAATCCTAAAATATGTGGAATAAGCGGTACAGTGCCAGTTTTGTGTCTTTAACAACTAGTGGTATGATGAGTCCAGTTTTTATTCCTCTAATAGATAAAGTGAATTAATGGTCATTAAGGCAAAAAGCCCTGCTGGGTTTGCAGAAAAATACATCATAGAAAGCATCTGGAATGGTAAGTTTCCACCTGGATCTATTTTACCTGCTGAGAGAGAATTATCAGAACTTATTGGTGTGACCCGAACAACTTTACGTGAAGTATTACAACGTTTAGCTCGTGATGGTTGGTTAACAATTCAGCATGGCAAGCCAACAAAAGTAAACAATTTTATGGAGACCTCAAGTCTGCATATTTTAGATACGTTAATGACATTAGATAGTGATAATGCCACCTCTATTGTTGAAGATTTGTTAGCGGCTCGCACCAGCATTAGCCCTATTTTTATGCGGTATGCCTTTAAATTAAACCCAGAAGCGTCTATCAATACGTTAAATCGAGTGATTAAGTCTTGTGAATTGGTTTTGAAGCATGATGACTGGGAGACGTTTTTAGCTGAATCATCATATGCCGATAAAATTCGAGTCGCGGTTAAAGAAGATAATGAAGAAGATGAAGCGACTCGTAATGTTATTTTGATGGCGAAGACATTTAATTTTTACGATTACATGTTGTTTCAACGTTTAGCGTTTCATTCTGGAAATCAAGTGTTTGGTTTTATTTTTAATGGTATTCGGAAACTTTATGACCGTGTTGGTAGTTTCTATTTTTCAAATCCAGACGCATGTCATCTAGCGCTTCAATTTTATAAACAGCTTTTGGTCGTTTGTGAGAGTGGTCGTCGTGAGGAGTTACCTGCATTAATCCGTCAATATGGTATCGAAAGTGGCCAAATATGGACAATGATGAAAGAAAACCTTCCAACTAACTTTACGGAAGATGATAGCTAATCTTAGTGTTTTAAAGTGATAATATTAAGCCTGCTGAAGATGAGCAGGCTTTTTAATACCTGCTATTTGTAAGTTGTAAGTAAAATCTGTGCGGTGATAGTAGGTTGAGTAGTTATTTGATGAATAATAAATATAAAAAAGCTCCGACTAAGTAAATAGCGGAGCGTTTATCGATGAAACTTATTTATCTATGCAAATTACATAACACGCATGCCAGGTTGAGCGCCGTCATGTGGTTCTAAAATCCACAGATCTTTTCCACCAGGTCCGGCAGCCAAAATCATTCCCTCGGACATACCAAACTTCATTTTACGAGGTTTTAAGTTAGCGACCATCACCGTTAGTTTGCCTTCAAGCTCTTCTGGCGTATAAGCGGATTTAATTCCAGAGAATACTTGGCGAGTCTCGCCGCCGATATCCAATTGGAATTTTAAAAGCTTGTCGGCTTTTGGTACGGCTTCACACGAAATAATTCTGGCAATACGCATATCAATTTTGGCGAAATCATCAAATTCAATTTCATCCGCGACAGGCTCTTTATCTAACTCGGTTTGCGTTGTTTTCTCTGATTGTGCTTTTGCCGCCATTTCAACCGCAGCATCTTCTTTAGATGCTTCAATCATGGCTTCAACGTGCTTAGGATCGATACGATTGAATAAGGCTTTAAATTTAGTGACTTCATGATTAGTCAGTGGAGTTGCTATGCCTTCCCACGTTAGAGTGTCATTTAAGAAGCTTTCAGTCCGCGCTGCTAATTCTGGCATAACAGGTTTTAGGTATGTCATTAGTACTCGGAATAAGTTTATACCGACAGAGCAGATATCTTGCAGCTCTTGGTCTTTACCTTCTTCTTTTGCGATAACCCACGGTGCTTTTTCATCTACATACTGGTTGGCTTTATCGGCTAGTGCCGTAATTTCACGAATTGCTCGACTGAACTCACGAGTTTCAAATGATTGAGCAATACTGCTAGCGGCATCAACAAACTCTTGATAGAGCTCTGGCTCGGTGAAATTTGTCGACAATTTACCGCCAAATCGTTTCGCAATGAAACCAGCATTGCGAGAAGCTAAGTTGACGATTTTGTTAACGACATCTGAATTAACGCGTTGAGTGAAATCTTCAAGGTTTAAATCCAGATCATCAATGCGGCTATTGAGTTTCGCTGTGTAGTAATAACGTAGACATTCAGGGTCGAGATGTTGTAAGTAAGTGCTCGCTTTTACAAAGGTGCCTTTTGATTTTGACATCTTTGCGCCATTAACGGTCACATAACCATGTACGAATACATTGTTTGGCTTACGGAAACCAGCACCATCTAACATAGCTGGCCAAAAGAGGCTATGGAAGTACACAATGTCTTTACCGATAAAGTGGTACAGTTCCGCGGTACTATCTTGTTTCCAATATTCATCAAAATTAAGAGATGTGTCACCGGCAGCAGCACGTTTGTCACACAAATTTTTAAATGACCCCATGTAGCCGATTGGAGCATCTAGCCATACATAGAAAAATTTATTGGTTTCACCAGGAATTTCAAAGCCAAAATATGGCGCATCACGTGAAATATCCCATTGTTGCAAGCCTGATTCAAACCACTCTTGCATTTTGTTCGCGGTTTCTGATTGCAGAGAACCTGAACGAGTCCACTCTTTTAACATGCTTTGAAACTGAGGCAAATCGAAGAAGAAATGCTCGGAATCTTTCATGACTGGTGTTGCACCTGATACCGCCGATTTTGGGTTGATAAGATCGGTTGGGCTATAAGTTTCACCACAGTTATCACAGTTATCACCGTATTGGTCATCCGACTTACATTTTGGGCAAGTGCCTTTTACAAATCGGTCGGGCAGGAACATTTCTTTTTCAGGATCAAAAAGCTGAGAAATAGTACGACTAGTGATAAAGCCATTTTCTTTCAAGCGAAGATAAATCATTGAAGCTAATTCACGGTTTTCATCGCTATGAGTGCTGTGGTAGTTATCAAAGCTAATATTAAAACCTGAAAAATCCGTTTGGTGTTCTTGTTGAACGGCTGCAATCATTTCTTCTGGCTCAATGCCCAATTGTTGAGCTTTCAACATAATAGGTGTGCCGTGTGCATCATCAGCGCAAATAAAGTTTACGGTATTACCGCGTAGGCGTTGATAGCGAACCCAAACATCTGCTTGAATATGTTCTAGCATATGGCCTAAATGAATTGAGCCATTGGCGTAAGGGAGTGCACAGGTTACGAGAATTTTTCTTGGGTCATTCGCCATTATTTTTCACTTCTTAATTCTTGATAGGGAGGCAATTAGTCCGAACATTACGATATACCTTTCTTACTTGAAGCTGCAAATTTGTTGGCTGTGTTAACTCATCCTAATTACTTAGGTAAGTTATGATCATGAGGCCTCGAACGCTGCAACTTCAATTATTTTGGATATAGACTAGCCATAATACTTGCCAAGATTCTACCTTATGCAGCCCACGACTCCAAGAAGCCTAAAGACGGAATTCGTGATCTTTTTATTTATATGGTGGGTAGCGTGTTTTTCTTGAGGGTTTATACTGCTAGGATATTAATCCCATCTTGTGATCTCGAGGTCGTATGTCTTTATTTTCATCACCATTTTCAAAGTCTACCCCCAATCAACCATTATCATCTTCTATTTTAAGTCAGTGGTTAAATCAATTTGAACATCCACAATTAATTCCACAATGGGCCGATACTCCAGGACTAGTGTCATTAAAATTAGATGATAGCGTACTAATTACGTTGCCATTTTATGGCCAGGGTCTACAAAATCAACTGAGGTCATGGGTTGAAGAACAAAAAAAACAGCATCAAGATTTGCCAGCAATTGAAGTTGTAACCAAAGTTAAGACGATGAAAACGGCGCATGCTACACCAGTGAAAGGGGTGAAAAATATTATTGCCATTACCTCTGGCAAAGGTGGAGTCGGTAAGTCAACGACAGCCGTGAATTTTGCTTTAGCGCTGCATAAACTGGGTGCAAAAGTTGGTCTGTTAGATGCGGATATTTATGGTCCATCGGTACCTATTATGCTTGGCACACAAGGTCAAAAACCAAGTGTGGTTGATAATAAATGGATGCAACCGGTTGAAGCGCATGGGTTGTATACTAATTCAGTGGGTTATTTAGTGGCGCAAGATGATGCGGCAGTGTGGCGTGGCCCAATGGCGTCGAAAGCGTTATCTCAGATACTCAATGAAACACTATGGCCAGAGCTTGATTATTTGGTTATTGATATGCCGCCAGGTACGGGAGATATCCAACTAACATTATCGCAGCAAATTCCAGTCACTTCTGCTTTGGTGGTCACCACACCGCAAGATCTTGCATTAGCTGATGCCGTAAAAGGGGTGGCGATGTTTGATAAAGTCGGAGTGCCGGTGCTTGGCATAGTTGAAAATATGAGCTATCACATCTGTTCTAATTGTGGACACCATGAAGCATTGTTTGGTCAAGGTGGTGCTGAAAAAATGGCGCGAGACATGGATTTATCTTTATTGGTACAAGTTCCGCTGCATATTGATCTGCGTAGTGATATTGATAACGGTTGTCCAACGGTTGCTGCGCAACCAAGTAGTGAGCATTCACAAATCTATCTTGAACTTGCCGCCCAAGTTGGGTGTCGTCTATTTTGGCAAGGTGACCCTGTGCCAGATGCGATTTTATTTACGGAAGTAAAATAGGTCATACATTATTAAATAAATAAGCATCGAGAAATCAGATGCTTATTTTTTATGCATTTTGTGTGGATAGGCTTAAGCACCGTAATAATTCGTTAATTTAGTGGGTTATTGCCTTGTGGCTAAACTCCCATTTTGTATCAATTAAGTATATAATTAGGCGGTTTAATTCCCCTTCGGGGTTCCCGTTACTATTGAGCTGGGTGCTTTTACATGTCAGAACAACAAATACCTGAAAAAAATAAATGCGTCATTGTAGGGATTGCCGGCGCATCGGCTTCAGGGAAGAGCTTAATTGCAAGCACCATCTATAAAGAATTACGCGCGAAAGTTGGTGATAGTCAAATTGGTGTAATCACTGAAGACTGTTATTACCGAGATCAAAGCCATCTTAGTATGGAAGAGCGTATCAAAACGAATTATGACCATCCAAATGCATTAGATCATGATTTATTATGTGAACAATTACAGCAGTTAATGGAAGGTAATTCAGTCGAAATTCCAGAGTACAGCTATTCAGAACATACCCGAACTCAAAATACGACATTAATGACACCAAAGAAAGTGATTATTTTAGAAGGTATTTTGTTGCTGACAGAACCACGCTTACGTGACTTAATGCATGCATCTGTATTTATGGATACGCCACTTGATATTTGTTTGCTGCGCCGTGTTAAGCGAGATGTAGAAGAGCGCGGAAGAAGCATGGATTCTGTGCTGAAACAATATCAAAAGACCGTACGACCAATGTTTATGCAATTTATTGAACCATCGAAACAGCATGCCGATATTATTGTCCCGCGTGGTGGTAAGAACCGAATTGCGATTGATGTATTAAAGGCTCATATTGCTCGTTTATTAAAATCATAACTGTATTCAAGGTGTTTGAAGTTATAGATTTTACTACTTTGATGATGGATAACACTTCGTTGTAACTATTTAGATATAAATGGCTTTGAGCGAAATTAGGAGAAATAACTCGTGAGATTGTGTGATAGGGATATAAAAAAATACATGGCGGAAGGTAAGATAACCATGTCGCCAGCCCCATCTGAAGATAGCATTAGTGGCTTAACGGTAGATGTGCGATTAGGTCATCAATTCCGAGTATTTAATGATCACAGTGCACCATACATTGATCTCTCTGGTAAAAAAGAAGAAGTGACAGCGCAACTTGAAAAAGTGATGAGCGATGAAATTGAAATTACCGATGCTGGTGAATTCTTTTTACACCCTGGGCAGTTAGCATTAGCAGTCACTTATGAGTCGGTTGATCTTCCTGCCAATATCGTTGGTTGGTTGGATGGGCGTTCTTCTTTGGCTCGTTTAGGCTTAATGGTCCATGTAACCGCACATCGTATTGATCCTGGTTGGTCAGGACGTATTGTACTTGAGTTTTACAATTCAGGTCGCTTACCTTTAGCGTTGAAGCCTATGATGCCAATTGGTGCGTTAAGTTTTGAAGTTTTATCCGGTGATGCTGAAAAACCGTATAACAAACGAGATAATGCAAAATATAAAAATCAACAAGGTGCAGTGGCAAGTCGTATTAATGAAGATTGATATCGAGATAATAGTAAGCTATTAATCTTTAAAATTGACGGCAAGGTGTGCCGTCATTTTATTTAACATTCTTTGCCTTTATTTATTGCTAAAATAAGTTTTGGCCGTGAACTGTTTTAAATCTTTTTATTTGTACTGTGTGAGGGAACTTCATGAAAAAAGTACTTATTTTTCTTTCTATTGCAATCGTCGCGATTGTTGTTGCCGTATTGGCATTAATTTTCCTTGTGAATCCCAATCAATTTAAACCTCTGATTATTGAGCAAACAAAAACTCAAACGGGTTTTGATCTCGTTATTGATGGTGATATTGAATGGTCTTTCTTTCCTCATATTGGGTTTACTATTGGTAAAACAAAATTATTAAACCCAAACGGTTTTAAACGTGCCGAAATCGTAAAGATTGACTCTGTCGGTTTGGATATTTCAGTTCTCCCTTTGCTAGAAAAAAGATTAGAAATTGGCAACATTAGTTTAAATAGCGCCGATATTTTTCTGCAAACTAAGAAAGATGGAAGTTCAAATATTGATATTGCTGCACAATCTATAAAAGAAAATACAGCCGAAGGGGACATTGCTCAAAAAGAAACTGAGGTGGCAGTAAACGCTGAGGCTAAATCAGTAGAAGTACCTAAGTCAGGATCAGTAGAGAAATCGTCAAGTTCAGCTTCTGAATGGCAATTAACCTTAGAAGGAATCACGGTTAATAACGCGACGTTAGCGATGATTGATGAACAAAAAGGATCAGAAATATCACTATCTAATGTTAATTTTTCACTTTCTAAATTTGCATTTGATGAATGGAGCCAAGTTGAATTCAGTTTAATTGGTCGCAATAATCAACAAGCTTTTTCTGCGGCGGGTAAAACAGAATTTAAAATTTCACAGAATTTAAAAAATTACGAATTACGCAATCTTGATACTCAAGCTTCTTTCAAAGATGGAGCTACGGACATAAAAGCAGTGTCATTACAATTGGCGACATTTAAGTTTGACCAATCAAATGATTTAAAATTAGCGGTTCAAGGACAAGTGTCTGGTATGAATATCGATATGACACACAGCGCCAAGTTAATGGTTAATAAGGCAATGTCTGTGGTTCGATTAAATGATATGAACTTGAAAGCTAAAGTTAATGGGAAAGACTTGCCATTAAATCCAATTAATATTGGTATGTTGTCCTCATTAACGTTTGATTTAAATAAGCAAGATTTAGACTTAACACTTGATAAGTTTACCGTAAATGAGCTGGCGTTTGATGGTTCAAGCCAAGTGTCTTTAGCATCGAGCATCCCTAAAATTGTATTTAATTTACACAGTGCAGAAATAAATGTAGATGCGTTATTAAAGCAAATGGAACAACAACCTACAAAATCGGCTGTTACCTCTACCGCAACGAAGGTTGCAGCTACTACTAATGCTGCAACAACAAACACAGCACCTACTGTGAAAGCATCAACAGCGACGGCTCAGTCTGAACCCGATCTTAGTGCAACGAAAACACTAGATGTTACGGGCAAGATAACTATCGATAAGCTGGTGGCAAATAATGCTAAGTTACAAAATGTAGTCACTCAGTTTAAGGTCAATCGAGGTGTGATTGATTTACAACGTTTTGCTGCTAATTTGTATGATGGTTCAATACTCGCGACAGCACACATTGATGCACGTAAATCAGTTGCAAACTATAAAATCCATAATGAAATAAAAGGTGTGCAAGTTCGCCCATTATTAACAGATATCGCTGATATGGATATCGTCTCGGGAACAGGTAATGTTACGGCTGATCTTACCGGTAAAAGTTTGATACCTGCTACCTTGAAAAAAAATCTAGCGGGTGTGCTTAAGATTAATTTTCAAGATGGTTCACTTTATGGTGTAAATTTACCGTATGAGTTCCGTTCAGCCAAAGCGAAATTGAAAGGTGAAACTATAGCCGCAGATAATGTTAAGAAAACGGATTTTAGTGCTCTGACGGCAACAATGAAGCTTTCTAAAGGTGTTATGACAACCAATAACTTTGCCATGCAGTCACCACTCTTACGTGTTTTAGGGGATGGAAAAGCCGATTATGTGCATGAAACATTAGACTTTTTAGTGAAAACATCGATTGTTGGCACCATGAAAGGGCAAGACGGTAAAGATCTTAATGATTTAAAAAATCTCACTATCCCAGTTCGTGTAAAAGGCTCGTGGGCTACTCCAAGTATTAGCGTTGATATGAAATCTTTGTTTAACTCACAATCTAAGCAAAAAGCACAAAAAGAAATTGATAAAGGTATCGATAAGCTTTTAGGTGGTGATAAAGATTCGGATAAAAACAAAGACGTCAAAAAGGCTGCAGGTGATTTACTTAATAGTTTATTTAAATAACCAGTAATCAAAATCTGAAAGATAAAGCCCGGTTTGATCGCGATGATCAAACCGGGCTTTTGATAACTGTTTAGATTGCTAGCGGTATAGATTATGAGAAGTATTAGACGCTACCAATCAATTCCTTTACGAGCTTTTATACCAGATTCAAAAGCATGTTTTACGTTACGCACTTCAGAAACAGTATCCGCAATTTCGATCAAACGTCGATGTGCTGCTCGGCCAGTAATGATTACCGACTGCGTACTCGGACGGCTTTCGATGGCTTCTATTACATCATCTAATTCGATATAGCCGTAAGTAACCATGTAGGTGATTTCATCAAATAGCACTACGTCTAAGCTGTTATCTTGCAGCATCCGCTTGCACTCTTTCCATATAATCTGCGCCACAAGCGTATCACCGTCTTTATCTTGAGTTTCCCATGTAAAGCCTGTTGCCATCACATGAAATTCCACTCCAAGCTTCTCTAGTAAATTTTTCTCACCATTATCCCAAGTGCCCTTAATAAATTGGGCAACACCACACTTCAAATTATGACCAACTGCACGTGCAATAGTCCCAAATCCAGAGGTGGTTTTACCTTTTCCGTTGCCTGTAATAACGAGAACTAAGCCTTTCTCTTCTTGAGCTGCATCAATACGAGCATCAACTTCTTGTTTGATTTTTTGTTGTCGTTGCTTGTGTTTATCATTATTTGAATGTGGCATAGGTTTGTCCATAGGATTGGGTTCCATCATTGAAGTAGAGAGAGTGAAAATGTTATCAATTAATGTCAGAGGATGATAGCAAAAGAAACCCAGCACGGTGGCTGGGTTTGAGTTTTATCGAGATAATAGAAAGCGTTAATCTGCTAATAAATTATCAATAACTTTGTAGGTAGGATCTTCTTTGACATTAATTTCAACTAGGCTGCCCGCTTTATGCAGCAGCGTTTTACAGTCTTGGCTTAGGTGACGTAAATGTAGCGTTTTACCAAGTTTAGAGTAACGTTCCGCAACGGTTTCAATTGCTTCAATGGCGGAGTGATCAACCACACGTGATTGAGAAAAGTCGACAATAATATCTTGAGGATCATTCTGAGCATTGAATAATTCAGCAAAATTTGCCGCTGAACCAAAGAAGATTGGGCCATTGATTTTATAAACTTTTGATCCGTCCTCATCAATGCTCGTGACGGCATTAATATGTTTTGCGTGTTGCCAAGCAAACATTAATGCAGAAGCCACAACACCAACTCCGACAGCAACCGCAAGATCTGTCATAACAGTCACAATGGTTACTAAGATTATAATGAAAAAATCTTGCTTTGGAACTCGGCGAGCAAGTTTGAACGTTGCCCACTCAAAGGTGCCAATGACCACCATGAACATGACACCGACTAATGCTGCAAGTGGAATCATCTCGATCCAAGTTGCGGTGAATAAAATAAAGCAAAGTAGGGCAATAGCCGCGGTGATACCCGATAAGCGACCACGGCCACCTGAGTTAATATTGATCATTGATTGACCAATCATGGCACAGCCGCCCATAGCACCAAAGACAGAGCAAGTTAAGTTGCCTAGACCCTGACCAATACATTCACGGTTGCCTTTACCCCGTGTATTGGTCATTTCATCTACCACGGTAAGTGTTAATAGTGATTCAATTAAACCAATACAGGCGATGATAAGTGCATATGGGAATACTATCTTGAGTGTTTCAAAAGTAAATGGAACGGCAGGAAGTGCGAAAGTCGGTAAATCACCAGCCAGGGTTGAGCTAGAGTCACCTGACATCGTACGCAAAAAATCAACCACAGTTCGAGTATCAAGATTAAATATCTGAGTAATAGCCGTGACGGAAACAATGGCCACTAAAGAAGAGGGAATGGCCTTGGTTAATTTGGGTAAAAAGAAAATAATACCCATTGTAACGGCCACTAAACCAAGCATTATCATCATTTGATCTTGAGGTAGCCACGTCATAATGCCATTCAAGTCAGGTGCTTTAAATTGACCTAATTGAGCGGTGAAAATAACAATTGCAAGACCATTAACAAAACCTATCATCACAGGGTGGGGAACAATTCGAATAAACTTGCCTAGTTTTAATATCCCCGCGGTGATTTGTAAAACACCAACAAGTAGCACTGCCGCGAATAAGTATTGTATGCCATGCATGGCGACTAAACTGACCATGACGACGGCTGTTGCGCCTGTTGCGCCGGAAATCATACCAGGACGACCACCAAAAATAGCGGTCATTAAGCCCATTATGAAGGCTGCATATAGACCTACCATCGGATCAACGCCTGCAACAAAAGCAAACGCTACGGCTTCAGGAACTAAGGCTAGAGCAACGGTTAGCCCTGATAAAACATCATTTTTAACAGAGTGCGTGGAAATTTGTGGAAATTCGAACATGTATTCTCAGTTTTAAGTAAATGAAATAGCCATGTTTTGAGCTGTAGAAACGGAGTGTCGAAAGGTTACAGTCAAATAAGATGGGCGGGTGATTTTGAAAGCGAATGTTACAGAATGGTTGAAATAACTGCAACATTTCTATGGTGGTTATTTTACTATCAGTAAACTTTTACAGTTAGCATTTTATAATGGAATAAATGAAAAAGGCCACTTCAAAGTGGCCTTTTAGGGTTTGCTCGCAATGTAATATTAGTTAAAGCTTAATTAACTGTTTTTGACATTGCAGATGATGCTTGCTTTGCTGCTGCATCACTACCGGCAACTTTACCTGAATAAGTAGTTTCGCGGAAAGACGCTGCAACAATAGTAATATCTTTCAACTCACCAGAGCCCGATGCCTTTGCCATTGGAGCAGTAGCATGAGATTTTATTTTGGCGTTTGTTGCAGTGATTACTTTTGCGACTACAACTTTTTCTGGTGCAGCAATCAAAGTTTCTTCTACAGCATCAGTTTTTGTTTGTGGCTCGATAGTCTCTGTCGGTGCTATAACAGCTGGCCCAGACGTCTCAGCTACAGCATTATCTACTACAGGTGCGATTTCTAACGTAGGCGTTTCTTCTACAAGAGCAGACTCTACTACGTCATCAGCATTACTGTCTGATTCTGATGCCAATGCTTTTGGGCGATAGATGACGACTTTGCCCATAGACATTTCAGGACAAGCAACACCACCAAATGTCGGCGCAAGATTGTTATCAACTGTCAGGCTTTCTACCGATTTTTCAGTTTCTACTGCAAGAGTTTGAATCTGTTCTGCATATTTAGGCCAGACTTTACCCATCGCCATCTCAGGAGATGCAACACCACCGATACGCAAACGATATGGGTTAGGACGACGATCACGAGTGCGACGACGACGTTGACCACTGGCACGAAGATGACGAGGAGAACGACGATTACGACGTTGCTGACCATCTTCTTTTTGCTCTACATTTTCAATGCTATTGTCTTGAGTGGTTTCCATCTCTTGAATAACAGGGGCATTTTCTTGTGCCGCTTGAGGAGTATCGTTCGCTATCACGACATCATCTTCTTTCGGCTGTGAATTAACACGGACTTTTTTCTTCATCTGACGACGTTGACGTCGTTGTTTAATTTGTGTTGTCTTCTCTTCGTGAGATGGCGTTACCGCTGCTTCTTGAGCCTCAGCCGCAATTTTTTGGCCTTGTTCTACCAATTTGTTGGTTTCTTTAGGCGCTGCTGGCTTTTTATCTTGTTTAGGCTTGCGCTTTCTTTTCTGACGAACATCTTGATCTGCTTTTTTATCTAGCTGATCTTCATCGCGCGGCTTACGTCGCTTACGTTGATCATTATTACGATCATTACGGTCACGATTGTTATAGCTACGATTATTTGATTGTTCGTTACGCTTATTATGGCTTGAAGCTGTCGCAGGTTTAGGTGCTTCTTTTGTTTGTGCTTCTTTTTCGCTTTCATTTGAACCGAATAAGAAATTTGTGATGGTCTTAAAGAAACCAGTAGATTTTTCTTTTGGTTGTACTTTTTTCGGTTCAGCTATTACTGGTTTAGCCGTCGCAGCAGGTGCTGGAGCGGACGCAGCAAAACCTTTCAGTACTGGTTCTTCAATACGACGGGGTTTTATATCAGCGATTGGCTCACGGCTTTCAGACTCTTTGATTGATTCAATACGCTGAGGCATCAAATAAGATAGAATCTGGTGCTCTTCACCATCACGTAAACGCATAACCTCAAAGTGAGGCGTTTCCATATCAGCATTAGGAACTACAATGATGTTTACATTTTGATATTTCTCAATGTGTTGAATAGATTTACGTTTTTCATTTAATAAGTAAGACGCGATAGGAACAGGAACCACGGCAAGAACTTGTGAACTGTTATCTTTTAGTGCTTCTTCTTCAATCAGTCGTAAAACAGAAAGAGCTAATGATTCATTATCACGAACCACACCTGTACCTGTACAGCGAGGGCAAATATGGTGGCTAGCTTCAGAAAGAGAAGGGCTCAAGCGTTGACGAGACATTTCTAGTAGGCCGAATCGTGAAATACGACCGATTTGAACACGAGCACGGTCCATACGAACAGCATCGCGCATACGTGTTTCAACTTCACGTTGATGGCGTACAGGTGTCATATCAATGAAGTCGATAACAACAAGGCCACCTAGATCGCGTAGACGTAATTGACGTGCAATTTCATCGGCTGCTTCTAAGTTGGTGTTGAGCGCTGTTTCTTCAATATCACTGCCTTTAGTCGCACGAGCTGAGTTGATATCAATAGACGTTAATGCTTCGGTTGGGTCGATAACAATTGAGCCACCAGAAGGCAAGCGAACTTCGCGTTGGAAAGCAGATTCAATTTGGCTTTCAATCTGATAATGAGTGAATAGCGGAATATCACCATCATATTTTTTTACGCGTGAAACGAAATCAGGGCGAACAAGTTGAATATGATCGCGTGCACGTTCATAAATTGTATTGCTATCAATTAAAATCTCACCAATATCACGACGCAAATAGTCACGAATAGCACGGACGATGACATTGCTTTCTTGGTGGATTAAGAATGGGGCTGATTCAGTATCAGAAGCATCTTTAATTGCAGACCAATGCTTAAGTAGGATGTTTAAATCCCACTCAAGTTCTTCAGCGCTTTTACCAACACCCGCTGTGCGGACAATTAAGCCCATACCTTGTGGTAATTCTAAAGTGCTTAGCGCTGATTTAAGCTCAGTACGTTCATCACCTTCGATACGACGTGAAATACCGCCAGCACGAGGGTTATTAGGCATTAGAACTAAGTAGCTACCCGCTAAAGAAATGAATGTCGTCAAGGCTGCACCTTTTTGACCTCGCTCTTCTTTTTCTACTTGTACAATAACTTCTTGACCTTCTTTTAGCACTTCTTTAATGCTAGGGCGGCCTTGGTATGTATAACCAGTAGGGAAGTATTCTTTTGCAATTTCTTTAAGGGGAAGGAAACCGTGACGATCAGCACCATAGTCTACAAATGCAGCCTCTAAACTTGGTTCTACGCGTGTAATACGTCCTTTATAAATATTTGCTTTCTTAGATTCATGGCCAGGACTTTCGATATCTAAATCAAACAGTTTTTGACCATCAACTAATGCGACGCGCAACTCTTCTTTTTGAGTCGCGTTGATCAACATTCTTTTCATTTTGTTATTTCTCGTTGTTTTTCTTCGTGATAATTGCTTATCGCTTTAGTCGTCCAAAGGTGCCAGATCCCATGGCTTTGGCTTCAGCCTCACGGCTGTATAGGGGATGCTCTGGGGCACAATAGTCACCAGACCACTATCTTTAATCAATAATAGGCCTGGTCCGATTCGAGTCGGTATTACTTCTTCATTGGTTACGTGAGTAGGCGATAAGTTGGCCTTCTTCGTGTTGTGTCTTACGCCTAATGCAGCACACACTTAAGAAGCTTTCTACTCAAATTTGTATAGAGGTGGTATCAAATTGTATAGAAAATGTTCGAACTACCTTTTACAGGCATGAACTATAACAGTGAGAAGAAATATCAGCAATCAGCTTTCTAATAAAGCGGGTAAATAAATAGGAAAACCTGTGGTTAACTTTCGAACGTCTATGGTTATCGTGTTATTTTGTTAAGGTTAATTATTTTTATTTATCATGGTATTAGTGTCTATTTAATACGTTTTTTTCATTGTCACAGTGTAATTGAATTCTAGTGGTATAAAATAGGAGTAATTTATTGTTTATACTTGTGACACATGTAGGAATTTGAATGATAGAATATGCGCTATGAACGAAATTAAAACTGAAATAAAATTTATTGAGATTGATGCCGATATGGCAGGGCAAAGAATTGATAATTTTTTGCGTAATCAACTTAAACAAATCCCTAAAAGTATGATTTACCGTATCTTGAGAAAGGGAGAAGTGCGTGTAAATAAAAAGCGCATAAAAGCTGAATATAAATTACAAGCGGGTGACTCGGTTCGTATTCCTCCAGTGAAGATTACGTTGGAAGAGGATGCGCCACAAATAAGCACTAAATTAGAGAAAGTCTCTGAACTGGAAAATTGTATTATTTTTGAGGATGATAGCTTACTTATTTTGAACAAACCTTCTGGAACTGCGGTTCATGGTGGGAGTGGACTGAAGTTCGGTGCGATTGAGGCTTTAAGAGCGCTGCGTCCTGACGCCCGATTTTTAG
This sequence comes from Vibrio hibernica, assembly GCF_015223435.1. Lineage (GTDB taxonomy): Bacteria > Pseudomonadota > Gammaproteobacteria > Enterobacterales > Vibrionaceae > Vibrio > Vibrio hibernica. Next base: position 29,005 of record NZ_VHKO01000022.1, read on the forward strand.
AGCTTGTCCACCGTATTGATCGTGATACTTCCGGTATATTATTGGTAGCTAAAAAACGTTCAGCACTGCGTCACCTACAAGCTCAATTTCGAGAGAAAACCGTTCAAAAATATTATTTTGCTTTAGTCATGGGGCAATGGAAGCCAAGTTGCAAAGCTGTGAAAGCACCATTACTGAAAAATGAAGTGAATAGTATTGTTCGTGTTAATCCTAATGGCAAAGCATCAGAAACGCGCTTCAAAGTGTTAGAGGCATTTGAACAAGCTACATTGGTTCAAGCCAGCCCGATCACGGGGCGTACCCATCAGATCCGTGTTCATTGTCAATATGTTGGCCATTCAATTGCTTGGGATGACCGCTATGGTGATCGCCGCTTTGATGCGTACACAGCGAAAGTAGGATTAAATCGGTTATTCTTACATGCCGCGAATATTAAGTTTATTCACCCGGCAACGGATGAAAAGATGGATATTTCAGCACCGATGGAAACTAAATTAGAAACTGCGCTTGCTCAATTACGTGTGAAACCATAACGGTTGTGTCATATGTTGTATTTATAGGTTTGTTGTGATTGTTTATAAAATAGCGATACCTTGTTTTTCGAGCATATTGATCAATGTGATGAGTGGAAGACCAATTAAACTATTAGGGTCATTTCCTTCGAGGCGTTCAAATAATGCAATGCCAAGACCTTCGCTTTTGAAACTACCCGCACAATAGAAAGGCTGCTCTTTATCGACATAATTTTCAATCTGTGAAGGGCTGAGCTTGCGAAAACGAACGATAAAAGTATCCAATTCAACATCGCATTGATTTGTGGTTGAGTTGTAAACGGCAATACCGGTATAAAAGGTAATGGAACGACCATTAGAGCGTGAAAGTTGAGTAATGGCATTTGCACGATTAAGTGGCTTACCTATTATTTCATCGTCTATGATACAGACTTGATCAGAACCAATTACGATATTGGTTTTAGTTAAGTCTAACTGACAAGATTGTGCTTTTATTCGTGCTAGACGTGTGACTAATTGTTGTGCACTTTCATTTGGAAGTGGTGTTTCATCGCACTGTGGATCTAACGCTGTGAAAGGTATGGCTAATTTGTTTAGTAGTGCTTTTCTGTAAATGGAAGTAGATGCTAAAATCAAATTTGTATGTTGCATATAATGATTCTTTGTATTGTTATGAACGTATAATGGTTACGATAAAGCAATTGGATGCTCTCGTCATAGAGATTTGATGTGAGCTAAGATTAAAATAGAAATAAGCAAGAGGGATAGGTAAGTTTTTTCCCTTTTTCTTTGACTAAATTTGTTTTGAAGGATAATATTCGCGCCCTATGCAAAAGGTAAAAATACCGCGTACAGTGGACCCAGCAAAATCTGCCCAAAAACGTTTAGATTATCAAGGTATAATCCAAAGCAGTTTATTAAAGCGAGTTGCCGAGTTAACTGAAGGCGTCAAACGCGACGCAGAAGTTGCATTGAATTTTGAGTTGGATGAACAACGACTCACCGTTATCTCTGGTAAAGCTAACGTTGAAGTTGAATTAGAATGTCAACGCTGTAATCAAAACTTCGCCCATTTGTGTGAAGTAGAGTTCACTTGTACTCCTTATTATAATGAGAAAAGTGAACAAGACGCACCCGAAGAGTATGATTTGGTAGATCTAAACGAGTACGGTGAGTTGGATTTGATTAAACTAGTGGAAGACGAGTTCATTCTAGAATTACCTCAAATCCCAATGCATGACGAATCTGAATGTAGCGTTAAATCAAACAATTTGGTATTTGGCAAACTTCCAGAAGATCTTCTTGAAGATAAGCCGAATCCTTTCGATGTTTTAAAAAATTTAAAGCGCTAATACTGTGTAAACCGTGTCAGTGTTTAAAACAAAGGAGTAGGGTCATGGCCGTACAAAAGAGCAAAAAATCACGTTCAATGCGTGGCATGCGTCGTTCACATGATGCGCTAACAACTAGTGCGTTATCTGTAGATGCAACTTCAGGTGAAACTCACCTACGTCACAACGTGACTGCTGACGGTTTCTACCGTGGCAAAAAGGTTATCAACAAGTAAGGTTGACCTTTGCAAACTATAACCGTTGCACTTGATGCAATGGGCGGGGATTTCGGTCCTCGCGTAACAGTGCCTGCCGCCGTGCAGGCATTGTCACATTTCCCAGAGCTGAAAGTTATTCTTGTTGGTGACCGTGAGCTTATCACGCAGCAACTGACATCTATCGGGTACTATCCGAGTCATCGTCTCGTCATTAAACACAGTGATAAATGCATATCTAACTGTGAAAAGCCATCTTTAGCGTTAAGAAATAGCGCGGGAAGTTCAATGCGTATTGCGCTTGATTTGGTCGCTGATACAGAAGCAGATGCTTGTGTTAGTGGTGGCAATACTGGCGCGTTAATGGCGTTATCAAAATTTCGTCTAAAATTATTACCAGGCTTAGAGCGACCAGCTTTAGTCAGTGCATTACCGACGATTACAGGAAAGCGCACATGGATGCTTGATCTCGGGGCCAATATATCTGTTGATGCCGATACCTTATTTCAGTTTGCCGTAATGGGAAGTGCGCTAGCCGAGGTGCATACTAATTATAAACCTCGTGTTGCTATCTTAAATGTGGGAGAGGAAGAAATTAAAGGCAATGACTTAGTTAAGCGTTGTTCTGAACTTCTCTTACAGACGAAAGAAATTAATTATTGTGGCTATATTGAAGGAAATCAGCTTTTTTATGATGTTGCAGATGTGATAGTTTGTGATGGGTTTGTCGGTAACGTGTGCTTAAAGTCTTGTGAAGGCGTAGCGCATCTATTCTTAGATAAAGTGAAAAATCATTTTGTCTCATCGACAATAAAAGGTTGGATTGCAAAAAAATTATTTTCTGGCTTATTTAATGAACTAAAAACATTGAACCCCGACCAGTATAATGGCGCAAGTTTGTTAGGATTACGCGGAATTGTTATCAAAAGCCATGGGCAAGCGGATACGTCTGCCATTATCAATGCGATTGGTGAGGCTGTATATGAAGTCAAGCAGCAGGTCCCAAGCCGTATAAGTGATCGTTTAGAAGCGGTATTACTCGAGAGGCATTATTAGTCTTCATGAATAGCAAAATTTTAGGCACTGGCAGCTATTTGCCAGAACATGTGCGTACCAACGCCGATTTAGAAAAAATGGTGGATACTACTGACGAGTGGATTGTTACTCGCACTGGTATTCGTGAACGTCGTATTTCTGCACCAGATGAGTCTGTAGCGGATATGGCCTATCATGCCTCAGTTAATGCTATTGAGATGTCAGGCATCGATAAAAACGACATAGACTTGATCATTCTCGCGACAAGCACGGCAAGTCATAAGTTTCCATCGTCTGCATGCCAAGTTCAAGCAAGGCTTGGCATTACAGGGTGTCCTGCATTTGATCTATCTGCAGCATGTACGGGTTTTGTGTATGCACTTTCTGTTGCTGATCAGCATATCAAATCGGGCATTGCGAAGAATGTCCTCGTGATTGGTGCTGATGCGTTGTCAAAAACGTGTGATCCAACGGATCGCTCGACAATCATTCTGTTTGGTGATGCGGCGGGAGCGGTAGTATTAGGTGCAACGGAAGAGAAAGGCATTATCTCAACCCATCTACATGCCGATGGTCGTTTTGGCGAATTATTAAGCCTTGAAGAAACCAAACGTGGCGAGAGTATTGATGCTTGGCTACATATGGCTGGTAATGAAGTTTTTAAGGTTGCAGTGACTCAGTTGTCTAAACTAGTGAAAGATACGTTGGCTGCGAATGATATGGCAAAACATGAGCTTGACTGGCTTGTACCACATCAAGCTAATTTACGTATTATTTCTGCAACGGCTAAGAAGTTAGCGATGTCTTTAGATCAAGTCGTAGTGACGCTAGATCGTCATGGTAATACGTCAGCGGCAACGGTCCCTACCGCATTAGATGAAGCGGTGCGTGATGGACGAATTCAGCGTGGTCATATGTTGTTGCTTGAGGCATTTGGCGGTGGATTCACATGGGGCTCAGCCCTCGTTAAATTCTAATTTTTATGTGTAGATTTTTTACTAGTTCTATACATCCCACTTAGTTAAAAGGAAATTTGCGATGAGTAAGTTTGCTGTTGTTTTTCCAGGACAAGGCTCACAAACGGTTGGTATGTTATCTGATCTTGGTGAGCAATATGATGTCGTTAAGTCTACTTTTTCAGAAGCATCAGAAGCCTTAGGTTATGATCTTTGGGCATTAGTACAAAATGGACCTGTTGAAGATTTAAACGAAACTTTTCGTACTCAACCTGCATTGTTAGCGGCATCTGTTGCTATTTGGCGCGTATGGAATGAAGTGGGTGGCGCACAGCCTCAAATCATTGCTGGTCACAGTTTAGGGGAATATACCGCTCTAGTGTGTGCAGGTGTGATTGATTTTAAACAAGCGATAAAATTGGTCGCCCTTCGTGGTGAGTTAATGCAGCAAGCGGTACCTGCAGGTGTTGGCGCAATGTATGCAATTATTGGTTTAGATGATGCTGCTATTGCTCAAGCGTGTGAAGATGCAGCGCAAGATGAAGTGGTCTCCCCAGTAAACTTTAACTCACCAGGTCAAGTTGTGATTGCGGGAAATAAAGCGGCTGTTGAACGTGCTGGCGCATTATGCAAAGAAGCGGGCGCTAAGCGTGCTTTACCTCTTCCGGTCTCTGTTCCGTCACACTGTGCATTAATGAAGCCAGCTGCGGATAAATTAGCAGAAGCATTACTTGATATTGAATTTAGTACGCCGGTCATCCCTGTGATTAACAACGTTGATGTTATCGCTCAAACAGATCCTGAGAAAATTAAAGATGCACTTGTTCGCCAGCTATATAATCCAGTTCGTTGGACTGAAGGTGTGGTTAGCATCAGTGAGCAAGGTATTGAGAACCTTTTAGAATTTGGCCCAGGTAAAGTGCTCACTGGCCTGACTAAACGCATCGTGAAAACTCTTTCAGCGCAAGCCGTCAATGACGTAGCTTCACTTGATGCAGCACGCGTATAATATTTAAGTTACTGTTATTTAATAGATAGCAGTTATTTTAGTGAAAATTAAGGACATAGAATGAACCTTGAAGGTAAAATTGCATTAGTAACTGGCGCCAGTCGTGGTATTGGCCGAGCTATTGCTGAGTTATTAGTTGAGCGTGGTGCGACCGTTATTGGCACTGCAACAAGTGAGTCTGGTGCACAAGCCATCAGTGATTACCTTGGTGATCATGGCAAAGGTTTAGCACTAAACGTCACGAATGCTGATTCTGTGGCTGATACCATTAAAGCGATTAATGACGAGTTTGGCAGTATTGATATTTTAGTCAATAATGCAGGTATTACTCGTGATAACTTGCTAATGCGTATGAAAGATGACGAATGGCAAGATATTATGGACACCAACTTAACATCGATCTTCCGTTTGTCTAAAGCAGTGCTTCGCGGCATGATGAAAAAACGTCATGGCCGTGTTATAAACGTAGGTTCTGTTGTCGGAACCATGGGGAATGCAGGTCAAGCTAACTACGCAGCTGCAAAAGCGGGTGTGATTGGTTTTACTAAATCGATGGCTCGTGAAGTTGCTTCTCGTGGTATCACAGTCAATACTGTTGCCCCGGGTTTTATCGAAACAGATATGACAAAAGCGCTGAATGATGACCAACGTGCTGCTACACTTGCACAAGTGCCTGCTGGCCGATTAGGTGATCCGCGCGAAATTGCATCAGTTGTTGCATTTTTAGCTTCTGATGATGCGGCTTACATGACTGGCGAAACACTGCATGTAAATGGTGGTATGTACATGGTTTAAGTCGTTTTTGGTGGTGTTTTTATAACCAAAGGCATGATTTAGGTCAAAAATGTATTAAATTTCAGTCAAAAAGCGAAAAATTGTGGTTTGACCAGCAAGGTCACCCTTGCAACTTTTCAAAGTTTGAATAAACTACTGACAACATCGCATTTAAGCGAACTCTCTGTAATAGGAAAAGAAAAATGAGCAACATCGAAGAACGCGTAAGAAAAATCATTATTGAACAACTAGGTGTAGATGAAGCAGAAGTGAAAAATGAAGCTTCTTTCGTTGATGATCTAGGTGCTGATTCTTTGGATACAGTAGAGCTAGTAATGGCTTTAGAAGAGGAATTCGATACCGAGATTCCTGATGAAGAAGCAGAAAAAATTACTACTGTTCAAGCTGCGATCGATTACGTAAACAGCGCACAGTAATAATAACACCCCCAGGCGGTCTCCTAGACCGCCTGAGTTTTTTTATATCTCTTCTATTTTATCTCTCTCATTCTCTCTATAAATCTCCGGAGAAAAAATCGTGTCCAAACGTCGTGTAGTAGTTACAGGCATGGGGATGTTGTCACCGGTAGGCAACACTGTTGATTCCTCTTGGAAGGCCCTATTAGCTGGTCAAAGTGGTATTGTTAATATCGAACACTTTGATGCAACCAATTTTAGTACTCGTTTTGCAGGTCTAGTAAAAGACTTTAATTGTGAAGAGTACATGTCAAAAAAAGATGCGCGTAAGATGGATTTATTTATCCAGTACGGCGTTGCAGCTGGTATTCAAGCGTTTCAAGACTCAGGTATCGTTGTGACTGAAGAAAACAATGCCCGTATCGGTGTTGCGATTGGTTCCGGTATCGGCGGTATCGGGATCATTGAAGATGCCGCCATTGCATTAAAAGAAAAAGGCCCACGTAAGATTAGCCCATTTTTTGTGCCATCAACCATTGTAAATATGATTGCAGGCCACTTATCGATTATTAATGGTCTACGCGGTCCAAATATTGCGATTTCAACTGCTTGTACGACAGGGCTGCATAATATCGGCCATGCTGCGCGTATGATCGCTTATGGTGATGCTGATGCCATGCTAGCTGGCGGTGCTGAAAAAGCATCAACGCCGCTTGCTATGGGCGGTTTTGCAGCTGCGAAAGCCTTATCAAGTCGAAATGACGCACCACATCTTGCTTCTCGTCCTTGGGATAAAGATCGTGATGGTTTTGTCCTTGGTGATGGTGCTGGCATGATGATGGTTGAAGAATACGAACATGCAAAAGCTCGCGGCGCTAAAATTTACTGTGAAATTGTAGGCTTTGGTATGAGTGGTGATGCTTATCACATGACCTCACCAAGTGCTGATGGCTCTGGTGGTGCGCTTGCTATGGAAGCTGCTCTTCGCGATGCAGGGATCACTGGTGATCAAATTGGCTATGTGAACGCTCATGGTACTTCAACTCCAGCAGGCGATGTAGCAGAAACACTAGGCATTAAACGCGCTCTTGGTGAAGAAGCTTGTAAGAAAGTACTAGTGTCATCAACAAAATCAATGACAGGTCATTTACTTGGCGCTGCAGGGTCAGTGGAATCGATTATTACCGCAATGACACTGGTTGATCAAATCGTACCCCCGACGATTAATTTAGATAATCCAGATGAAGGCTGTGATCTTGATTACGTTCCTCATACGGCGCGTAAAGTTGAGAACATGGAATATGCTTTATGTAACTCATTTGGTTTTGGTGGCACGAATGGCTCACTTATCTTTAAGAGAATGTAATGTAGTTAAACGGCATTATCTTCTGATAAGATGAGAAAACGGTTTGATGCGCGAGCATTAAGCCGTTTTTTATTTAAATAGTAATGAAAACGAAAGGGACGCTTATATTTGATGTTTTATGTTAATGGTGAAGAGCAAGCCCATATAGCTTTAAGTGATCGTTCATTCCAATATGGTGATGGTTGCTTTACCACGATGCTGATCGTCGATGGACATATTCAACATTGGTCTCTACACCAACAGCGTTTAGATAAAGCCTTGTTCGTTTTAAATATAGCAAAACCTGATTGGGTCGTTGTTCAAGGATGGTTAAAGAAAGTTTTGCTCTCAGCATCTCCATTAAAGTTGCAATACAGTGGCATTAAAATTCACATTAGTCGTGGATGTGGTGGGCGAGGTTATAATGCAATTGGAGCAAATTCGCCTCAAATAACCATTCATGCGTTTGATTATCCTACGTATTATAAACATTGGCAAAATGATGGGGTGAACTTAGGTATTAGTGTCATTAATTTAGGTCTCAATCCGTTACTCGCAGGAATAAAACATAATAATCGATTAGAACAGGTATTGATTAAGTCCAATATAGAGCACTTATCGTATGATGATGTTGTGGTGTGTGACTTAAATCATAAAGTCATAGAAACCAGTGCTTCCAACTTGTTTTGGATAAAGAATGATTACCTATACACGTCGGATTTGAGTTCTTGCGGTGTGGCAGGTACGATGCGACACCAAGTTTTGCAATTGGCTCAATCGCTTTCACTTTTACCTAAAGTCGGTAGTTATTTACTACAAGACTTATTGGATGCAGATGAAATTTTCATATCAAATGCTTTGCACGGAATTGTTCCCGTTATAAGTATTGATAGCATGTTACATAGTGAAGCACAGAGTTACTTCATTGGAACTAAAACACGTGATTTTCAGGAGAAGCTAAACCCGTGATAAAGAAACTACTTATATTGCTTTCCATACTTATTATTGTTGCGATTGGTACTCTATTTTATGTAAAAAACCAAGTGCAGCACTATATAGAACAGCCGCTAATGGTTCAGTCTCCACAATTGCTAACGGTTTCTAACGGGATGACGTTAAGCAGTGCTCTGCATAAAATGGAGAAGGAGAAGTGGCTAAAACCGATAGCGTTTTCCCGTTTATTACCTCGCTTGTACCCAGAACTAGTGCGAATAAAAGCAGGGACGTTTCAGATAACACCCAATCAGTCTCTACAATCTTTATTGGCTATGATGGTTGCTGGTAAAGAACACCAGTTTTCGATCACTTTTATTGAGGGTAGTCGTTTTAGTGAATGGATATTACAATTAAAAAATGCTCAAGGACTTGTTCATAAAACCTCTGGTATGACGGAGGCAAAAATTGCCGATGATTTAGGTGAAGATAACTCTAAGCTAGAAGGTCTACTTTTAGCAGAGACCTATCATTACACTAGTGGTATGAGTGATTTAGATATACTAAAGCGGGCTCATCGAGCATTAAACAAAGAGCTAGATCGGTCATGGGAAGGCCGCAGTAAAGGCTTGCCCTTAAAAGCGCCTTATGATGCATTAATTTTGGCGTCGATTATCGAAAAAGAAACGGCGATTGAATCTGAGCGTAGGAGAGTAGCTTCTGTTTTTGTGAATCGACTCAATAGACATATGAGGTTGCAGACTGATCCAACCGTCATTTATGGTATTGGTGATAAATATGATGGGAATATCACGCGTAAAGATTTAAATACACCGACGGCTTATAACACTTATGTGATTGATGGATTACCACCAACGCCTATTGCGATGCCTGGTGTTGAATCGATTCGAGCAGCATTAAATCCTGAGAAAAGTAGCTATTTATACTTTGTGGCTAGCGGTAATGGTGGGCATGTATTTAGCAAGTCGCTTGTTGAACATAATCGTGCTGTACGTAATTACCTTAAAACTTTAAAAGCGAATAAAAATAAATGATGGCTAATGCAAAATTTGTAGTAATTGAAGGCTTAGAAGGTGCAGGTAAAAGTACGGCTATTAGCACTGTTTTAGATGTTTTTAAGCAGCACGATATTACAGATGTTGTGCAGACGCGGGAACCAGGCGGAACGGTTCTCGCTGAAAAAATGCGTAGCTTAGTCAAAGAAGACCATGATGGTGAAGTATTACACGATATTACCGAATTATTATTAGTGTATGCTGCACGAGTGCAATTAGTCGAAAATGTGATTAAGCCAGCCTTAACACTCGGTCATTGGGTGTTGGGCGATCGGCATGATTTGTCATCACAAGCTTATCAAGGTGGTGGTCGTCAAATCGCTCCTGAAGTTATGATGAATTTGAAAAAAACCACATTAGGTAACTTTAAGCCTGATTTAACTTTGTACCTGGATATTGATCCGGAGATTGGTTTAAAACGAGCTCGTGGACGTGGAGAGCTTGATCGTATAGAGAAAATGGATCTTGGTTTTTTTGAGCGTGCACGGGCGCGTTACTTAGAAGCCGCAGAGCTAGATGCTTCAATCATTACCATAAATGCTAATCAAGATTTAGAATCGGTAACGGCGGATATCCGCCAAGCTTTAACTGTTTGGTTGAGCTAATTCTTGATTCTTCGAAGTAGGAGCACTATCCATGTCTGAATACCCTTGGTTAGCCACGACCTGGCAACATTGGCAAGATCTTTTACGACAACAATCTTTGCCGAATGCGATTTTATGCCAAGCCAAATCTGGCACAGGCATTGAATCTATTGTTGAAAAACTGGCCATGGCGGTTGTGTGTAAAAATGCGACTGAAGAGGCGTGCGGATTTTGTCATAGCTGCGATCTTAGCAAAAGTGGAAACCACCCTGATATTCACTGGGTTAGACCCGAAAAAGAAGGTAAAAATATTGTTGTTGACCAAGTTCGTGAAGCCAATCGGTTAGCTTTAGAATCATCTCAACTTGGTGGTAAGCGTATTGTTATTATTTCACCGGCTGAGGCCATGAATGAATCAGCAGCAAACGCTTTATTAAAAACGTTGGAGACGCCACCACAGCAATGTAACTTTGTGTTGCTGAGTACGGATAAATCACGCTTACTTCCGACTATTATTAGCCGTTGTCAAATATGGCAAGTTAAGCCTTTGGGTAAATTGGCATTTTTGGATTGGTTAAGTGAGAAAATTTCGGCCAGTGATGCTCCTATGGTTGATTGGCAATGTATAAAGATGTATGCAGATTCCCCTTTATTAGCGTTATCATTTATTGAGCAAGATAAAGCACCAGAATTTAATGCACTACAGAAATTAATGCTCAACCTAATTCAGACTAAGCAATTAAGAATCTCTGAAGTACAGGTGATGTTTAAAACTGAACCGTTAGAGAAAATTCGCTGGCTACTCTATATATTAGCGGATATTCAAAAATCACATTTTTGTATGTCGCAGGATATTAAAAACCCACATTTCATTCAATTATCTCAACTATTATCATATCAACAGGCTTATGAGCAATATCATGAGTTACTGAAGTTACAACAGTTATTGATCACATCAAGCGGGCTTAATAGTGAGTTGCTGATTGTTGATTGGTTGCTAAAGTTTACCCAATCATAAACTATCTGCTTTAATTACTTTTTCTTTTCAACATTTAAATATGGAACGATCACGCATGTTCATAGATTCACATTGTCATTTAGATAAACTTAACTACAACGATTTACACCTTGATGTGGCTGATGTTATTGCAAAAGCGAAACAAGTAGGTGTCGAACAAATGTTAAGTGTAGGTGTGACATTAGAGGCCTTTCCTAACATGCTCAATATGATAGAGCCTTTTGATAACGTGCATGCCTCTTGTGGGGTACATCCACTCGATTGCGAAAGTGATTTTGATTATGAACAATTCAAGATATTTGCTCAAAATCCTAAAGTGGTGGCAATAGGGGAGACTGGCTTTGATTTTTTCTATCAGCCTGAAACCGCAGCACGTCAAACTGAATTGTTTGAGCAACATGTTGAATTAGCCGTTGAGTTAAACAAACCCTTGATTATTCATACCCGTAATGCTCGAAAGGAAACCTTAGACTTATTAAAGAATGGACATGCTGAAAAATGTGGAGGCGTGATTCATTGCTTTACAGAAGATCTCGCTTTTGCAGAATCTGCAATGGAGCTTGGATTTTACATCTCTTTATCTGGGATCATTACATTTAATCAAGCTACAGAGTTGCAGGAAGTAGTGAAAAAATTGCCTTTGGAAAGATTGCTGATTGAGACCGACTCTCCTTTCCTCGCGCCAGTACCTCATAGAGGAAAAGAGAATCAACCGGCCTATGTTGTTGATGTGGCTAAAAAGCTGGCTATTTTGCAACAGTGTGAGCTTGAGAAAGTACAACAAATTACAACATTAAACTTTCAAAAATTATTTATTAACCGTTAATAATAATGGTATGAAGCTGTGTCTTTAGTTTAAATTTTTGTCACTAAAGAAGGGCGATAATTTCATGATATCGATCATTATATAGGCTTTTTTAAGTATTTTTTCATGCTTTAAATTAAATGAGATCAAAAAAATATCAGTCTTTCATCTACTAGGCTCTTAATGGTTTGACAACATATAAAGAGGCGAATAAGGTACGCAAGCTAAGTGTTCTTGTAATATTTAGTAAACATAATTATAAATTAAGGAGTAAGGGGTTATGAAGGCCTTTTTTAGTAAATTATCGCAAGCGTTAATGCTTCCGATAGCACTGCTACCAGCAGCAGGTATTATGCTGGGAATCGGGGGAAGCTTTACTAACCAGAGTATGGTTGAAGCATACAACATTTCAATTTTACAAGAAGGTACAGTTCTTAATAATTTCCTACAAATTATGACAGCAACTGGTGATATCGTATTTGGTAACCTTCCATTATTATTTGCTTTAGCTATTGCGATTGGTTTTGCTCGTGCAGAGAAAGGTTCCGCTGCTCTAGCTGCGGCTATTTCTTTCCTTGTAATGAACGTTGCGATTGCTAAAACACTTGCTGTTTCTGGCATGGTTGACGGCAATACTGTTGTTCTTATGGGCACACATTACGCCGGTATTTTAGGTAATACTCTTGGCATTTCAAATACGTTGAACATGGGAGTGTTCGGTGGTTTGATTGCCGGTGGTTTAACGGTATTGCTGCATAATAAATATCATGATGTGGTTTTACCTGATTATCTAGGCTTCTTTGCTGGAGCACGATTTGTTCCGATTATCTCTGCATTCTCTGCATTGTTTTACGGTATCGCGCTAGTATTTGTATGGCCATATATCGGTGCATTATTTGGCTCTATTGGGGCAGGTCTTGGCGAAATGACAGCATCGGGTAATGGTTATATTGCCTCGTTTATCTTCGGCTTTATTGAACGTTCACTTATCCCTGTTGGTCTTCATCACGTATTCTACTTACCGCTATGGCAAAGTGAGATTGGTGGAACCGCTGAGATTGCAGGTCACCTTGTAAAAGGTACGCAAAACATCTTCTTCGCATCACTTGCAAATGGTGATTACTCTCAATTCTCTGCAACTAACTTTATGACGGGTAAATTCCCATTCATGATGTTTGGCCTCCCAGCCGCAGCGTATGCGATGTACACACTAGCGGATGACGCGAACAAAAAAGTTGCCGGTGGTTTATTATTCTCTATCGCATTAACGGCATTCCTGACCGGTATTACTGAACCTATCGAGTTCACATTCCTATTCTTGTCTGCGCCGCTTTATTACTTCATTCATGTGCCTCTAGCGGGTATCTCGTTCATGTTAATGGACTTGCTGAATGTAAAAGTAGGTATGACGTTTAGTGGTGGTTTCATTGATTTCAGCTTGTTTGGTATATTGCCAGGCTTAACTGGTACTCAAAACAACTGGTACTACATTCCAATCGTAGGGGCTTTCTATGCGCCAATCTACTTCTTCTTATTCCGTTGGTATATCGTTAAATTTGACGTGAAAACTCCGGGTCGTAAAGGTAGTGCGGTTGCCGTTGTATCGAAGAAAGATTTCCATGCAGCAAAGGCGGCAGGTAAAGATGGCAGCGATCCTTTAATTGACCAGATGATTGAAGCATTAGGTGGCCAAGACAATATCGTTGATGTTGATGCTTGTATCACTCGTTTACGTATCTCAGTAAAAGATAGTGAATTAGTGAAAGACAACGCCTATTGGACCCAAGAGCTTGGTGCTAAAGGTTTAGTTAAAGTTGGTGCTACGGCAGTTCAAGCTATCTATGGCGCTCAAGCTGCTGGATATAAAGTGGCAATTAACGCTAAGCTTGGTCGTTAATTAATGAGCTTTAAGCAAAAATATAAGCGACTCGGATCATTTGTTATTGATATTGCTATTGTGCAGATGTTTGCCATGATAGCGAAAGATATCTATCTTGGGGTGCTATCTTATGCTTCTCAAGGGACAGGAATGACCGTTTCGTTTCATGATGCAATAGCACTACCAGTGTTGCTACTTATTATTATCGGCGTAATGCTTATTACGATTGGTGTGTATATGGGTTATCACTGGTTATGTTATCGATTGTTAGGTAATTCGTTTTCACGTTATTTTTTGCGTCTTTCAGTTGAATCCATAACTGATGATCCTATGACGCAATCACGTTATTTGAAGCGTGAATTTCAGAAAATCTACCTGAGTGTTGCGAGTTTGGGTCTCTATGTTTTATACAGTGGAGCACAATATTTATCGCACTCAAATCAGCCGTGGCATGATAAGAAGTTTGCTACTAAAGTCGTTGAGTATTAACGACTGATATTTTTGCTATAAATGAAATGACTAGCCAGTAGGATAACTCTACTGGCTTTTTTTTAACTAAAACTTGACGTGAATAAAGCGAAGTAACACCTGTTTCGTGGTAAAAACATGCGCATTGAAAATGAAATGAAGGGAATAATCATGAAATCATATG
>NZ_VHKO01000023.1 GCF_015223435.1 Vibrio hibernica
ACATCATGAGGCTGCTTTATTAAAGCTTGCAATAATTGAGTTTGAAATCGATGTATTCCTGAGTGAGTGTGCCATTCGCCGACTAAAATAACATCTGCCTTTTGAGCCTGATCTGCAAAAAAATCGACACTAATTGCTTGCCCAGTTTTTGAGTATAACTGGAAGTCATAAAAGCTGTTTATTTGAGAGGTTTCAGCCACAGATGATTGATTGCCTGATGAAGGTTGAGGAGCAGCAGAGCAACCGACCAGTAAGCTCAAACTTAATAACCGTAACATGTATTTAGCTGATTTTATTTTACCCACGATGGTATTTCCTTGCGCAGTGGCAGATGTCTAAATCGAGGCCAGAGCTTATCTAATATCTTAATCAATAGCAACGAATGATAATTATTATCAATTGATGCTTTTGATTTTATAAGTATTAGTAAAGCATTAAAAAGTCATTACAATAGGAGGGAAATAAGGATCTAAATATGAAATTATTGCTTTCCGTTGTCGCGCTCACATTTCCAGCGATGGCTTTTGCTTCTCCTAACACAAGTATTGATTCATTTTCTAAAGCTAAGCGCTTATTGATGAGTGAAGTTTATAATCAGAGCTCTGTTCGTCGTACGGTTTATTGTGATATCCCTTTTAATGCTAAAAAGCAAACTCAACTGCCATCAAGTTTTGATTATTCTTTGTATGTAAAGCGATCTCAGCGGATTGAGTTTGAACACGTCTTATAAATACCTTGTTACATGTAACTACAGGTAATGCTTTGTTTTATAAAAATTTATTTACTGTTACACTTTGGGCGCTTTTATTTAAAAAAGTACTCTAAGTTTTTTGCATTATTTTGTATTAGATTTAGTTGGTTACGGTAAATTAACTACGTAATACTTCTATTTTCAACCGAGGCTCCTTTAATGAGTGCAAAGACATACCTATCCTTTCTTTTGATCTCTTTCATAGTTCCCAACTTAAGCTTTTCTAAACGATTCAAAAAATTATAAAAAAACACCTGCTGGATTTACATTAGAAAAGCATAAGAATAGAACCAAGAAGCTGGAATTTGAACACGTTGTTTCACTCATGCGTTCGTGCCGGCATTTCCTGAGTGGAGAGATGGTCATGTTAGACGAAGATAGCGATTACATTAACACTCACTATGAAGCTCTTGCCTCAATTTTACTTATGGCTCCTAATATGTCTCCAGATGGTTGCTATATTAGTAAAGGCGTGTGACTACCCTATGATATGAAAGTAAAGGCTTTTATGGCAGGGTAGAGTTTTATCCACAATATCGTAGGTATTTAATGAATCGTGCATTCCAGTTTTTGATTGTCGCTCTATTTATAAACCCCATTCCAGTACACGCGCTTGTCAAAATGTCCGTCGGTGGCCTTTGTCATGACGAGAACAGCAGCTACTATAGTCGTACTCAGAAATTTACGCCGTATGACACGTTAGAATCATGTTTAAATGCAGGCGGTAAACTACCGGCTGGTCACAGCAGCTCTAATTCTCTTGGTTCTGACTACTCACGCAACCAGTTTGGGCATGGTTGGATGGATCTCGATCAGAATGGACTAGATACGAGGCAAGAGGTGCTTATCGCTCAGAATACCGGTAATCTGACCTATAATGAGCACGGGCGTGTTGTCAGTGGTCGATGGATTTCGATGTATAGCGGTAAAATATATTACAACGCCTCTGAACTTGATATTGACCACATTGTACCTCTGAGTTGGGCGTGGAAACACGGCGCAGACCAGTGGACGGAAGCTACCCGTAAGCATTTTGCAAATGATCCTCGTAATTTGGTAGCGGTAGGTGCATCACTCAACCGTTCAAAAGGAGATAAGGGGCTAGATGAGTGGTTACCACCAGCCAACCAGAAACAATACAAGCTGAGATTCCAGCGGATCGTTAAGATTTACGGACTGCATGAGGAATGAATGTTGGGCATTGACTCGCGTGGAAAGTGGGGTCAATGCAATACGTCACCCTAAGTCCATTACGTACTTTTCCGCCTGATTTATCATATCAAGAAACTTATTCTTATAACGCACATGTTTTCTCGGTCCATAAGATGAAACTGATTGCCATTGAGATAGAATTGCTTGGTGAACATACACAGGAAGTCGACATCAAAAGTAACTTTTGGACAAAAATCATTTAGGGCCGATGCTCGAAATAGCCCTCTATTCATTACTTAATATATTCTGACCGAACCGATTCCCCCACTAAAGTGGAAATAAAATGATAAATAAATATGCAAAAGGCAAAGTTTTCACCCCTTGCCTTTATATTTTTTGCTACAAAAATTCAAGCCGCATACCAACCATCAGCCAACACTTCTGCTTGCTCTAAAATAAGCTTAATCGCTTCATCTGTATCATCTGGCGGGTATTTCCATTTACGTAATAATCGGCGAACTAGGTTACGCATACGAGCACGAACGCTTTCACGTTTCTGCCAATCTACCGTCGCTGATTTACGTAACTGTTGAGTCAATTCAATGGCGAGTTGACGCAAATTTTCATTCCCTAACTCACGAACGGATGACTCGTTTTCTACCAAGGCGCGATAAAAAGCGATTTCATCAACCGACAAATTCAGCTTATTCAACATATCCGCATCTTCTTGCATATCTTTCGCCCACTGGATCAGCTCTTCGATCACTTGAGCGGTTTCAATGCTACGGTTATGATATTTACGTAAGGATTCCATAATGCGCTCAGAGTACTTTTTCTCCTGAACCACATCATTTTTCATCCGCGCTTTCACTTCATCACGTAGCAATTTTTCTAGCAATTCTACCGCAAGATTTTTCTCTTTCATGTTCTTAACATCTTCTAAGAACTCTTCTGAAAGCAAGCCAATATTCGGCTTATCTAACCCAACCATGGTAAAAATATCATCGACACCATCAGCAATCACAGCGTTATCTAAAATCTGTTTTAAAGCAGAATTACGCTCTTCGTCAGTACGCTTTTTATCGACCGTTGAATGCTTCATAAAGGCCGCTTTAATGGCAGAATAAAAGGCAATCTCATTCTTGTAGCCTTGGATTTCATCCATGGTATTACATAAAGAATACGCCTTACTTAAAGCGGCCATCACATCTAAGAAACGGCGCTTACCATCACGTGCTTCATTATCAGAACTTTGTGGCATCGAAGTAGATAAACCAGATATATGGTTCACCGCACCCGGCAATAAACGCAGAGCTTGAGTTTCAAAATCAGGGCGATAGTCAAATACCTTGCCATCAACCGGAGTTGCGAACATGCCACGAACGATGTCGATTTTTTCCATCAACACCGCAAAGGCTTCGGCCGTATCGACTGTAGGCTGACCTTTACCTTGGCTGCTGGTGTAGGTTTTCAGGGCATTTTTTAGCTCATTGGCGATACCAATATAATCCACCACTAAACCACCGGGCTTGTCTTTAAACACTCGATTCACACGCGCAATCGCCTGCATGAGGTTATGCCCTTTCATGGGTTTATCGATATACATGGTATGACAACACGGCGCATCAAAACCGGTCAGCCACATGTCACGGACTATCACCAATTTGAGTTCATCGTCAGTGTCTTTGTAGCGTTTCTCAAAGAGCTTCTTGGTCTTTTTGTCGTGAATATGTGGCTGCATTTTTTCTTTATCAGAAGCGCTGCCCGTCATCACGATTTTAATCACACCTTTATCGGTATCATCGTGATGCCATTCCGGTTTGATCGCCACAATCGCATTGTATAAATCAACACAAATCTCACGGCTCATTGCCACCACCATGGCTTTGCCCGGGAAGGTTTCAGTACGTGTTGTGAAATGTTCAACCAAGTCTTTAGCAATCTGTTGAAGGCGAGGCTCAGCGCCCACCAATTTCTCTAACGCTGCCCATTGTGATTTGATTTTCTCACGGCTTTCGGTTTCTTCGTCTTCGCCAATTTCTTCTTCAACTTCATCGTTCAAGACTTCGATTTTGTCTTGATTGATATCGAGTTTCGCAAGGCGAGATTCATAATAAATCGGCACTGTTGCACCATCATCCACCGCATCTTGAATATCATAAACCGAGACATATTCACCAAAGACACCACGAGTATCTTTATCGTCCATGGCAATTGGCGTACCGGTAAAGCCAATAAAAGACGCATTCGGCAAGGCATCGCGCATGTATTTAGAATAACCGAACACATATTTATGCGACTTCACTTCACCCTTTTCATCTTTGACTTCAACCAGTTTGGATTTATTTCCGTATTGGCTGCGGTGCGCTTCATCAGACACCACCACAATATTGGCGCGAGTCGATAACACCGGATGCGCCGTTTCTTCGGCAATCAAGGCAAATTTTTGAATCGTAGTGAAGATAATGCCACCGGATTGGCGGTTAAGTAATAACTCACGCAGGGCATCACGGTCATCGGCTTGTTGCGGGATTTGTTTTAGTGTCTCTTGCGCCATGCCGAAGGTGTTATACAACTGACCATCGAGATCATTTCGGTCTGTCACAACCACAATGGTTGGGTTATTCATGCTTGGCTGTTGTAGAAGCTTACTGGCATAACACACCATTGAGATACTTTTGCCACTGCCTTGGGTATGCCAAACCACCCCGGCTTTACCACTGCCGGGTTTGATTTTATCTAAGCCTTTGGTTGAAGCAGTTTTATATGGGATCACGTTATCCGCCACCATGCGATCATCTAACAAGGCTTCATCTGCTTGCTTGGCTTTAACCGTGGCTTCAACTGCCGCTCGTACTGCATGGAATTGGTGATAACCGGCGATTTTCTTAATGATTTTGTCGTTATCGTTTTCAAACAATACAAAGTATCGAATGTAATCGAGCAATAAATCCGGCTTAAAGAAACCGCGAACCATAGTTTCTAGTTGGAATTCTAATAACGGTTTGTCATCTTCGTTAGTGACCGTTTTCCATGGTAAGAAACGTTCTTTATTGGCCGTTAATGAACCAACTCGCGCCGTCCAACCATCACTGACAATTAATGCTTCATTGAAAACAAATAAGTCTGAAATTTCATCTTTATAGGTTTGCAGTTGATTATAGGCATTCCAAATATCCGCATGTTCATCGGCTGGGTTTTTCAGCTCAATAACAGAAATCGGCAGACCATTGATAAACGCCACCACATCAGGGCGTCGATTGCCTTTTATGCCTGCAATCGTGAATTGATTCACCACCAAAAATTCATTGTTATCGGGATTGGTAAAATCCATCAACTGGACATGAGTATGTTTGGTTTTGGTTTCACCTGCTTCATAGACCGTATATTCCACCGGTATGCCTTCGATAAGGTATTTATGAAAGCTGCGGTTACTTTTGATTAATACAGGCGTATCAGGCGTTGAAATCGTATTCACCACCTCAACAAGGCATTCTTCCGGTAAATTGGGGTTTAAGATAGCGAGTTGTTTTTGCAGACGTTGCTTTAACACCACTTGATGGTAGTCGTCACGCTCAGGCGAGATACCATCTGGGGCGATATCATAACCATTCAGATAGGTATAATTTTGTTCTTTAAACCAATCGAGGCAAAGCTGTTCTAGTTGGTCTTCCGTGATCTTCATAATTAAAATCAACCTTTATCTTGTAGGGTCATAATATGCTCTCAATCTTTCAGTAGAATAAAGTGCTCAACCAAACGTATCATTAATTCTTTTTGTTCCGGCAAGCTTTCTGCCACCAATAAAGCCAACGCCACTAAGGTATTGTCATTAACCAATTCATTCACCGACTTGGCTAATAAATGCTGGTTTTGCTGTAAATACCATAAGAACAAGAATGAGCCGGTTCGCTTATTCCCATCAGCTAGTGGATGGTTTTTAATCACAAAATACAATAAATGAGCGGCGCGACTGGCGACATTAGGGTAAAACCACTCACCACCGAAGCCTTGTTCAATCGTGCTTAAACTCGAAGCTAAACCATTACCACGTAATTGACCAAACAACTCGGTCGCTTCGCCTTTATCCATCAGGTTTTGTTTTAACTCAGCAATGGCAGCAAGTACCGATTCAAGCTCCAAAGGCAACATTGCATCTTGTTTTTGAGTTACGTCAACCAAGCTTTGTTCATCATAGCCTTGTAATAAAGACCACGAACGTGCGTATTGTGCAATTACATTGACCACCGCAGAGCCATCTGCATTGACTAATGCTTGGTTGGTTAGCGTTTTCGATAGCAGGTTTAACGCTTGGTTAAATTCAATTCCGCGTTCAACAAGACGCTGTTGGTTTAAAGTGTAACCTTCGATCAGATGTTGCTTTAATGTTTTGGTCGCCCAAATACGAAATAATGTGGCACGTTTAGAACTTACTCGATAACCGACCGAAATTATGGCATCAAGGTTATAGTGTTTAAGCTTACGCTTAACTTGTCGTTTCCCTTCTAATCGAACTATCGAGAAATCCTCGATAGTTGAGTTTTCGACCAATTCATCTTCTGCGTAAATATTTTTTAAGTGCAGGCTAATGTTATCTATTGAGGTGTCAAATAACTCTGACATTTGCGCTTGGGTCAGCCAAAGTGTGTCATTAGATCGTTTAATCTCCAGCTGTAACTGCCCATCTTGGGTGATGAAAATCTCATTCTGTGGTTGAACGTCATTCATATTATCAGACCCCAATTTCTATTCAGTCGCCACTGGCTCTAACTCGATTTCGCCGGAAAGCAATTTATTATTAATTTTAGGCTTCATGCTTTAATTTTATTGCCTTCCAACTGTATTTGGATTTAGTTTTGTCCCATGACATTACTCTTGTTACTGTCACAAGAGTATCGTTCTGCATATCTGCGACCAGATTTCTCGGTATGTAGGTATCCTCTACAAACCCAAAGCCTTTAGGGGTGATATTTACTCTCCCTTTGACTTCAGAAATATCTGAAGATGTCTTAGGTCCACAACTAAGTGACGACACTACATCCTTTTGACCATTCTCTTCACGAAGAGTCAATTCTACATAATCACCAACTTTCGGATTCTCTTTGCTTTTATGAAGCCCGAGACGAACAGAAGTCGAGTATGTTCTAGTAACATAAGCATGGAAGCCTTTTCCAGAACGGTGGATGTTTTCAATGATAGCGATAACTTTCTTCGTCGGTCCGTAAATGTAATCTTGAGCATCTCTAGATATAGAATTTAAAAAAGGATTAAGTTGCTTCTCATCAACACTAGAGTCATACCAAGGTTGCAAAGATAGTTGTTCTAGCTCAGGTTTTATCTTCCAGCCATGGGCTTGGTATGCCGAAAGAGCAGTTTTCAGGCACATGGAGGCTTCAACATGCCGTTGATTACCGAGCAACAAAGGAATAATCCCCTGAAAAAGCTTCAGGCTAAAAGTAACGTCATGCGCAGACACGATGCCTTTAGCAAAAAATTTCATTGCCAAGTCACGATTTTGTTTTTGATAAGTCGCGGCCAGAGCCCCCCAAGCCCATGCTTCCTTTTGCTTCTTTCGCAGAATTGGCAAAATAAGTGAACGCGCTTGCTCATACTGACCTGAAACTATGAGACATTTTGCCTGATCATAATCCAACCAAATCATATGTTTGACATCAGATGCTTGTTGGCGCGTTAGGTGGATGAATTCCATCACTTGATTCAAATCTAACTGCCAAGGTTCCCGAGCTCTAAGCCATGCACTAGCAACTTGTCGTGCCGTTGAAAGCATTAAGCTTGGTGCTTCACCCTTTTCAGCTTGAAATGGTTTTTTAGCGTCATCATCGAACAAGGCAGCTTTCTGGCGAAGAACAAGATGAATCAGTGTCGGAAACCACTCAAGGTTCTTTTTAAACTGAACCAGCAACATTTTGTGTTCTAAGCCACCTGCTGGGATCTCAAAATTAACTATTGTTTGCAGTAGGCTTTCTATTTTATCAAACTCAAAATCGCTAGGACGATAGTTGTTTGAAGACGCTCCACGCTTGGCGATCTTCTCTTGCTGTTGCTTGATAAATTCATAGCAGACCCAAAACAAGGCTCCTTTCAAATATGAATCTTGTGGGGATTGTTCTAATGCGGAAAAACCGTAATTCCAAGCCTCTTGGAGTTGGCCTGATTTACGTAGGTTACCGACGATCCGGAAAGGTTGTTCAGTTGACATAATTTAAACCCTCCCTAAATTGGTTTAGAACTATTTCACTGTCCACATGTTCAACTTTGATCGACGATACCAGTCCTTTACCGCTAACATTTAAGTCCAGTTTAATGTGTCCATTAACACCAACGAAAGTCAAAAAAGCTTTGTACTGTGTTTTTTCCTCAACCAAAACAGTGCTCCACCCTTTGCTACTCAGATATTGGATTAATTCGTTTGCAGCAGATTCAATGGATTCGTTTTGATAGTTTGGCTGTGTAGATAACATTGACACTACAGTTTGATAATCAATAGACTCCGGCTTTAACCTCACCGATTGAATGGTGGTTTCATCTTTTTTGTTGTAGCTGAATTGAACGGTAGCGGATGAACCGTCATTTTTCTCAAGCTCATAAACTTGTTGATAGGGGCGACCTTGAATTACATCGCTAATACGCCATTCACTACCTTTAAGTAGTCGACTAATAGTCAGGTAGATCTTTGGGAACAAAGTATTAGAAACATCAAAGCCTACAGGCAATTTATCGCTAGCTGATTGCTCAGGGTCAAAATAGAAGCGAGGCTTGACTACAATTGGACTAATTTTTTTCGGAGTTAGCTGCCAACTTGCATTCGAAATTGGGTTTAAAGTCGGGTAATGCAGTAACCCTATGTTTGCTGTTGAGCAGCAAGTAACTGTATACAGCCAACGAAAATAACTATCTGATGAATGGTTAGCATTATCATGACAACATGAGGCATCAGCGTATACCTGTTCCCACCCTATATAGCCTTGAGCGCGATGCACAGTGAGGGCATATGCAAACCGTAGTCTAGCAGCATTGAAGTAGGGGCTGTTCATGATCGAGTATGCTAGCAGCTTTTGGTACTCCTCCTGTTTCAAGCGATATTCTTGATCTGTGGAGTGATTTTTAGCTTCATCTAGTATTCGTTTCTGATTCTTAAGCTTTGCAGTAGCTTCTTCGCGAGCAAAAATATTAAGGGCGACAAGCTGGTCAGGTGTCAGGTCTGGAGTTTCAGCAGAAAGGTATTCAGGAATGTAACGAACCCTGACATTTCCAGCTCCTTCAAAATGAATAGTTGCTGTTGCAAAATGTAATACAGTCCCTGCTTTTCTTCCTTTTAGTAGGATGGTTTTCGTTTCTATTTCCGGATCAACATTGACAACCTGCCCAAAAGTACCAGAGTTTATCCATGTGGTATCAGTAAAATCATCATTGATACCAGCAGCCCTATTGTGGACATCAACAACATCCCCAACAACTAGAATTGACATATCTTCAGTCATCAAGAACTTTCTGCGAATACCTCTGTTTACCTTAAAGGCATCAACGTTTTTGGCACATAAGAATACAGTCCGTTTTGGCCACGCCACGAGAGCACGACCAATTTCATCAGTATGCTTACCTACAACCACCTCTGCAACATTTTGCCCACTAACATCCGGCAAGCGACTAAATGTGTTATTTGACAGTGCAGAAATGAGTGGTAGTTGGAATCGTGAAAGCTCATCAGAGCTTACTTGTTCATTCAACTCACAAGTTGAAAACATGATGTTCTTGTCTTTAAAAACTTCGCCAATGAGCAAGCTTCGTTGAATACTTCCTCGTGTTAATTGGAATGGGTCACCAACCAATAGCATCTTCGGCAAGGCTGCGTTGTTTTCAATCAATGCTGTCAACATATCTTGTAGTAGGTAACCCGTACCGTACCGTGTTGTTTCTGTTTCAAACTTATCATCACCCAACAAGTGTGCATCTAGAAATATGAGTACTTCCCGAGTTGCATCCGGTATTGTCAAAGAAACATCGTAGCAAGCTTTATCTTTCTCAAGCCTACTTGGTCGGCTTGCGTATAACCAAGAATAAATAGATTGCACATCAGAAAAACCTAGTGCTTTGTATTTATTCGCGATACGAGCATTAGGGCTAAGGAATAGTGGGCTTTTTCCTTGTTCAGAAAGTAAATCTTTAATTATCTTGAGTACTGTCTTCTTACCACTATTTTTCGCTCCAATAATTGACAATACCGTATTTTGAGTGCTAGTAAGCCAAGAGGTAGCGCTATCGATAGCTCGTTGCTGGGTTGGAGTTAATCGTACACGCTTCTCAGTATCTGTTGCACTCTGGGGGATAGCATTAATGATAGGTGTGTTACCATCAGGATTAAACGATGGTATATCTAAACTCGTTATAATTTTCTCTATTTCAGAGCCAGATAAGTCAATTGCGGTGCTAGTGATAGCATCAATGGTTCTTACTACATGGCTCATATCCGAGACATGAAACCAGCGGCTTATACCTGTTGGAATCTGCTTATCATCAAAACGAATATCCTGATGGAACAGGCACAGACCAGCGATATGCCCAAGCTGCGGCTCTGATTGAAATACCACGCTCTCTTGCAGGTAGTTCAGTAGAGTAAACTTGTTGTTGCGAATTTGCTGATAGGGGTTAGTGCTGCCACCACCTTTCACTATCACACCGTTCGCATACCAACTGCCATTTTCACTGAATGAAACATCACCACCGTAATCTTTAAAATCGATAACGACAACAGCATGGGATTTTATGATAAGGGCATCCACCGGACGCCCAGCTACATACACATTACCAATTAGATGCAACGGTTCTTCTCTATCTTCCCATACTGCCTGCAAGAGATCATAGAGCTTATTGAACACTTTGTTCTCATGTGTGAATTCAAAGGGAGTAGCTCTGTAAGCATGAAAACTCATAGTGCAACCTCTAACTTTTCAGTAGTGGGATACTCACTTTTTTTCCCTTGAATACAATTCACCACGTATACTTGTACTTTTAACCAACCAAAATTGTTATTTTCTAATATTGCTCGTATATTCATTGTTATTTTTCCTAAGCAAACTCGACAATGATTCTATGTTTTAATTTTTTCTAGTTAATTTCCGTGTTCCCCTAACTCAATTTCGCCCGAAAGCAATTTAGGGAGGAGGGTGTCGCGTAGCGTGGCTAACTGGTTGCTCTGGAGTCGCAAGTTAAGACCTTGATTGATTAATGGCAATAGAACTTCATCCAGTTTTTCTCTTAATGCTTTTGGAGGGATAACACACAAAGACTCACTTAAATGGCCTCGTTTTATGTGTCCCATAGTTACCGCTTTATCTTTAGCTATTTGCTGAAATTTCGCTAAATGATGCTTTGTCCAGTATAGGTATAACGGTAGGTTATATTCCTCACTAGTAACCTTGAAAAGGTGTTGATTTAACGCAGCATTACCACCAGTCCATAGATCAATCATCAAAGTCCCCGACCATGAGAAGATCATGTCACCATCATATACTCTGCAAGATTCTTTAATATCTGTACGAGCCTTCTCCTTTCCGTCACAGTAACCTTGACGTAATTGAGCAATTTTTAGAACGGGTAGAAAATCATCCCCCTCAGACTCTGGTCGAAATTTTTGCAATGCTAACCCATTTTGAAAATGCGCAACTTTGTCTAGAGGTTTCACCTCCCACCCCTCCGGAATCAAACCCAACTCAGACTCAACGAGCTTTTCTGGAAAAAGCGAGGCAGTGGCTTCATCCATACCTTCGGGTTGTTCACCACGCATTTTGGCTTTGACGGGATCAAAATCAACAAACCATGATTTGAAGATAGCTTGTGCCATTTCTTCTAAGGTCTGGTTGGTTTGAGTGTTTAGCGCCATTTTTGAGGCAATATCAGACAATGATTTCGCAACCATATCCTCATTACTAATTCGAGGAATATTCAAGGCTTTTAATACAGGAATTCGAACATTACTAACTGTGGAACCTGTTCCCTCATTCCAAGCTATCTGCTGCTGGACGTAAGTAGATTGCAAAGCCCAAAATAGATATTGTCCATTTACATCAGATTTTGGACGTAATAATACCTGTCTCTGTCCTAAGCAGCACTTTAAGCCTTCCGGTATCATGCATACTTCACCCATCGGGGCTTCACGCGTAAATACGATATCACCTGCTTTTGGGGCTGCTCGTTTTATTCGTTTTAGATAATCTTCTTCGTTAGTAAAACTAGGAGCGGAAAGATCTAGAACACCATTTTTGATATTCTGATTTCGTAAGACAATAATCCCTTCATCAGTCCATTTCGGTGTTGAATGAGGACAGTCAACTACAAGTTCGCACAATGAATCTAAAGTCGCGGTTTCAAAGTTCATAACCTAACCCCGTTAGATTATTCTTAATCTCAGCTTCAAGCTTGGCTGATTCGGCAAACTGCTCACTTAATTTCGTCGTTAAGGTTGCCATCTTTTCAGCAAATGGAATTCCGTCATCGACTTCATCCGCCGCGCCTACATAACGGCCCGGTGTGAGTACAAAGTCGTGCTTGGTGATTTCTTCTAACTTGGCCGATTTACAGAAACCGGCTTGGTCTTCATAGGTCACGCCATTGACCGCTTCACCGGTTTTCCAAGCGTGGAATAAATCCGCCACTTTTTGAATGTCGTCCATGGTGAAATCACGCAATACGCGGTCTTTCATATAGCCAAGGTTACGCGCATCAATAAACAGCACCTCGCCTTTACGCTCACGCAGTTTGCGGCCTGCTTTGTCATTACGGGCGGCTTTGTTTTTGGTTAAAAACCAGATACAAGCTGGGATTTGGGTGTTGGTGAACAGTTGCCCCGGAAGCGCAACCATACATTCAATCAAATCTTCTTCTATAAGCTTTTGACGAATAGCACCTTCGTTATTGGTGGTTGAACTCATTGAACCATTGGCAAGTAATAGAGCTTGAGAGCCATCTGGTGCAAGGTGATGAAGCATGTGTTGCATCCAAGCAAAGTTGGCATTGCCTGCCGGTGGCATACCGTATTTAAAGCGCTGATCGTTTTCATCAACGCCGGTATTCCACTCTTTCATGTTAAACGGTGGGTTTGCCATGATGAAATCAGCACGTAAATCTGGATGCTGAACATTGGTGTAAGTGCTGGCTGGCTCTTTGCCGAAGTCATAATCCAGACCACGGATCGCCATGTTCATTGCTGCTAACTGCCATGTGGTGTGGTTGTATTCTTGACCGTAAATTGAAATACGTGACTTTTGCGTTAACGGATCAACTTGCTTTTCATGGGCATGACGCTCGATGAATTTTTCCGATTGCACAAAGAAACCGCCTGAACCCATTGCCGGGTCATACACACGACCTTCGAACGGTTCAATCATTTCAACAATTAAGGTGACGATAGACGCTGGCGTATAGAACTGACCGCCTTTTTTGCCTTCTGCTAACGCAAATTGACCCAGCATGTATTCATACACATGGCCTAAGATGTCTTTACTGTTGAGCGAGGCATGATCAAAAGGAATGGTCGCGATCAGGTTGATCAATTCATTCAGTTTGGCTTGGTCGATACGTAGAGCAGAATAGGATTTGTTCAGTACGCCTTTCAGCTTAGGATTATCGCGCTCAATACCTTCTAAAGCGTTATCAATTAAGTGACCGACTGAGGTGATTTTTTTCATTTTGTCGCCAATTTGAAGATCAGCGCCACCAATTACTAATGGGCCGTTATCTTGTAAAAACTGCCAACGTGATTCTTGTGGCAACCAGAACACGTTTTTCTCGGTGTAGTAATCGCGTTGTTCCAGTTCGATTTGAATTTCTTCGGCAAGTTCTTCTGCTGAGTAATCGCTTGGATCTAAGTAGTATTCATTTTCAGGGTTAGCTAGATCCGCTTTGATTTCTTCTTGGCGTAAAGTGAACGCATCCGATACATATTTGACGAAGATAAGCCCAAGCACAGCGTGTTTATATTGCGCGGCATCTAAGGTTGAACGTAGTTTATCAGCGGCATTCCATAGCTTTGATTCAAGCTCTTTTAAAAACTGTTGTTCTGTTTGTTTCATAATGAGTTTTCTTGTTTAGAAAGATTACTTCAATCATATCATTAGATGTCACATTGTCTTTGATTTATGCCTTACTTAAAGGACATTTTTATGACGTAAGGTGCACATTATGGAAGCTTGGAATAAAGGAAAACGTGTAGGTCAGAAGAAAGCATTTAAATTGGAGGATATTTGGCGTATTCGAATTCGCTTGGAGCTTGAGGAACGGTTATTTGAATTGGCGCTGTTTAACCTTGCCATCGATAGCAAACTCAGAGCATGTGACTTGCGTAACCTAAAGGTACAAGACGTTAGCCGTAGTGGTTGTGTGATGTCGAGAACCATTGTTAAACAACAGAAAACCCAGCAAGAAGTACACTTCGAAATCACACCCAAAACACAACAAACCTTGTCACAGTGGATAATTCAAAACGGATTAGCACCAACAGACTATCTATTCCCTAGTCCTCGATTTCCCCCTCTGGCAGGATAGTTGTCACTGTTAAAATTTAACCAGTTAGGGGCGGTAACAGAGTAATTCATGTCTCGTTATCCGCAGGAAAGAAAAGAAGCAATATTGAAAAAGCTATTACCTCCATACTCTCGTTCAGTGACGGAAGTAGCAAAAGAAGAAGGCATCAGTGAAGCAACCCTGTACAATTGGCGTAACGCATTAAGACAGTCAGGAGCCGTTGTGCCAGATAGTAATACTTCCTCCGAGCAGTGGTCAGCCCAAACTAAGTTAGCTGTAGTTGCTGAAACCTTTTCCATGACAGAGCATGAGTTAAGTCAGTATTGTCGTGAAAAGGGGCTTTACCATGAGCAGATCAAAGAGTGGCGCAGCGAATGTATGCACGGTTTCATGACTCAAAAAGAACGAGAAGCGGAAGCCAAGAAACAGGCAAAAGCGGACAAACATGAAATAAAAGAGTTGAAGAAAGAACTCCGTTACAAAGAAAAAGCGCTGGCAGAAACCACTGCTCTTCTGGTGCTGAGAAAAAAGCTCAGAGCCTTTTACGGGGAAGAACCCGAGGACGATTAACCTCAACCGATGAAAGGCAAAGCTTGGTTGCACTCATCCATGAGGCTCGTCAAAACGGCTGTCGCTTAGAGAATGCCTGTCATGAAGCTGAGATCGATTTACGGACTTACCGTCGCTGGTATCAGAGCGGTGAAATACAGGAAGATCAAAGGCCGATAGCGACACGACCAGAGCCAGTAAACAAGCTCTCGAAGCAAGAAAGGCAGTTGATCGTTGAAGTCAGTAACGCACCTGAATACGCGAGTTTACCACCGAGTCAAATCGTCCCAACCTTGCTGGATAAAGGTGAATATATCGCATCAGAATCGAGTTTTTATCGGGTTTTGAAAGCAGAAGGTCAACTCAACCATCGAGGTCGCCAACGTAGTCGGAAAAAATCATCGAGACCAACAAGTTACACCGCTACAGGGCCGAATCAGGTTTTCACTTGGGATATTACGTACATGCCGTCAGGGGTTCGTGGTCAGCATTATTATCTGTACATGATCGAAGATATTTATAGCCGAAAAATCGTTGGGTATGACGTCTATGACCGAGAGTGCGGAGAGTTGGCAGCTCAGTTACTGCAACGAACCTTGATGCGAGAGCAATGCTTCAATCAGTCTCTGGTTCTGCATTCCGATAATGGCGCTCCAATGAAATCATTGACGTTCAAAGCTAAGATGGAAGAACTGGGCATTATCTCGTCCTACAGTCGCCCACGAGTCAGCGATGACAATCCGTATGTGGAATCCTTATTCCGCACATTGAAATATGTGCCGAATTGGCCATCAAAAGGTTTTATTGATCTAGACGTATGTCGAGCTTGGGTAGCTGAATTCGTTGTCTGGTATAACACCGAACACAAACATAGTCGCTTAAATTTTGTCACACCATCAGAGCGCCATAGTGGAAAAGACAAGCAAATCTTGGAACGTCGAGCAAAGGTGTTGATGGAACATCGCCAGAAAAGACCAGAACGCTGGTCAGGGAAAATCAGGAACTGTGAGCCGATCGGAGAAGTTCATCTGAACCCAGAAAAAGAAGCTGCTTGATAATTAAGCAAGTAGTGACAACTACCTTGAAAAACGCCGATTTGAAGGGAAACCTATCTCGTACCATTACTACACCACTATAGTTAACCGTTGGGTGACTGATATCGGTCTAGATAAAACGCAGTACGGCACTCATTCACTGCGCCGGACAAAAGCTTCTTTGATCTATGCCAAAACCAAGAACTTACGAGCTATCCAGTTACTTCTGGGTCATGCTAAATTAGAAAGTACGATTGAATACCTTGGTGTTGAAATTGAAGATGCACTGAGGATTTCGGAGAGTTGTGAGACTTAAATCCTCAGGAAAACGCCGTCGAATTAAAAGGATATTGATATTGAACTTTAAAAATAAGCTAGCCAATCACTTCAATCAGTTTGAAGCTTCTCCTATTTTGTTTGTTGGGTCAGGCCTTTCCAGACGTTACATGGGCGTCAATTGTTGGGAAGGACTACTAAAAGAATTCGCTGAAGCTATTGGAGAAAGTCATGTAAAACTTCGAACACAATCAAATGGTGACTTACCAACATATGCTCAACTTCTTGCTTCAATATACGCAAAAAAATGGTGGGATACTGAGGAAGCGAAACAGTTAATTGATCAGCATGAGAAAGAGTTTTTAGACGAGCAATCTCCTCTAAAAATATCAATTGCTAAGTATATTGAAAAAGCTCACGAAAAAATTACGCAAGATGCAGATTTGCAGGCAGAAATAGAGTTGCTAGCTAAAGCTAACATTGACGGGGTAATAACCACTAATTGGGATATGTTCCTAGAGAATCAATTTCCAAAATTTACGCCATTTGTTGGCCAAGACGGATTGATAGCAGGCCGTAGCCATGGAATTGCTGAAATATACAAAATTCATGGGTGTAGTTCTAGACCGAACTCCTTAGTTCTTACATCAACCGATTACGATAAATATCGTAAAAAGAATCCATATCTATCTTCGAAGCTTCTAACCATGTTCATAGAAAGGCCTGTAATTTTCCTTGGTTATTCACTCACTGATGAACACATTGCAGAAATTCTTGAAGACATCGTCAATTGCTTTCCTGAAGCGAGCCTAGATTTCCTTCAAAACAAGCTCTTATTTGTGGAGTGGAAATCTGATATTGAAGAGCCTGATTTTAGCGATTCTGTGATACATAAAAAAATTCCCGTAAAGTACATTCAAACGCCTTCCTATAAAGAATTATTTGAGGTTTTGAGTGAAACTAAAAAACGCATACCCGCGCATCTTTTTCGAATGATAAAGGATGAATTGTATGAATTAGTTTTAACCGATGACCCAAAAGGTAAGCTTTACGTTCGAGATTCGGAACGCATTGAAGATAACGTAGCCACGGAATTTGTAGTTGGTTATGGTGCAATCTCAATGGTCAAAAAATCAGAATCAATGGCAACGAAAGGACTTGTGGGCCTTCAACGGGTTGACCTGATCCGTGAAGTGGTTTTTGAGAATAAACAATATGATTGGGGACAAGTGGTCAATGAAGTTCTTCCAAATATATGTAAAGGCAATGCTCGCATCCCCATATTTCACTATTTAAATCAAGCAGGTTTGATTACAAATGAAGGCTCACTAATTCCGGAGGTAGAGCTCAAAGGCGGAGTAGCTAACCGATTTGATAGTGATATCAACTCGTTCAGGTCCCAAGGTGGAGACCTCGGTCGCTCACAACGCATCGAAGAAGTTAAGATAGGTGTCAACGAATTATACAATAAGTATGAGTTTGGCTTATTTCTAAGAATGATGCCTTATATGGATGTAGGGTTAATTCGAAGAGATTTAGATGAACTACTAAAGATACTGAAAAAGCACATTGACGATGCACTTAGCCAATCGAGTCTATCAAGTAGCTTCTGTAAAGTTGTTTGCTTGTATGACTATGTAAAAAATAGCAACCATTCTTGATCAGACTCGCCATTCTTAACGTGTGGACAAAAGCTTAAAAGTTAACTCGCTTTTGTCCCAAAGTGACTCAAAATCATCTTCAGCATATCTCTGGGCAACCGATCTCTAACTACTCACCTTTAATGAATAATTGTGCAATCACATATATTTCCCTCACATGAATTTTATTGGGGGAAATTTCTAAACAGGACGACAAGTAATTTAATGAGTGAAAATGACAATGGGGCAGAAGCGAGTTAGAAATTTCCACCTAACAAACGTTACGGATCTGAGAACATTACGTTACCCAACCAGAGAACAACTTATTGACATGGGTAAGGCTGTTGATTTTGAAGAGTTTAATCAAGAGTGTGTAGATCAAATTATTGAACGTTTTCTTTGAGCTGTGTTCGTAGTAGATAAGTGACTAATAATTTTGCCTGTTTTAGTTTTAATTGAAAACGGGGATTTTTTATACTTGAAGTTATTCGTCGTCGACAAATTTAGAAAAATCACCTACAAATTTTTATCCATATTTAGGGGGCCAACACGTATCCGACCGATAAATTGTCCACTTTTAGGGAGGCAACACGTATCCGACCGATAAATTGTCCACTTTTAGGGAGGCAACACGTATCCGACCGATAAATTGTCCACTTTTAAGAGGGCCAACCCATAACTGATCTATAAATTGTTAAGCAATAATCTAACGGAAAATCACTGTCCCTTTCGATTACTCAGTAAAGGAACCCTATACTGATTTTGCGATATTTATAATTATGACAGGACTGTAAGGGTAGACTTAACTAACGACAATTTAGTTCCTTAACTATGAATCCGATCATGGTGCTTACTATGGATAATTTTAAGTTAAATTCGAGCTTCATAAAAATTTCAGATATTTGAAAAATGGTCAAACTACATTATCCAACGACAGATAAACCACAATAAGTTACTTACGGTAAGTTAGTTGCGTAATATTGATATTTTTATCCTGAGAG
Organism: Vibrio hibernica; assembly: GCF_015223435.1. Classification (GTDB taxonomy): domain Bacteria; phylum Pseudomonadota; class Gammaproteobacteria; order Enterobacterales; family Vibrionaceae; genus Vibrio; species Vibrio hibernica. The sequence continues at coordinate 18,944 of NZ_VHKO01000023.1, forward strand.
CTGTTCAACATCGAATTTTTCCGTATTAATGTTGCATTTTGCGACTGAACCTTAGCCAGCATCGCCTTCAATTCAGCTACCTCTTTTCTAAGCTCTCGATTTCGCTCTTTACACTCATTTAATTCAGTATGCTTAGCGTCTCGCTGCTGTCGAACACCCTTGTTGACCCCACCCTTGATGCGCTCTAACAGTTCAGGGTAATCACGATGAATCAATGCTCGACTTACTTCAGCTTCTTCTGCCACTGATGCCACACTCATTTTTCGCTTATCAGAGATAATATTAGGGCGACCTTTTTCTATACGAATAATAGCGAGTCGTATTGATTTATGTGTCGCCTTTTCTTTTTGGTTAGACATTCATACCCCCGATTCTATCTCTCTGATTGATTTCTAGTTTCATTGCTTCTACATCAACACCTAATGCACTCAATACCTTTTCACAGCGCTCCATGCCTTTCTCTACAGCTGATTTACCTGCTTCGCCAATATCATCAAGATGCAAAAGTTTCATCTGCTGGATGAGCATTCCCTCCCAATATGGCAAGTGGCGCTTGTCTACGATTCCACTATCACAAGAATCAGGTTTACCACACTTACATTCATCATCATTAGTACACCAACCAATACCTGTCGAACGTATGGGAATGGAGCTAGAGTACGCTTTAACCATTTCTTCCCGAGAGCCAAAAGTTTTAATGAGTTCGTCATCTTCACGAACTTGTTTAATGCGGGTTGCTATTTTTCCTCCCGTGATCGGCATATCTAAGTCAAAAAGATCTTGTTTGATTTGTTCTTCTTCCAGATATTTTTCTCGGAGCAGTTCTTCAAATAGTTCCGCATCCAAACTCTCGTTAAAGGCATACAAAGCCGTCATAGTAATCGACCAGTGCTTAAAGTGGTCTTTCAATGCCCTTAAATCACCCAGCTCGGAATGTGCCACATAGTTAGCAAAGGTTCTGCGAAACTGGTGTGCTGACAGATTCCAATTGCTATCTATCTGATTACATAAATTAGGTAATCTATCGCCGGAAATAGAATGACAGCTCAGTAGGTTAATCGAATTTTGATTCCCCGGTTCAATTGTCAAAAGAACATGGTTTGAGATTCCCTCTAACCTATGAACTTCCACATAGTTGTTGTTGGCTTTTGCCTTGAATAAATCACTTTCAAGTCGCCCTTGAAGTGGAAAACTATAACGATCAAGAATGTCGATAACTTGAGTGGCTATCTCTGGTGCAATCCACTCCGCTAAGCCTGTTTTTGTTTTCGAAGATACTGTTTCGATATAGTAATAAGTCATATCATTCTTTGCCTCACTACGATACGCTCCACGCTTAATCCCTAGTACTTCATGGATACGCATACCAGTGGTGAGCAGTAGCCAGAATATACAACTGTCTCGTAGTAGCCATAGATCTTTATTGAAATCATGAAGACCTTGATATTGTGGAATAATTGAATGTAAATACTTTCTTTTTTGAGTTAATTGCCAGTTTGCATTATTACTTTCTGCTGTGGGTATAAACGCATCAAGTTTGTCTCGCAAAGCTAATAGTTCATCAGCTCGGTCTAAGTATGATTTTGTAAACTGACACAGAGGGACTAACACTTCATTGGGAATGATGGATGTTTTAGATCTTCTTCTTTCTTGTAGAACCTCACCAATATAGCCAGCTTGTTCATTAGAACTAGACTCAGGCCAGGGGTGCTCTTTCACAAAATCAAACGCCTTACAGTGATGATAAAGTTCTTCTAATGTCTTGAGTCTATGTGCTTTCTGTATCTCAGAAATAGGTTTGATTTTACTATTTTTCACAGTTGTGAGGGCGTTTACGTACTTAACGTAGGCTTTTGCAGTAAAAGTTGTGAGGCTTTGTATACCGCTATTGTCTGAGCTATTAATCCAGCTAAAATACAATTTTAATGAGTTCAAAGTCCTCCTTAACGTGCCGAGTGCTAGTCCCTTCTTCAGCTTGCTCCACATAATCCATTTTGCCATACGCTTCATCTGCGGATCGCTTATGGCTATAAAACTAAGATTTAGTTCGCTTTTTATATTAGATTTAGTGCCCTTGCTGGCAGGAAACACCCATACGTCGTCTTCAAATCGAGAGAGCGTTTGGTAGCACCCCTTATCGATTTTAATATAGGTTACAATACCTACTAGAGTGCCAGCTATAGCTTGCTCAAGCGTACTGTCATTTAGGGAGGGGCATTGCTGAGTCATAAGCTCAGCTTGCGTTAGCATTAATTCAACTGAACTCATAGAGCTACCTTCAACATATCGAGATTTTGCCAGTACGGATGTGGATTCACTCTTGCTCGTTCCTTTTCGGCCTCTACACGCTGTAATTGACCAAGTTTTACAAATTCAGGAACAACTTCTTCATCCACTATTCTTAGTACATTCTTTAAATGTCGCCTCCATTCCTTGCGGCCAAATCGATCACGGTTGCGCACGACTGCCCAATAAAAACTAAAGAGCTTATGTAAATCATCGCCAGTAATAACGAAACTCTTACAGCGGAAACACCCTAAAAAATTGTTGCAAAACGTCCCATCTTTTGGGGCTTTATGTCCATTTATTGTGTCTTTGCAATGACCGATTGGTACACTTGATTCCACATTGGTTAGTTCTTTGACCCGTATCTCACCCATGAGTCCAAGGTTTCGTTTGGTTTGTTCAGGGGCGTGTAGATAATAGTCAAGCGTACTCGTGCCACTGTGCTTAGCTTGCTGCGCTGTAAGTTGCAAATTTTCTCCACTGAGTTCATACATACCATTGATGAAGGTTTTGCGAATACGGCCCAAATTAAGTGTCATAGTGCGTCCATTTTCATCTTTAAGGTCGTGTTCTTTGATGAACTTGGTGATATTTCTCATAAGTGAAATTTGTTCCAGAGAGGTATAGTTGCCTGTTGTTCGCGTTTCTTTACTACCTTGAGCTTTATATACAAACACCCGATCTGAATTAATTATTTGTCGTACTGATGCATTCAACTGAATGATTTTTTCAATCATGTAGGCGACATCCAGTTTTACACCTTGCACTACCTCAAAACCTTGTGAGCTGCGCAAATTGTGTAATTGATTAGTGTGCCCTCGATTTTTAAACACTGTTAATAGCTTTCGGTTATCTTTGAGGGGATGGTCACTTAAAGCGTCAATTTCCATGTTAAGTAGAGGCGAGGTATTGATACCGGTTTGAATAGCAGTAGCGAGTAGGCATAGCGTTAACTCATGCCCGATAATGCTTCAGTCTTGTTATAGATCGGCTTAATCGCTTGCTTGAGCGCAACTACAAGCTGAGTTTTTTCATGCTGAGTTAGTGCCTTTTCACCTTTTTTTTGTCTGTTCGAGTAAGGGAAAGGATTGCTGGGGAAAAAATCATCATTCAACTTTTCACTGTCAATGGAAGTCCAATAGCCTTTTTCTTTCATGCGATGTAAAAGTGATTTGAGGAATGTGTATTTATTTTTTTGGGTGGTAAAAGATAGCTCGCTGGCTTGAAGGTGCAGTAAGTAATTCTCAATTAACGCAGGTGTAATATCTGCTTGCACTAAGCTCTTACCAATCGAGTAACAGTAGATTTCAAGGTATTCAGCAAAGGTTTTAAAGCCGCTGTTGATGTAAGTTCGCTGAGTATGCTCGGAAAAAGCATCAGTGTTTTTTAGTAGTGATTTTGCGGTGTAATAAACTCGATTAGTGATGTCGTCATAGCCCTTACCGTAATATTTCGTAAAGTCGACGTTAGCGCCATTACCTGATTTGGGCCCTATATTTGGATAATTTACCACAGGACTCAAAGGGCGCACAATATTCAGATTTTGAGAAGCATCTACTGTCGCTTCTACCGCCGAAGTTTTCTTGATCTTGTCTTTGTTAATTTTGAGATTTTTTCGTTGTCTTGCCATGCTGCCACCTATGAAATTGCATCAATTTGCTGCTGATATTCAATCGACAGGTCATCTACCAAATCATTAACCAGATGCAAATATTTCATCGTGGTTGTGATGTTTGAGTGCCCAAGGCGACTCTGTAAATACATCAACGGCTCAAACTTGCTGCTTTTGCGCTCCTGAAGCCCTTTGAGCATTTGTGTGGCATAGGTATGCCTTAATATGTGTGGTGTAACATGGAAGGGAAGATTTAGTGCTTTGAGAGCCTTCCCGAAGGCTGCTCCTGTTGGATTCCATTCTTGACCATCAGAGGTTAGAAAGAGGCGGTCTGACTTAATTTCAGACTCTTGTTGCTTCTGAAATCGAGTTTCGTTTACGTAGCGCCACAAATCCTCCATTAGCCTTGACGGGATGTGTATATTACGAGGCTTTTCACCTTTAGTTTTGGTGATATTTACCTCGTAATAAGATTGGTTGCCGTTTGGCTTTCGGATTAAACTTAAAGGGAAAAGTAGTAACTCTTTACGTCTAATTCCTGTCTGTAGACATAGACGGACCATCAGTTTTAAGGTTGGTTTTTTGATAGCGGATAACAGTTCTTGAACTTCATTAGCGGATAAAAACTGAGCATTTTTTGCGTACGTTTTCATCATCAGATTAGGGCTGTATTTCTTCCCCCCGTTTCTTTCAGTATGTGCTAAGAATTGCTGACCTTTTCGCACTGAAACCGACTCCAGAGAATAGGGTAAAGTGTCAAACCATTTACCAACTCCATAGTTATAAAATCGTACTATCGTTCTTAGATGTTGGTTGGTTGAATTGGTGGACATACCGAACTCTCCAACGCAAAGGTCACGATAAGCACTGACTAACATTTCATCTTCAGTGCTTTCAGAAATATCCTTCCAATCTAATTTATTCTGCTCGCAAAAGGTCAGGAATTGACTTAAATGATTAGCATATGCCCACCAGGTATTCTCACTATTTACCCGACCTCGCTTAAGGCATTCATAAATCAGAAATTGCATTGCCTCCACACATAGCATTCCTGACTCAATACCTAAATCACTATCGAGTTCCCAAGTCAACAGGGGGAAATTAGGGTACTTTACGCTGTCGATTTCAAAGTCAGATGTAGATTTCAATATAATCATAGCTGCAACCTAAAAACTGTAGATGTATCCAGTATACATTCCAATCCAACGGCATCAAGTAAGAGTTACATTTTTAGGTATTCATAACATATTGTGCCTGCGGAAAATTTTGGTCGTAGTTTTAAAGAGTGGCGAGAAGGCGATACGCAATGTGTATCAAAAGGAAAGCCGTTTAAAGGTCGTAAATGTGCCACCAAAGTGAGTAAAGATTTTCGTTTGATGCAAGCCGATGGCTACAATTTATATGCTGCGGTAGGCTCAGTTAATGCTTATCGTTCAAACTATAATTTCCAAATGTTATCAGGAACAAAAAGTGATTTTGGTTCGTGTGATTTTCATGTAGACAATCGTAAAGCGCAACCACCGGAGTATGCTCGTGGCTTGATTGCTCGAACTTACCTTTATTTTGATACGACGTATCCAAGTTTTAAGATTAGTAAACAGCAGCGACAACTCTTTACCGCTTGGGATAAGCAATATCCAGTGACAAAGTTTGAATGCGATAAGGCCAAAATTGTTGAAAAGTATCAGCATAATACTAATCCAATTTTGGCCGACCGTTGCTTAAAGTAATAGGGTAGTTAAGCGGTTACTTTTTGATATACTCGTAACATAAAATCCGCTTCGCAATTAAATTGTGTAGCGGTTTTTAACTGAGTCCGTAAGGCTTCACTGGCTTTCCATGCAAAAGGAGTCATTTGTAGTAAATCATCTGTTTGTGCGCCATCTAATATCATTTCATAACTTAATTTAGATTCTTCGATTAACTCAAATCCTTCAATGCGTTCTGCCACTTCATCGTGTAAGCGTACTTCACGATAAACAAGTTCTCTAAGTTGATACAAATGACGTGCCGCGGGCGTAACGGTAATAACTACCCCTGTAGATGTTAATACTCTTTCAAGTTCTTGTGCCTGACATGGGGCGTAAATTTTAACCACAGCATCAAGGCTATTATCAGCGAAAGGCAGGCGATGGCTAGAGGCGACACAAAATTGCATGCTTTGGGAGCTATAGCGTTTAGCAGCATATCGAATAGCAATTTTTGATATATCCAAACCATAGCATGTCGCTTGATCTGATTCTGATGTGATTTGTTCGGCTAAATAAGCGGTGTAATAACCTTCGCCACAACCAATATCCAATACTTGGAAAGATGTATTTTTCGTATATTTCAAGCAAAGTTGAGTCATGGCCTCACGCATCAGATGATAGCTATCTGATGCGAGGAAACGACGACGAGCTTGCATCATATCAACGTTGTCACCGGGTTGCTTTGAGCGTTTATGTTGCACTGGCATCAAATTGACATAGCCTTCTTTGGCATTATCAAACTGGTGATTATTGTCGCATTGAAAACCGCCGGTACGAGCGATAAGTGTGTGGTGGCAAAGTGGACATTGGTAAGACATAGCTATTGATATCGTCGTTTTTGAGTGAAAAGGTATTTTAGTGAGTTTTAAGTGTTTATAAAGAGAAATTTAAGGTAAGCCTAATACTTGAAAAAGTAAGTGCGAGGTCTGAGGTCGATTTGCTACGAAATCTGAAAATGAAATAGCTTTGAAAGTGGATCAGTGGAAATGTTGCTTAGAGAGCCGAAAATCAATCACGGATGATATGTTTTTGATTGTGTATTTTCGACTTTCTAATATTGCCACTCGGTTCTTACTTCTTGCTTTATTCTTTTAACCCAATTTCAGTAATAAGCTCATGGCTTTCACCTGGTTGAAGAGTATTACCTTCTTCAAGATGAGTCGCATGAATCGTCGATTCTACGCATACCATGTTTTGGTACCCATCATCATCCATATCAGCCATGCTAATTGCCAGTTCCCACGGATTCCAAATAACAGCTGAGTTTTCACCTTGATTTTTTACGGTAATTTCTCGTTGATTTTGAGGATCGGAAATGTTGATACAGGCTTCAGGCTGAGTGTAAACACGGTCAACACCGGCTTTGAAACTTAATGCGGTTCCACCTAAGCAAGTTTTACTATTTTGTAAACTATCGGTGTAATTTACTCCCATACCTGTAATCTTGGTTTGATTAATATCCGCGATATTGAAATAGCTGTGAAGTGCACCAGAAAAATTCCACGCTTTGTCATCAGTATTGGTGGTAACCAGAGTCACTGTCAGTGTGTCAGAAACTTCTACGTTCAGTACCAGATCAAATTGATGGGGCCAAACTTCTAACGTATTTTCGTTTGGTAGAAGACCAAGGCTAACGATAACACCGTGTTCACTTTCTTTATGTTCGATTAGTCGCCATTCACTTGACCGCGCAAACCCATGACCAGGATTAGAGATTCGGCCAAACCAAGGCCAGCAAACTGGAATACCACCACGTAATGGTGTCTTACCGTCAAAAATAGCGCTATTACTCATCCAAATAAGATCAGGTTGATTAACTGGCTTAAAAGATAGGACATGGCCACCGAAAAGAGAAATAGCAGCTTCGGCTTTATCATGCTGAACACGAATAACTTTGATGCCTTCTTTTTGTACTATGGTGACACAATTGGATAGGGTGCTGATGATAGGGAGTTCGGTTAAATTCATAGAAATATTCCTCGTCTCGTAACGTGTGGCTCATTATTCGAGTTTATTCCTCAAAGGTGTTTGTTATTCGAGAAACGAATATCGATGTACCGAGTCACGTAAAAACTAAAAAAGGCGACACAATGGTCGCCTTTCATGAACTTGCCTTCAAAAGAAAACCTTTCAAAGAAAGTCTCTATGCTAATGCTTACTTAGAAATGTGAGCGATTAGGTCTAGAACTTTGTTTGAGTAGCCGATTTCGTTGTCGTACCAAGATACAACTTTAACGAATTTGTCGTTAAGTGCGATACCAGCAGCAGCATCAAATACTGAAGTGTTAGTTTCGCCGATGAAATCTTGAGAAACAACTGCATCTTCAGTGTAACCAAGAACGCCAGCTAGTTCATTCTCAGAAGCACGTTTCATTTCAGCACAGATTTCTGCGTAAGTTGCAGCACTTTCTAGGTTAACAGTAAGGTCAACAACAGAAACGTTAGCAGTTGGTACGCGGAAAGCCATACCAGTTAGTTTGCCTTGTACTTCAGGAAGAACAAGGCCTACTGCTTTAGCTGCGCCAGTTGAAGATGGGATGATGTTTTGAGAAGCACCACGGCCACCACGCCAGTCTTTCGCAGAAGGACCATCTACAGTTTTTTGAGTTGCTGTAGTTGCGTGAACTGTCGTCATTAGACCAGAGTTAATACCCCACTTGTCGTTAAGAACTTTAGCAATTGGTGCTAGGCAGTTCGTAGTACAAGAAGCGTTAGAAACGATATCTTGACCAGCGTAAGTGTCGAAGTTAACGCCGTTAACAAACATTGGAGTCGCATCTTTAGAAGGACCAGTAAGAACAACTTTCTTAGCGCCAGCTGTGATGTGTTTACGAGCAGTTTCGTCAGTTAAGAAAAGGCCAGTTGCTTCTGCTACAACATCAACGTTGATAGCATCCCACTTTAGATCTTCAGGATTACGCTCAGCAGTTACACGAACAGTTTTGCCGTTTACTACTAGGTTACCGTCTTTAACTTCAACAGTACCGTTGAAACGACCGTGAGTTGAGTCATATTTAAGCATATATGCCATGTACTCAACGTCGATTAGGTCATTGATGCCTACAACTTCGATGTTGTCACGCTCAACAGATGCACGGAAAACGAAACGTCCAATACGGCCAAAACCGTTAATACCAACTTTGATAGTCATTAGTAGTTGCTCCACAACTTAATTTCAGATTAAAGATAACTGGTAGTAAAATTACAGAACCCAGTTCTTTCCTGCAAGGAATAATCGGCTTTAACTTGTTTAAAGTCAAAAAAAAGAGTTACTTTCTTTCTGAGTTCTTACAAATCGACCAAATTACATCCATTCTTTTATTTACTAAAGCTCAATGCTTTACTACAAGTCTGTACATATTCATGGTGTTGATTTAATCATACATCAATGTGACCCAAGTCACCATATCAGCCAGACAGAAAATATGTGCCACATTGTTGTGAGAGAGCAAGTTTTTGTTTAACGGATTCGATGATAGACTTAGAGTATTACATTTTTATAGGTCTACCTGGCTCTATCCCTATATATGGGTGAGATACTGTGGTCGCGGGAAGGATATTTATGGAAAAAACAAATCAAGAGTGGCAAGCTGAACTTAGCGATGAACAATATCGAGTTTGTCGCGAAGGCGGAACTGAAGCTCCATATTCAGGAACATTACTGCATAATAAAGAAACGGGTATTTACCAATGTACTTGCTGCCAGGCAGATTTGTTTCGTTCAGAAGATAAGTTTGATTCTAGTTGTGGTTGGCCAAGTTTTGATGCAGCTATTAATAAAGATGCAGTGAAGTATTTAAAAGACACGAGTCATGGTATGCACCGTATCGAAATTCGATGCGCTAATTGTGATAGCCATCTTGGGCATGTGTTTCAAGATGGGCCGATTGATACGACTGGTCAGCGTTTTTGCGTCAACTCTGTTTCTTTGAGTTTTAATCAGTAAGGATTTAGATATGAATGTTGAGCAGTTATTAAATACAATGACACCTGAAATATATGACAGACTCAATTATGCAATTGAAACGGGTCGCTGGTTAGATGGTACACCTGTTTCTAAAGAGCAACGTGATTCTTGTATGCAAGCGGTAATGTTATATCAATCAAAGAATAACCATGAACCTCAACATATGAGTGTGGCTGCTGGTGGTGAAGTGACATTTAAGTCAAAAACAGAATTGAAAAAACAGTTTGCTGAAGGACAAGAAGATATTGTTCGAGTAAAAGTTACGCATTAAAATCACGGAATAAAGATAAAGCAGTGAATATGATCATCGCTTTATCTTTCTAGTAGCACTTTTATTTTTATAACAGATAACAGATAACAGTCAGTCTTTTAGCTTGGCATTTATAAACTCATTTCTCCACGCAATACTTGTTTCATCTGCGTTTTTATTTCTTCATAAGTTAAGTTTTTACTTAGCAGATAGTGCAATTTAGCTAATGCTGCTTCGTGTGTCATATCATAACCGCTGATCACGCCGGCTTCCGCTAAAGATACTCCAGGCGCATAACCATCCATATTCACTTTTCCCGCTAAGCACTGGGTTAGATTTACCACAATCACACCACGTTCAGATGCTTCTTTTAAATGCGCTAACATGTCTTTATTCTGTGGTGCGTTACCAACGCCAAAAGTCAGCAAAATCATCGCATTTACTGGCTGGCGAAGTGTATTTCGAATCACTTCATGAGAGATGCCTGGATACATGGTGATCACGCCAATAGGTTGGGGAGTAATAGTATGAACTTTGAATTCACCATTTGGCTTTTTATTGATTAGCTCTGGATTACTGACTTGTATACTGATCCCAGCTTCGAGCAACACCGGTAAATTTGGTGAGCTGAATGCACTAAATCCATCGGCGCGAGATTTAGTACTGCGATTGCCTCTCATCAATTGATTATTAAAAAATAACGTGACTTCATTGATGGGGTAGTTTGCAGCAATGTGTAATGCATTTAAAAGGTTTGCTTGGCCGTCAGATCGTAATTCAGCTAGTGGAATTTGAGAGCCAGTAACAATGATTGGTTTACCTAAATTTTCGAACATAAACGATAATGCTGATGCGGTATACGCCATGGTATCCGTGCCATGCAGAATCACAAAACCGTCATATTTATCGTAGTTAGCATGAATATTATCAGCGATATGCTGCCAATCATTTGGCGTCATATCCGATGAGTCCATTAAAGGCGAATATTCATGCACTGTGAATAATGGCATTTCTTCACGGTGGAATTCAGGCATGGCTTCAAGTTGCTGGGTCATAAAACCATCGGCAGGAATATAGCCATGTGATGATCGTTTCATGCCAATTGTGCCGCCAGTGTAGGCCACGTAAATATGTTTTCTTGTCATAGTTAAAACTCTTGCCATCGCGACGCTGGAAACGTTAGCGATATAGTGTGGATAGAAACAGGCGGCAAGTATAACCCTTCTTACTTAAAGTTGCAGTCCTTCGAAATGTGGGTTTTGGCATACAGAAAAAGAAAATCCCCTGCCACATCACAAAGTGGCAGGGGAAGCTATTGCAAGCAAGTTCGGGGGGAACCTTTTTGAATTAAAGAACGAGCTTTAATGCAAAAGAGCATGTCGGTTTATATTCGATCGAATTATAGTTTTTCAGTTTTTATACCTGTCTTACTTGAAGCTGCAATTTTGTTCTTTATAAACAATAGTTGGCCAGGTTCACTTACTGCCTCGCTGCGACTTCAATTACTTTAGGTATATAATAGTTTCCAAGTCCTAAGGATTAACTTAAATCAATATTTTTAGTACCAAAGAAGTAAGTCACAATAAAGCCAACACCATAACTTATTAATAGGCCAGATCCATAAACCATCATGGCTGGGAATATGCCACTATCTGACGTCATGAGTGGTAATGACACAATGCCGGATGGGCCAAAGACAGTATTTAAACCCACAGGCAAACCTAAATAAGACACTAGTCCGATAAAAAAGCCACCCGCAGCACCGCCAATACAAGCCGTCACAAATGGTTTAACGCGAGGTAGAGTTACGCCGTAAATTAATGGCTCACCAATACCTAAAATACCCGGAATAATAGAACCCTTAATTTGAACTCGCAGTAAAGAATCCTTCTTCGCTTTGACATAAAGTGCAGCAGCAGCACCAACTTGACCACCACCGGCCATCGCTAGAATTGGAAATAATGAGTTAAAGCCTTGAGTCTCCATCAACGCAAAATAAACGGGTACAAAGCCTTGGTGGATACCAAACATCACGGAGATTAAGAACAAACCCGCTAAAATGGCAGAACCAATAGGATTTCCGTTAAGGTTTAAGAACAACCATGACATACCTTGGAATAAATAGCCGCCTAAAGGCATGATGACAATGAAAGTGACTGCGCCCATAAATAATAGCGTCAAGCTAGACGTTAGAATCATATCAAGATCATCAGGCATATATCTTCGGATAAAGCGTTCAACCGATGCACCTAAAATTGAGGCTATTAACACGCCAATAATGTTGCCGCGAGGATCAATGGTGTGGCCGAAGAAATCCGTCATCCCAGAATAAATACCAGAAGTGGCGTCTGGGTTATAACCTAGTACAAATAATGAGGCGATGATTGCCCCATTGACGCCTGAACCACCAAAGGCTTTTTGGGCGTTATAGCCAATTAAAATACTTAAGAAACTAAATAACCCTTTGCCAAAGACCTTAAAATATCCAACAAGATCGACGAGAAACAGGTTTGGATTGGTTTGTCCGGTTAGGTAAACCTGTTCTAAAACGGTTGCGATACCAAGTAGCATGCCAGCGGCAATAAACCCAGGAATAAGAGGCGTAAAAATGGTAGCAAACTTACTGAGAAAACGTTGGATGCCGCTGGTTTGCTTTGCCTTCATTTGCTTCTTTTGATCAGAGGCAATGTCTTTTAAATTGGGGTTATTTTTTTGATTATTCTGTTGAGAAGAAGAACCCTCACTTTCTTGCGATAAACTGATATTCATCATTTCTGCGGCCGTTTGCGCTTTTCCTGGCCCCAGAACTATTTGCAATTGTTCGTCACTTTCGACCAGCCCCATGACTCCGCCAACACGTTTTAAGTCATCGACTTGTACCAAACTGTTATTTTTTAGCGTTAAACGTAAACGTGTCATGCAGTTACCTGCAAGCGCTATGTTTGATTTACCACCGACCAATTCAATTATTGAATCAATCATAGGTTGGGTGATTTTAGCCATGTTTGTACCTATAAATTTGATGAGATATCCAGCTTAAGTGATGTGTATCATTACTCAATTTATGCGTTATCTTGGATCGCATGACGAGTAAAGCCATTTGACTTAGACAATAATTGTGTCGCTTGCTGAGCATCCGATTGTGTGAGGATCATGACAATGGCCGTTTTACAGTGGCCGTTGCATTGTTGTAGCGCAGCTTCTGCTGTATCACGGTCGCACTCTGTTGCCGCGATCACGATATTTTTTTGACGCTCAACTAATTTTGCATTGGTAGCCTCAACATCAACCATCAAGTTTCCATAGACTTTGCCTGTTTTAATCATGGCGCCAGTGGTTAACATATTTAAGACAAGTTTTTGAGCTGTGCCCGCTTTCATGCGAGAGGAGCCTGTCACGATTTCTGCACCAACAATTGGAGTGATGGCAATATCTGCTGCTTGAGTCATTGGGCTAACCGGGTTACAGCTGACCGAAATAACCGCGCCACCTTGGCTGCGAGCATATTCCATCGCGCCTAAAACATAAGGTGTACGTCCGCTAGCAGCGATGCCAACTAAAACATCATTTTTATCAAAATCAATATCTTTTAAATCTTGTGTACCGAGTTCGCGATTATCTTCAGCATTCTCGACCGCTTTTAAAATAGCCGTTTTACCTCCCGCGATTAGACCAACGACTTTTGATGGATCTGAACCGTAAGTCGGAGGACATTCGCTGGCATCTAAAATACCAAGGCGACCAGATGTCCCAGCGCCAATGTAAATAAGGCGACCGCCATGATTAAACGCATGTGCAATAAGATCGACCGTTTTTGCAATCTCAGGCAGTGTTTTTTCGACGGCTAGAGGGACTTTTTTATCTTCATTGTTGATCACGGTTAGCATTTCTAAAGTACTAAGTGCATCAATGTTTGCGCTGACAGGGTTACGGCTTTCGGTGACAAGTTGAGTTAAGTCGATTTTCATAATGATTCTCTGCTAATATCGGTTTGGAATAGAATAATGAATAAATTATTCCAATGTGGTGATCGATGTCTCATAATAAATTATTCCAATGTAGGAATAATGCGAATAGAATAGAAGGCAACTTGATTTACGGGTAGCAATCAATGCCCAGATATTTATGCGAGATTTGTCATGCCGTTATTAACGCAATTACGCTATAACCTGACTCGATTTTCTATTAATGAACAGAAAATCGCACATCAACTTTTATCCGACCCATTTAATGTGATTTCGTTATCGTCTCAACAATTAGCGGATGAATGCCAAGTTAGCCAATCGAGCATCGTTAAATTCACGCAAAAATTAGGCTGCAAAGGGTTTACTGAATTTAAAGTGAAGATGAGTGAAGAAATAGGCCGAGAGCATGCCATTGTTCAAGGTTCGACAACGCTGCATAATCAAATTTCAGCCAGAGATAGTTTGCAGGATGTTGCTCAAAAACTAGCAGAAGAAAAATCAGCAGCCATTTTACAGACGACAAATAGCATCAACATAGATGAGTTTAAGAAAGTTGTAGAGTGGCTTGATTTAGCAGGGAAAGTACAGATCGCAGGGATTGGTGGTTCGGCTCTGGTTGCCAAAGATCTCAGCTATAAATTGATGAAAATTGGTATTCCAACCTTGAATGAGTTTGATAGCCATGTCCAAATAACCATCGCGAATACTTTGCAACCTCAAGATGTATTTTTAGCTTTTTCTTATTCGGGTCAGCGTAAAGATATTTTATTTGCAGCTGAAACGGCTAAAAAGAAAGGGGCTTATATCGTTGCTATCACCTCATTGCGTCATAGTTTATTGCATGATATGGCTGATTGTGTGTTAACCACAATCGCAGAAGAAGGGGATCTCCGTAGTTCTTCTATTTCTTCTCGTACCGCGCAACATACTATTGGGGATTTATTATTTCTATCATTAGTGCAAAAGCGTGAAACTCAAGCAACCGCTTTGATTCGAGATATGAAAGGTGTAGTCGATGATCTGTCGCGCTGACTTAGTCAGTATTTAGGGCTGGGCATAGATATAAAAAAAGGACGCTGATTGGCGTCCTTTTTGTTATTAGCTAGTTATATGTTATTGCGCTTGGCAGGTTAAACAAAATGTATAATAGCCTTGCGGATCATTTAAGTTATTGAGTAGCTCAGTACTCGCACTGATTTGTTTTGCAGCAGGTTGTAATGAGGCAGGGATCATAGCTTCAATTTTGCTGTTAATAGAAATATCACTAGATTGAAGTATGTCTCTCATGATCTGTTGAGCTGGGCTTAATGGCTTTTCAACCCAATAGAGTTGATAGTCTGTGATTTTCGCTAATTCAGCTGCTGCTTGAATTGCGTCATCAAAGTCACCCATTTTATCAACAAGACCGCGTTTCATGGCATCTTGACCTGTCCAGACTCGGCCTTGCGCAATCTTGTCTACCGCATCTGTTGTCATATCTCGATTTTCACCCACTAAAGAAATGAAGCGATGATAACCATGTTCAATTCCCATTTGCATCGCTTGCGCTGCGCCTTCAGATAAACCATTGGTTAACCCCACACCAGAGAATGGGCTGGTTCCGATTCCATCGGCATGCACACCAATTTTATTTAAGCCTTTCTCGAAGGTAGTAATCACACCAAAGATGCCAATTGAGCCTGTTAGGGTTGTTGGCTGAGCAATGATTTTATCTGCACTCATTGAAATCCAATAACCACCAGATGCTGCCAAGCTAGACATAGATACGACTACTGGTTTACCTGATTGTTTCAAGGCTTCGACTTCATTACGAATAACTTCCGATGCATAGGCGCTACCTCCAGGGCTATCAACGCGCAAAATAACGGCTTTAACGTTGTCATCTAATCGAGCTTGGCGAAGTAGCGTTGCAGTGGAATCTCCACCCACACGGCCTTGAGGTTGATCACCATCTAAAATTGCACCACTGGCAACGATAACCGCAATTTTATCGTGGCTCGCTGTTACAGGAGTTTTAACTTTGGATAAATATTGGTAATAACTAATACCGTTATAACCTGATTTTTTATCGCCACCAAACGCTTGACGTAGATACTCATTAGCTTGCTGGCGGGTGGTTAATTGATCCACTAAGCCTAGCTTTAAAGAGAGGGCAGCAAAGTCGCCTTTAACCGATTTCAGCTGAGCTAAAAAATCATTCATGTTTGGATTAAGAGTGCTACTTTTGATTTTACGGTTATGGGAAACATCATCGACATACGCGCCCCAAATTTGGGTTAGCCACGCCGTTGCGGATTCTTTTGCCGCTGGTGACATATCGTTACGGATGAAAGGCTCTACAGCCGATTTATACGTTCCGACTCGGAAAATATGAGTCGTAATATCAAGTTTTTCGAGTAAATCTTTATAATATAAAGTGTAAGCACTGTAGCCTTTTAACAAAACTGCGCCATCAGGAGAAAGCATGATTTTATTGGCGTAACTGGCAAGGTAATATTGACTTTGATTGTAGAAATCACCGTAGGCATAAACTGGTTTTCCACTTTGCTTAAACTCTTCAATGGCTTTTGCTACGTATCTGAGTTTAGTTAAGCTCGTCTCTGGCATTTCTTTTAGGTTTAAGACTAAGCCTAAAATTGAGTCATCGGTTGCCGCATATCGAATCGTTTTTACTAGATCAAAGAGAACATTTTCTTTTGGCACATCTTGGTCTAGTAAACTGCCAGAAATAGAATCAAATGAGCTAACAGAAGTGCGTTGCTCAACAATAGGCCCAGATAGATTTAGCACCAATGCTGATTTTTTATCAGTATCTTGTTTGCCGCTTGATGAATCATCTTGTTGCGAAGTAAAGGCGAAGTAAACGCCAACCAAAATAGCAATAAAAAGGAGGTTGAGTAACGCCGTGCGTAAAAAAGAAATGAACTTCCAAATTCCTTTAAAAATTGCACCAATAAAGCAAAACAGTTTCTTCATATTTGTATCCAATTAAACTCAAAATGACTAAAAATACCTTTCGCTTTGAAGTTATTGCTTTGTTAGCCATGGCTTCAACTCGTCTCATTCATTCTAAAAATGTGCTTAGCGACAAAAGCTTACTATAATTTTCCGTTGTATGTGTATTCGTTTTATCTTCTTATTGGATTAATAATTGGTTTGGCTTTTATTTTTGAATGTAAGTTGAGCTAGGTTGCAAAAATGTAAACGCTTGTTTGGTTTTTTGTATTGCCAGCGATAGACTGGTCAGACCAAATAAAAATAAAAGTAATGCAGGTGAGAATATGTACCCACATTTGTTAGCGCCATTGGATCTTGGATTTACTGAGCTTCGTAACCGAGTTTTAATGGGATCGATGCATACCGGTTTAGAAGAGCAACGAGGCGAATTAACCAAACTAGCTGCATTTTATGAAGAACGCGCTAAAGGTGGTGTGGGGCTTATCGTTACGGGCGGATTTGCACCAAATTTTCGTGGACGATTGCATCCATTCAGCTCTCAATTTAGTTCATCAGCTCATGCGAAGAAGCATAAAGTGGTGACTGAAGCTGTCCATAAACATGGCAGTAAAATCGCATTACAAATTCTGCATGCAGGTCGTTATGCCATGCATCCTCTTTCTCAAAGTGCTAGTGCGACACGATCCCCGATTTCTAAATTTACTCCATTCAAGATGTGTGAGAGACAGATCCTTAGCACGATTAAAGATTTTGCTAATAGCGCTAAGTTGGCGCAATCGGCTGGTTATGATGGCGTAGAAGTCATGGGTTCAGAAGGGTATTTGATCAATCAATTTATCTGCCAACGAACCAATACTCGTCACGATAAATGGGGTGGAAGTTATCAAAACCGCATTCGGTTACCTCTAGAGATTGTGAAAGCGATTCGTCAAAAAGTGGGTGAGGAATTTATTATTATCTTCCGTTTATCCATGCTCGATCTCGTTGAACAAGGCAGTACCTTTGATGAAGTCGTTGAGCTGGCAAAAGGGTTAGAGCAAGCAGGCGTTACTTTAATAAATACAGGAATTGGATGGCATGAAGCGCGAATTCCAACGATTGCAACTCAAGTGCCACGTGGGGCATTTAGCTGGGTGACTGAGAAGATAAAACCACACCTTTCTATTCCGGTCATTACCTGTAACCGGATTAACACGCCAGAAGTCGCTGAAGATATTTTATCGCAAGGGCATGCGGATATGGTGTCGATGGCGCGTCCATTATTAGCCGATGCCGACTTTGTTAATAAAGCCGCGGCTGAGCAATCTAAACTTATCAATACATGCATTGGATGCAATCAAGCGTGTTTAGATAACGTGTTTAAAGGTAAGCAAGCATCGTGTTTGGTTAACCCTCGTGCATGTAATGAAACTCAAATGATAATAACGACCACACCTAAGAAAAAACGTGTGGCGGTGATTGGTGCTGGTCCTGCCGGATTAGCCTGCGCCACTATTGCTGCAGAACGTGGTCATCAAGTTGATTTGATAGAAAAAAGCGATCGGATTGGCGGGCAATTTAGACTGGCAATGCAAATACCGGGCAAAGAGGAATTTAGAGAAACTATCCGTTATTTCGCGAATCGTATCGAGCAAACGGGAGTGAATTTAATGTTGGATACTCAAGCCACTTTTGAGCTTATCCAAGACTACGATGAAGTAGTCATGGCAACAGGCGTGACACCTCGAAAATTAACTTTAGAGGGTATTGATACAGCAGATAAAGTGATCGATTACCAAACGCTTATTCGAGATAAAGTCGCATTAGGTAACAATATAGCGATTATTGGTGCTGGTGGCATTGGTGTTGATGTCGCGAGTATGATCACGGAACCTGAAACGCATACACTTTCAGATTGGTTAGAAGATTGGGGTATTGATCAAGAAATGTCTCACGCAGGTGGTTTGCAACCAATGCCGGAAACCATAACCGATAAGCAAGTATGGCTATTTCAACGTAGACCTGGCTCAGTTGGCAAAGGGCCAGGAAAAACAACGGGTTGGATCCATCGTGCAACCTTACAAAAGCGTGGTGTGAATCTATGTGGTGGTGTGAGTTACCAGAAAATCACGGCTGATGGGCTTCATATCAAGCGAGACGAGAAAGATGAGTTGATTAAAGCCGATAATATTATTATTTGTGCGGGTCAAGAATCAGTACGTCCGTTTGAAGCACAATGGCAGCAGCTTGGTGATAAATTACATATTATTGGTGGTGCAGATGTTGCCGGTGAGCTTGATGCTGTTAGAGCGATCCGCCAAGGTACTGAAGTGGCTATGAGCATTTAGTGTTACATTCACTGGGTTTAAATTAAGGGCAGCGTAGCGTTAAAATTGGAATGAGGGCCATAGCCAAATGAATAAGATTTGATTATGATTCTCATTCCTTTTTTGTATTCATCTGTATATTTACCGTAAATAAAGGTAGGGACGTTATGCAAGCATTAGATTTATTACTTCAACGCCGTTCGATGGCGAATTTAACCGAACCTGCCCCTGAAGGCAAAGTACTTGAAAATATTATTAAAGCTGGCTTAAGAGTGCCTGATCACGGCAATTTAACACCGTGGCGTTTTGTGATCGCTCAAGGTGAAGGATTACGTAAATTATCTACTATTTTAGTATCAGCAGCGTTGGCAAATAACAGCGAACAAGCGGTTATAGATAAACTGAAAAAAGCACCATTTCGAGCTCCAATGGTGATCACGGTTATTGCTAAAGTGACTCAGCATCCGAAAGTACCAGCATTAGAACAATATCTATCTGCAGGATGCGCAGCGCAAGCAATGCAAATGGCCGCAGTTGCACAAGGTTTCCAAGGCTTTTGGCGTTCAGGTGAGTGGATGTTTGATTCTTCTGTCCATCAAGCTTTCGGTTTACAAGGCGAGGACCAAATCGTTGGCTTTCTGTATTTAGGCACGCCAGGTTGCGAGCCGATGAAAACCCCAGAACGCGCGTTAGGCGATTTTATCGAATACTTATAATTAAAACTGTATAAATAAACAGTTTTCCTTGATTTTTAAGAGCCACGTTCGATAATGTGGCTCTTTTATTTTAATTATTGTTAGAGCTTGCTTGTGCGTTTATTTATTGCAGAAAAACCCAGTTTAGGACGCGCGATTGCGGCAGCTTTACCTAAGCCTCAAAAAAATGAGCAAGGTTATATTCGTTGTGGTAATGGCGATATCGTTACTTGGTGTATTGGTCACCTCCTAGAGCAAGTCGAACCAGATTTTTATGATGAACGTTATAAAAAATGGAATATAGCCGATTTGCCGATTATTCCTGAACAATGGAAATTACGCCCGCGCTCTGCTGCGAGCAAGCAACTTTCAGTTATTCGCCAATTATTCAAACAAAAGCCAGATCTTATTAATGCTGGAGACCCTGATCGGGAAGGTCAACTTCTGGTTGATGAAGTGATTGATTACCTCAAAGCGACAAAGACTCAAAAGCAAGCCACGCAACGTTTGTTAATTAATGATTTAAACTTACCCGCCGTTAAGCGAGCGTTATCTCAGATGCGTTCTAATCAGGATTTCATTCCTTTATCGGTGTCCGCTTTAGCTCGTTCTCGTGCAGATTGGCTTTATGGCATGAATATGTCACGAGCTTACACCTTACTTGGGCAAAAAGCGGGTTATCAAGGGGTATTGTCGGTTGGGCGAGTACAAACACCAGTCCTTGGGTTAGTGGTGCGCCGTGATGAAGAAATTGAAAACTTTATTTCGAAAGATTATTTCACATTATATGCACTTATCCCTTATCAAGATGAACAGCATCAATTTGATATTCGAGCACGTTGGAAGCCAAGTGAAGCGATAAAACCTTGGCAAGATGAAGAGGGTCGAGTGCTCTCGCGTAAGCTGGTTGAAAATGTTGCCAATAGAATTAAAGGCCAATTGGCAAAAGTGGTGGATTCGGAGCAAAAACAAACTAAACAAGCACCGCCGTTACCTTATTCTCTTTCCGCTTTGCAAATTGATGCCGCGCGTCGTTTTCAAATGAGTGCGCAAGATGTTTTGAATATCTGCCAATCTTTATATGAGAAACATAAACTTATTACCTATCCTCGCTCTGATAGTCGCTATTTACCTAAAGAGCATTTGTTACAAGCAAATTTGGTATGTCAGGCTATTTCCCACAATGCCCATGAATTAAAATTGGCAGTTGAAAACGCGGATCTTTCCTTGAAATCGAAAGCGTGGAATGACAGTAAAGTCGATGCCCACCACGCCATTATTCCAACGCCCAAACAATCTTCTAGCCGATCTCTCTCGGGACAAGAAGAAAAAATCTATCAAATGATTGCTCGGCAATATGTAATGCAATTTTATCCATCAGCAGTGTACGCAGAGTCTAAACTTGAATTCGATATCGCTGGTGGTTGCTTTGTCGCAAAAGGGAGAGTACTTATTATTGAAGGTTGGAAAGCCTTATTTAGTAATAATAAATCCTCGGCTCAACGGCAAGATTCAGATGAAAGTGATCCTGTTCCAGCGCTACAAAATGGACAGACGTTAATTTGCCGTGAGGGCGAAATAAAAGATCGAAAAACAGAGCCGCCGCAACATTTTACTGAAGCGACAATTTTAAAAGCCATGACCGGTATTGCTCGTTTTGTTGCAGATAAAGAATTGAAAAAAATATTACGGGATACTGATGGATTAGGAACAGAAGCCACCCGAGCGGGAATATTAGATACCTTATTTAAGCGGCAATTATTACTCAGGCAAGGGAAAAGTATTCTAAGTAGCCCCGCAGGAAGAGGTTTGATCCACGCACTTCCTGTTGAGTCGACGTACCCTGATATGACAGCGCACTGGGAACATCAGTTACAAGCGATGGCAGAGAAGCAACAGCCATATCGACCGTTTATGAATGATTTAGAGCAAAAAATTGATGGATTGATGCAACAAATTAAAACATCTGGAATACCAGACTCTTTACGTTCGTTACCTAAAGTGGATAAACCTGCTTTTCGTCGTAAAGGTAAGAGCAATAAAAAATATACGAAAGCTAATAAAGCCTAAAAGTTAAGCATTAAAATATTTGAACCACCATTATTTTCACATTTGTGATAGTTAGTGGTGGTTTTTCATTATGGGATTGGCATTATTATACTAATAAGATTTATAGCGGTTAGATAACGGCAGAGCGCAAGGATGGTAATAGAACGATGAGTATTATTTTAGAGTGTATCCGTACTGTGGGGCGTGGAGAGCGTGGTCGCAAGCCTTTATCCAAAGATCAAGCGTTTTCGGTGATGGATGCTTATTTATCAGGTCAAGAAAGTCAACATATAGACGCTATTGGTGATGACCAAATGGCGATGCTAATGATGCTTATTCGTGTGCAAAATGAGACCAATGCAGAAATTGCTGGCTTTGTTAAAGCATTTCAATCTCGAGTGCCGAATTTAGGTGCGGATATTGATTGGCCTTGCTACGCCGGTAAGCGTGTTAGTGATAATGGCAGCGATCAGCCGTGGCATGGGCTGGCGGCTAAAATATTATCGAATAACGGTTATAAAGTCCTGCTGCATGGCTATAAAGATGTGGCGAGTGGGCGAGTACACATCGAAGATTATCTTGAACAGTTGTCTATTCCATTAGCTCAAAGTCCCGAGCATGCTAAGAATTTGATGGATGAATATAATATCGCTTATTTACCACTTTCTAATTTTGCACCGATTGCTCAAACCATGATTGGCTGGAAAAATCGTTACGGTTTGAGAACGCCAATTAATACCGTTGTAAGAGCATTAAATCCTGGTGGAGCTCGTTTGGGGTTGAGAGGTAGTTTTCATCCTGGCTTTCAGCAGTTGCACGCTGAGGTAGATCACGAGATTGACAGCAAGAGCTTATCTGTTATTTCTTTTAAAGGTCAAAATGGTGAATCAGAATATAACCCGAAAGTAAGCCAAACAGTCTGGTTAAGCTCAGAAAAAGGGGTTGAATCTTTTTATTGGGCTGAGCGATTATTAACGGAGGTTTCTTTACCTAAACTATCTTTATTAGGAGGAGAGACACTTGAAGGTGATGTCAAAATTCAAATGGCAAATAGTGTCATTTCAAGCATGGCGGCCATATTATTTGCAGAAACACACGATCAAGAAAAAGCTTACCAACGAGCAGTTGAATATTGGGATAAAGCCACATACTCATAATTAAAATTGAAAGAAGCGAGGTTGATATACTTCCATTAGATCATAAAAAGCCCTCTAAATAAGGTTGATCCTTTCGAAGGGCTTTGTTGCGTAATTTGATGGAACTAAAAATATGGAAGTGACGATCAGATCATTTATATCCCATTAAACCGTCGATATTCATGCCAAAATCTCGCTATAAGATCAAAACTGGAAGCAATATAACTAATCACTCATTAAACGTGGATCACCCACCTTTTGGATTGATTAAGTGGCTATTCAAGAATGGGAAGAAGCGAAACAAGGGAAGAGAGGAAGACCTCGGATTTGGTGTAAGTTTACATCTTACCATTGATGCCGATACTCATGAGATTATTGCGGCAGGATTAACTTTCTTGAATATCAGTAATGGAGAAGCTTACGCAGTGATCAAAGCATTAAATAAACTAACAGGGTTAGATACGCCTAAAATTTATTGAGTTGATTAATATAACAGCATACAGCTGTT
>NZ_VHKO01000024.1 GCF_015223435.1 Vibrio hibernica
ACTTTTTCCACTCTCGCTCGCTCGAAAGCAAGCTGAAATCACTTTTTCCCCAGCGTGTTGCGATGGTGTTTAATTGATGCCTTGTCTTTATTAACGAGCTAACAGCCGTATGGGAATTGGAGTTTGACTTTTTCTTTTGCCATTGCATCAGCGCATAGAGGTAAGACTGAATATCGTGGCGATACTTCTCACCAATATGCCCAAAAGAGATTGTTTTTCTGATCTGGTTCAGGGCGTGGAAATCCCACTCTGCATCAAAGACACGAGAAACACCTTTCCCGTCAGAGTCAAACGTCAAATACGGGTTTTCAACAAGTTCTTGGCGAAGCTGTATAAGCTTTTCAGACATAAAATTACCCCTTAAAGAATTGGCTTGCGCTAGCTCGATCTTGATAAAGCGGGTGGTACTCACCGTCATCCACTTTCTGTTTTGCTTGAGCGTAGTTTTTAGGTGCTTTCTGTTTCAGCCTGAGAAGGACTTTTTTCAACATCCCCTCCACCACAAAATACTCATCCTTCGGTGCGGAATTACTTGCCACCATTTCTTTGAGGTCTTCGATTTGTTCTAAAAATGACAGCATCAACCAGATATCATTTTCTGACGCCACCAATTTATGGCTGTCACAATCAAAGCAAGCAAGAAAATCCGTGCAACGCCCCGTATCTTTCGAAAAATAGATGCCCAACTGCTTCATGCGCCTTGCTTCCGCAATAAGCTTCTCTGGTGTTGCCCCTGCGCATTTGATGCCACTGGGCGTTGTCATTAATGGCTGCTCTTTGCTTTCACGGCTGCGCAAATTCTTATAATCATAATCTGACAAAATATCACTATGCATCGCCTTTGCACCCTCGATGGCTTTGCCAATCTCCTCCCCCTTGGCAATAGCGTATTGTGCACCCATCGTGGCATTAAGGTTGTTATCATGGTCTGCCTGAACACCACTAGAGTAGCGTTGGGCGACAACATTTATGTCATTATTCAGCCCCTGTGACACAAGGAAGATATCCTCAGTGACTCGCATCAGTACATAAGATTTTGTCGCCCTGAATCGGCTTGTAGTAACCGTTAAGCCAGTTATCTTCTCAATCTGAGCATTGATGAGGCCAATATTTGAACCATGGTTATTGAAAGTCCAAACCTCACCATTGATATTAAAGAAAGGGCAAAGCGGTAGCTCATTTGACAGCGGGATACCCAGTGATTGGTACATCACTTTAGACGTTTTAAGCCATCGAGTAACTAGCACCTTGGTTCGCTGGCTAAAGCCAGCGCTATTATCCAAACTCTTATAGCCTGCCCTGAACTTCTCACCGTCAAAAACAAACCGCCCACTGCCAATACTCTTAAATGAAACGTCCTTGTGACACACATTAGCGAGCACCGATGTATTCATGCCTGTCAGCATTGAGAACACGAAAAACCAATTGCGTGATGCCTGATTATAAAATACCTGCCGATGAAGTTGCTCAAGTGGAAGCGGGCTGTCCTTTATTGTCCCAGCTTGATGTTTCATGCACTGCTTGAAGCCCCTTTTCTTGTCAGCAATTTGCCTTAATGTCCAGCCATTACGCTTTGCTTGTTCATCAAACCGCTCTTCATCAAAGAACGGATGAATATCTAGCAACTCATTGTTCTCAACCGCTTCCTGAAAGGCCACAGCGCCTTTAACCAATATTTTGGATAACGGCTTCAGCTCTGTTTCCACATGAAACGCTTTATTTGCAGCCAAAGGGCGTGCTGCAACTTCTGGCAGCGTCTTGAGGTCAGATTCTCGATTCCACAGCCTTAATAGGACAGATAAGCTGAGTTGAATTTGGTGAGCTTTTGATACCTGCACACCTTTTTCGCATAATTTATTGAAGTGCTTTAAGCAATCAATCATGACGGCATTAGTAAAAGGGTCACCTTGATAATGAATGCCGTCAAGATATTGGAAGTAGATTACAAGCCCAGAAAAATAATTCTGCTTTGACCTGTTTTCAGGTAAGGGGTTTAGCCTTTGGTGAACGTCCCTGACGATATCATCCCGGTTTGCCAATACGCCATTACCCGATTTTATTTGCTTTACTGTCGGCACGTTACGGTAGCGTAGGCGGTGAGTGTAGGCTTTCTTTCCATTGCCAGAATCTAATACCATATCTTCAAAACGAAGTGGAATAATAGGTGCGCTGCTCTTCTCTATCGTAATTTTGGTACGCTTACGCCCTTGCATCATACTGCCGCCTCCAAGTCATCAAAAGCGCCAATATAGTCCAGTACGTCCTCGTAGATTTCATCGGCAGAGGGCATATCCTGTGCAATTTTCAGGTACTCCATCGTCGTCGCCCTATCTTCATGGCCTAGCAACACTGACACCCTATCCAATGCATCATCGGGTGTGATTGACGGGTTGCCATGCTCATCCTTTTTATTTAAAAGGTGGCGGAATACATTCACGGCAAATGTTGAACGCAGATTATGTATAGAGCCGACAATAGGCTGGTCAAGACCTTGGGTTAGGTTTGCTGTGTTACGTATTTCCACCCAGCGCCCAGTAAAGTCTTGTAACCGCTTAAACATCGGTTTCCCGGACTGGGTAATAAACAGGTATTCCAGTTCAGGGTTGATTGCATCATCACCCTCAAAGAAATGCGTATTACCTGCCTCAGCCTGCTCCTTGCACCATGCTTTGAATTTCTCAAGGCGCTTTTGATACCTATCAGACTGCAAGTAATCGTAAAGCATCTTCATCAATGTGACGGGGATAATGGTTTCGCGGCTTTTATTGTTTTCTGCGAAGCCCTCAGCCGTCTTTGTGAGTGACTGATACTTATCACCGACACCCAAGTCCATAACAGGCTTTTTAAACACCTCTTTGCCATCCTGAATCATGGTCTCAGGATTAACTATCTGCCCTAAATGAAGGCTCGCTGCTTCCTCACGGCGTAACCCTGTATTGCGGCAAATCATTGGGTGTAGGCAAAACTCAATAGGCAGTGAATGCAGTTTATTATTGTCACCATGACGAACTACCCTACGGGACTTCATTAATATGTTTTGCAGGATGTTCCATTCATTATTAGTAAACGGCTTTAGATCACGGCGCAAGTTGCTGAGGTTTGTGCCGCCACTGCGTGATGACTTAGAAAACTTAATCCGCATATCCGTCGTATGTACCTGCTTACGTTGGTAAGCTTTCATACTGGATGCAGATGCTGCGAAATGGATATTCACTGTCTCAAACTGGAAGGGAGGGTTATTAAAGCGGATACCTTGGCGAAGACAGTGTTTGTAGAAACCAACAACACTACTGATATATTGCCTAGCCGTTGTTTTAGCCAATACGCCATTAATAGCGAGCTGCTTTATTCCATCTCGATATTGGTATGTTACCCGTTCTTGTTTGTTGCGAGGAAAGATACTCCATTCTGGACGGGGGTCATCATAGAGAGGGTCAAAGTCCCCTTCATCGTATTCAGCATCCCACTCTGCCTGTTTGTCCAGTATGAAGCTGAAGTAATGGGCAAGCCCCTGTGCATCTGTACCAAGCTCAAGCACGCCATCATCGATTACTTTCGACAATAAGAACTCATTGACCATGTCTAATGGCTGGTAGCTGATTAGGTTGTCTTTGTCGTCATACCCAGCGATATAGAGTAAGGGAAGTTTCTTGATTAGGAACATATTACCATTGGCACGGTAGGTAACCTGAGGTTCGCCATTCTCATCAATGGATACCAATGGTTTCTCGTAAACGAAGTTAGGGATAGATGAAATCTCTACCTCTTTTCGTATGACCTTTTTCTGATTTTCATCGTTATCTGACATACTAAACCTCATGCTGTACATACAATCAGTATATACAGCATTCTCAACTTTGAAAGTTAATTATGAGGCTTTAGTCTATCAGGTAAGTTTTGAATATGGTCTTCCCAGTCGATCACATCAATTTCATACACTACTTTATTACGCACACTTTCACCTGCGGCGTGCATGGCAGATTTTGATCCGGTGATCAATGGATGCCATTCTGGAAGTGGTTTATCTTCAGCTAATAAGCGGTATGAGCACGTTTCTGGTAGCCAGTTAAACTCATCAATTTTATCGCGCGTTAATTTCAGGCACTCTTCACCAGATTCAAAACGATTAGGATAATCTTTACACCCGCAGGTCTTACTATTTAACCAACTACAAGCCACATTGGTGTAATACACTTCATCGCTGTCTTCATCCATCAACTTATGCAAGCAACATTTACCACAACCATCGCACAGAGATTCCCACTCTTGTTCGGTCATTTGTTGTAAAGTTTTACTTTGCCAGAATGGAACTGTCATGATAATTGCCTGCAAGCTAATGATTCAGGTATTTAACCTGATTCGAGGTATTTTTAAAAAATAGAGAGGCTGCGTTTTATACGCTCATTTGTGGTAAACATCAAGTTAGGCTAGGTTAACTTGGCCTCTTTTGCTATTATCTGCGCCCAATTTTATTGATTCAGGTATAAGAAATGGACTGTCGCTTAGGTTGTGGAGCCTGTTGTATCGCCCCTAGCATATCATCCTCTATTCCCGGAATGCCTAATGGTAAACCGGCGGGTGTACGCTGTGTTCAATTAAATGACGATAACTTATGCCAACTATTTGGTAAGCCTGAACGCCCTGCCGTTTGTCATCAATTTAAAGCGGATAAAGAAATTTGTGGTAATGATTCTATGCAAGCAATACAAATCATTACCGAATTAGAACTTATGACATAATATTAACGTAACGGTCACTACAACTTCAATCTGCCTAATAGCGAATGCGATAATGTGGTTCCATCAACCAATTCAAGTTCTCCGCCCATAGGAACACCATGTGCAATTCGACTCGCACTTACTTCATGAGCCTTGCAAAGCTGGGCTATATAATGGGCAGTCGCTTCACCTTCTACCGTTGGGTTTGTGGCTAAGATCACCTCAATAATATCACCTTGAGCAAGCCGATAATCCAGTAAATCTAATCCAATATCGCTTGGCCCAATCCCATCAAGTGGTGACAAGTGCCCCATTAAAACGAAATATCGTCCGGAAAACTGCCCTGTTGCTTCAATAGCAGCAATATCAGCTGGCGTTTCGACTACGCACATTTGACCATTTACTTGGCGCTTAGGGTTAGTGCATATATGACAAGTATCTTGCTCTGTGAAGGTTCGGCACTGTGAACAATGACCAATTTCTGTCATCGCTTGCGATAAAGCTTCAGCCAGTTGCAAACCACCTTTACGGTTACGTTGCAATAAGTGAAAAGCCATACGTTGAGCAGATTTTGGGCCGACTCCCGGTAAGCAGCGAAGAGCTTCCATTAATTGTTCCAGCATACTACTTGTGCGCATTGGCTCTCTCTACATATCAGCTAGGGTTGAGATAATCTAAATGAAAAAAGCAAAGCGATAGTAGCTTTGCTTTTTTATAACAAAATGAAGCTATAACTTAAAATAAATCTATAGCTTAAAATGGCATTTTCATAC
Organism: Vibrio hibernica; assembly: GCF_015223435.1. Lineage (GTDB taxonomy): Bacteria > Pseudomonadota > Gammaproteobacteria > Enterobacterales > Vibrionaceae > Vibrio > Vibrio hibernica. The sequence continues at coordinate 5,492 of NZ_VHKO01000024.1, forward strand.
CAGGTGGCAATTGCATTCCACCGGTTACGCCAGCCATTTTTTCTTTTTGTGTTTCTTCAATACGACGGGCTGCATCATTAAAAGCGGCTGCAATCAGATCTTCAAGCATATCCTTGTCATCTTCCATCAAGCTTGGATCGATCTCAACACGACGAACGCTGTGACTACCTGTAATGGTTACTTTTACAAGCCCTGCGCCAGATTCACCAACGATTTCCATATTGGCAATTTCTTCTTGAAGCTTTTGCATGCGATCTTGCATTTGCTGAGCTTGCTTCATCATATTGCCCATTCCACCTTTACCAAACATAGTCATCTCTCGTTTATAATGTTGAATATAGAAATATAGTTGGGTCAAAAAGAACGTATTTCAACCCAATAGAATAAGTTTCTTGCTCGTGCTAAGTCAACCGCTTACCCATCACACAGGCCGAACACTACTTGCCTCCAACTGTGCATTAAAGCGTTTTTGTAAAAACTGTACATTAGGATCGTCTTGCAAACTGGTAAAAGCCTGCTGCAATTTATCTTGATACAAACTTTCTCTTAATTCTAACGGTGTAACACCTTTTTCATCGATAATAACCTTGAGTTCACAGGCTTGCTGGAAATGCTGTGAGAGAGCATCCATCAATTCTTCTTGAGCTCGCTCGGTATTTAAGTGAGCTTGTTCAGATCGTAAATATAAAGTGATTTGATTATCTTGTTTGACGAAAACAGAATTTAATGCAAGTTGCTCAACCATTTTAGCTGTCGTCAGCTGTTGAATAACCGCCGTCCATGCATCTTTTTTGACTGATTCATCAAGTAATTTCTGAACCATCTCTGGCGTTTTTTCATGCTCTAAAGCTTGTTTAATCAGGGTAGGTGTTAGCTCTGTGTTATCCGTATTATTGGTAACGTGTATTTGCGTTGATTTCCATTGATATGGCTCATTATTATCAACTGATACTGGCTCACCCGCACCGGACATTGGCGTTCCATTTGAAGAGATTGGCGACCCCTGCACCGCTTGAACCGCTGCCGCAGTATGTTTACTGGCAATACGTTCAAGGACGGAAGATGATGTTACATTCGCAGGCGACGCATTAGTCTTTTTTATACCAGATGAACCTGTATCCTTAGGGGATTGACTCTCCCGCTTGCTACGTAATTGATGACGCAATCCTGTTAATGAGGCTGGCTTATTTTCAGTTTCTGGTGATGATGGTGCTGCATTAACTGGCCGTTCCGATGGCACGGTTTTAGTAGATGGTTGCCCAGTTCGAACTTGCTCTGGTGAAACGTGTGCAGGTATTGATTGCTCAGGCACTGCGTGATTTAGTGCTGGCGGCGCTTTATAATGATGCTCTTGAGGCGAAGTTGATGCCTGAGGAGCAAACTTCTGAGTCGACGGCTGAGCAGTGCTTGTTGTCGGCACTCTAGTCGCTGCAGGCTCTGACATTGATTTACTTTCCATCACCGGCAAAGTCATACTCTGAGACTGAGGCAAAGTAATCGGGTTTCCGCTCACAGCTGGTGCTGGTCGAAATGCCAACATGCGTAATACCAACATTTCAGCGGCCATTTTTTCTGTAGGCGCTAATGGTAGATCACCACGTCCTTTTAATGCCATCTGGTAATATAGTTGCACATCTTGCGGGCTCAACGATTGGCTTAACAACTCCACTCGCTCTGCATCCGGCTGTTCTTTATTTAAAGTCGCAGGCAACGCTTGATACATAGCAATACGATGCAATTGAGCGCTTAATTCTTTAAGTAATCCGTCCCACGCAATACCATTAACGGCAAGCTGCTCTAAACAATCCATTGCAACTTGGGGTTGTTTACTGCTAATTGCTTCCAGTAAATAAATCGCTTGCTCCGTATCAAGAGTGCCTAGCATATTGGCAACCGTTTGACTGTCAATATGCCCATTACCTAACGCGATCGCTTGATCGGACAAACTTAACGCATCACGCATACTGCCATCAGCTGCGTGAGAGATTAAACTCAGTGCTCGAGGTTCTGATGTGATCTTTTCTTCACCAAGCACATAATCGAGTTGTTGATGAATTTGATCTGAGTTAATCGGTTTTAGATGGAACTGTAGGCAACGCGATAAAATCGTAACGGGTAACTTTTGAGGATCCGTCGTTGCCAATAAGAACTTCACATATTCTGGCGGCTCTTCTAACGTTTTCAGTAAAGCATTAAAACTATGACGAGAGAGCATGTGAACTTCATCAATCAAGTACACTTTGAAACGACCACGAGCCGGTTTGTATTGAACGTTATCCAACAGCTCACGTGTGTCTTCGACTTTAGTACGAGAGGCCGCATCGATTTCAAGTAAATCAACATGTCGGCCTTGGTCAATTTCCACACAGCAAGTACATACACCACAAGGATTATCGGTGATACCAGTTTCGCAATTAAGCCCTTTAGCAAATAAGCGACCAATAGAAGTCTTTCCCACTCCTCTTGTGCCACTAAACAAGTAAGCATGGTGGAGTCGATTTTGCTTTAAGGCATTTTCTAATGCGGTAATCACATGATCTTGGCCTATCACATGCTCAAATTTTGCAGGACGCCATTTCCGTGCTAATGCTAAATAACTCATTAATATTTCCGGTTGATTATGCTTGATGATGTAGATTCATTGATGCTTAACATTCAACGTGATGGGTACGATCAATGTCCAGCAAATTGACAAATACTATAAACTTGTAAGCCTAAAGATTTAAGTTTAGCTTCACCACCAATTTCAGGAAGATTAATCACAAAAGCCGCATGCTCTACTTCACCACCTAATTGACGGATCAGTTTTACGATTGCTTCAATTGTACCGCCAGTGGCGAGCAAATCATCCACAACTAACACTTTATCCCCAGCATTAATGGCATCAGTATGAATTTCTAGCACATCAGTGCCATATTCTAATTCATATGATTGAGAAACGGTTTTGCGAGGAAGCTTACCCGGCTTACGCACAGGAACAAAACCTAAGCCCAATTCCAAGGCAAGAGGCGCGCCAAATAAAAACCCACGAGCTTCTGTACCGACTATTTTAGTAAACCCCATTGACTGATACTTTTCGACTAACAATTGAATGGTCGCTTTATAAGCCTTTGGGTCTTCCATCAGGCTAGTCACATCCCGAAAGAGAATCCCTTTTTTAGGGTAGTCTGGAATAGTTTTAATGCTATTTTGGATTAATGCCAAAGTATCGGTATCGGTAGTCATATTAAAATTCTTATTGGTTAAAAACTTGATGGCAGATTTTATCATCTCACCTACAGACAGTAATCATTTATTAAGAACTTTCTTTCGCTTTTATTTCCTCTGCTTTTATTGCATCAGTTTTTATTACTTCAGATAATGGATCGTGAACTGGTAATCGGGAGAAACAGAAAAATAAAAAGCAGAAACCTAAGACTAAGCCCGCTTTCATCCACCAATACGGCATCATAATAAAAGAAAAGCAAAAGCTGATGGCTAATAAAATATAACCACGTTTTTTTACTTGAGGAGCGACCGCACCATATTGATTCCAATTATTAATGATCGGGCCAAGGTGCTGGTGGTTATGAATCCACGCGTGAAATGTCTTATTACTTCGCATGAAACAAGCACTAGCAAGTAATAAAAAAGGCGTGGTAGGTAGTAAAGGCAGAAAAATGCCTAAAATACCCAGTAGCAGAGCTAAGCCACCAACCATGTTAAACAAAATTTTACGAATTATAGTAAATATCCTTTTGGGTGTTGATTGGCTTAGACTTACCAATCTCTTACGAGTTGTACATCTGTATCCAAGCCAGTGTCGCAGGTAAAGTTGGTAAAAGCAAAGTGACGATTATACCAAGCACATAAAAGATATTGAATGGTTCTTTGAAGTCTGTTTCAGACATAGTGGTTTCTCCTATAAAAAGATCCACACTATATGAAAATATCCATTAGACAAAAACAGAACAAAAGTATGGTTATTTCAGTTTTGTGCTTAAGCGCATGTTAAATTTTTAATCGTCAATTTAAAACTACGAAACCCTAGCTCACTTAAAACCAAATCTCCTCCTTTCTTCATTGACAGATCACTGGTAACAAAATTTTTCACACACCCTTTACCTAACTCAATTCCACTCTCAATCGCTTGATTGCCCCCTTCTGCCATCCAATTACTTTTCAATCCAGCAGGTAAAATTGATAAATTCCCATCAACCATATCCGCAATACCAAATAAAGCATTTATCGGACCAGCACAATCCGTACAACTGATCCCCTTTTCTAACTGCTCTGCGAGATCTTTTAGATCGGAATGACTGTGTTTTCGGCTCCGAATAAAATCATTGAATAAAGCACGCACTAACAATGCCGTCCCTACTCCGTTATCGTCACCGGAAGAAGAATCTACCAAGTAAAAGGCAAATCGCCCTTCCATTAACCAAGAATAATCGAATACTAGCGGCATAGCTTCTGAAGGTTGTAAGATATGATAACTACACAGCCAATGTCCTTGCCGTGTATCACGTTGCGGTTGCAATGCATGTAGCAAATCACGAGCAGTCACTTCATGTTCTTTAAGGTGATTTAAATGCCAGTATAATTCTCTCTCTTCAGGCATCTCACCAGACTCATCAATATTGAACCATTGACTCGAGAAATCACGAGAGAAAGACGAATTTAATTTAGACTCTTCCAAACTAGTATAAATGGCAGAAGAAAAATGCTGTAAGTGCGTGATGGGTTTAGTTAAAAAGTCTTTGATACCAAAACGTAAAACTCTCGCAACATCACTCATGTCTTCAGTAGCAGAAACCACAATAATAGGTAACATAGGAAACTGCCAACTCACCTCCTCAACCAATTCAATCCCACTCATAATCGGCATATTGATGTCACAGACAATTAAATCAGGAACATGATCTCGCAATAATTTAAGTGCCTCTAACCCATTTTTAGCTTCTAACACTTCATAATGTTGTGATACTAAAAATGCAGAGATCATACGCCTAAAAATAGGATCATCATCTACTAACATAATCGACGGCATCTGGCTGTTTAGAACCAAATCCACCTTTTGCATTTCAACCGCACATTTATGCATATTAGGAGACCCCCTTGATGACTGACTACTTCTACAGATTCAGCCTACTCACTTAAGCAAAACACTATTGATATATTTGATCTTAATATAATAATTTTGCTCTATCTTTTTGATTACTGAGAGTGACATTACTGAATTTAACGAGCCATTTTTTTAAGTTAAAATAACTAGTACTGATAACTAAACTATACATTAGCCCTATATAAAGTAGTAATTAATCTCAATATCTTCAACTGAAAATTCTGAACTTGAGTGGCAGATTATATTTTATCCGCTTGCAATAAATTGATATTAAACAACTCAAAAATGCAATCTTCAGTTACACTAATACCAACGTGGTATTCTATAAGTGTCCAATAATATGAAACTTGATGATTTAAATTTATTCCGCCTAGTCGTTGATAATGGCAGCTATACCGCAACATCACGCAAAACAACTATTCCTGTCGCCACCATCACACGACGTATACAAGCTTTAGAAGAAGGACTGAACTTACGCCTTCTTAACCGCAATGCTCGCAAGCTATCGCTCACAGAGGCTGGGCAGCGTTTTTATGATGAATGCTCTCCCTTACTTAAAAGTTTAGCTCAAACTACGGAGAATATTTCAGATGAATGTCGCGGGGCATCGGGTAACCTAAGAATTTCGGCACCAATGAATACCGCGAAACGGATGATAATGCCTATGCTCAATGAATTTATGGCGCAATATCCAGATATTCGAATTGAATTATCAATGACTAACCATGCGGATCAACTCGATCCAACGGAATGGGATGTCATTTTCCGTGTAGGCCCACAGCGTGATTCAAGTTTAATTGCCCGAAAGATTAATCAGGTGAAAGATGTTTTAGTTGCAAGTCCTAAATATTTAGCGGATTGCGGTGAATTAAATCATGCTGAAGATCTACGACATCACGCCTTATTAAAAGGTCTGCCTTTAGTCAAATGGCAACTGAGCAACTCTCGTGGTGAATCAGTAACCATTAATGAAAAAGGCCGCTTAGAAGCCAGTGAATTGAATGTTGTTCGCAAAGCGTGTTCGTTCGGGCTTGGGATCAGTTTAATGCCAGATGTGATGATAGAAGCTTATTTGCATGAAGGCCGCTTAGTGCGAGTACTTGATGATTGGAGCGCAAATGCTCGTGACATATACATGCTATACAATCATAAAAACCACCAACCTGAAAAAGTGCGTTTACTGATCGATTTTATCGCTCGCCACGAAGTACTTTAATCCTAGAATTCAACATTGAGTCTATATTGTTATTTATTAGGCTCATTTTATTACATAAAAAAACCAGAATCCGCAGACTCTGGTTTTCATTGTTTTATCTTAACGCCAATTTAGATTACGCACCTTCGTTATGCATCTCTAGATTGGCCAAATCAACTTGTTCACGGTCTAATTTAGCATCATCATTACGTATGGTATCAATTAGATCGAGGTAAGCTTGATCAATATCTCCTGTCACATATTGTCCGCTAAATACCGATGTCTCAAATGTAGTTATTGATGGATTTCCCATTCCGACAGCAGTGATCAAATCATCAAGATCCTGAAACATAAGTGCATCTGCACCAATCATTTTGCTGATTTCTTCCGGGTCTCGGCCATGAGCAATCAATTCGTTAGCACTCGGCATATCAATCCCGTAAACGTTAGGGAATCGAACCTCTGGCGCTGCAGAAACCATATAGACTTTTTTAGCACCAGAATCACGTGCCATTTCGATAATTTGCTCAGACGTTGTACCACGTACAATTGAATCATCGACCAGCAATACATTCTTCCCCTTAAACTCAGAACGAATAGCATTGAGTTTACGGCGAACGGATTTTTTACGCTGTTGTTGCCCAGGCATAATAAAAGTACGCCCAACATAGCGATTTTTAACAAAGCCTTGGCGGTAAGGCTTATCAATCAATTGCGCAATTTCTAGCGCAATATCACAAGAGGTTTCAGGAATAGGAATAACTACATCAATCTCTAAATCGTCCCATTCACGTTTAATTTTTTCGCCCAGCTTTTTACCCATTTCAAGGCGAGCACTGTAAACCGATATTTTATCAATAAATGAATCCGGACGTGCAAAATATACAAATTCAAAAATACATGGGTTTAATTTTGGGTTTTCAGAGCATTGCTCAGTATAAAGCTCACCATCAAAAGTGGCGTAAATAGCTTCCCCAGGTGCGATATCGCGAACAAAATCAAAACCAACAGCATCCAAAGCAACAGATTCTGACGCAACCATATATTCAGTACGCTCCGCGACAATACGCTTGCCTAAGCACAATGGACGAATACCGTTAGGATCACGAAACGCGACCATTCCATGCCCAATAATCATGGCTGAAACCGCATAAGCACCTTTCACGATTTTGTGTACTTTTTTGATAGCGGTAAAAACATCAACCGGAGTCAATGGATAGCTTTCAGATAGATCGATTTCTTGAGCTAAAATATTCAATAACACTTCCGAATCAGACGTGGTATTGACGTGACGGCGACCTTGTTCAAATAACCACTCACGAATTTCATTCGCGTTGGTTAAATTACCATTGTGAGCAAGAGTAATACCATAAGGTGAATTCACATAAAATGGTTGGGCTTCTGAAGCGCTAGAACTACCAGCTGTTGGATAACGAACATGCCCCACACCAACAGTTCCCTGTAAGCGTTGCATATGTTTTGCTTCGAACACATCTTTAACGAGTCCGTTGGCTTTGCGCAGACGAAAACGATTGCTATCTATGGTAATAATACCTGCAGCATCTTGGCCGCGATGCTGCAATACCGTTAAAGCATCATAAATCGATTGATTGACAGGCGTTACACCTACGATTCCAACAATACCACACATGTCTTAACCCTCGGTTGGCAAACAACTGGCACCCCTATAAAGGAGGCGCGCCAGATAAAAAGCTTGAAGTTTGTTTTATATGATCGAAAAACGGCTCAATAATCACTTTAAATTGTGGGACCAATTGCGAGTTTCTCCACCAATCTGAACTTGGGAATGCGGTAAATGCATCCATGAAAAACAACACAACGGCAACGATCAAAACACCGCGTAATGCACCAAATACCACACCAAGAACGCGATCGGTACCTGATAAACCAGTCTTCCTAACTAACTGACCAATCACATAGTTAACCACGGCACCTACAACTAATGTTGAAATAAATAAAGCTGCTAATGCCGCTCCATTTCGAACCATCTCATTGTCAATATTGCTAAAATACTCTGCTAATTTAAGATAATAGTGAGTAGCAATAAAAAATGCACCACACCAAATAACCAGAGATAACGCTTCTTTGACAAAACCGCGAACTAAACTGATCAAAGCTGAGAAGCCGATCACCCCTAAAATAATAAAATCTATCCAGATCATAAAATCTACATCTTAAGTTGGCGCGTATTTTAACAGAAAAACACGCGACGCAAACGTTTTCTTATGGATTAAGTGGCTTAAATGTCTGCAACTGACCTTTTAAGCCTGTAATTTTTTGTAACTCGGCAACTTGTTTCTCTAATTTATCCTTTGAAACATCAGGACCAACGATCACACGAAAAATCCCGCCATCAGGCTTAAGATGTGCTTGGTAACCTCTCTTTTTCAAATCAGCAACCAGGTTTTTAGCATTATCTTGATTACGCACTGCAACTAGTTGAATAATCCATGCACTATCATTATATTTATTAACCTCTCTGACTGGCTTAGCTTGCACTTCAACTTGATCTGCTTTTGCTACGACTTGTTTTGGTGATTTTTTTTCTGGTACCGGCTTTGTTGCTATAGTTTTCTCGGAAGCATCGGGTTTAGTTTTTGATGTTATCGTTGTCGTCACAGGCTCATCAGGTAAAGCTACATCTAACTCTACAGGTGCCTTTATCTGATCAAAACTCTCGCCATCTTGTGATACCTCATCCGCCGGCTTGATAGGAATTGCAGCAAACTCTTCTTTGTAATGCTTCTTTTGACCATCAAATACATCAGGCAGAACGATCACACCAATTGCAACCAAAATTACCGTACCAATTAAACGGCTTTGAAACTTACTCGCCATTTAGACTCCTTGTTATGTTTTGTTGCCAATAATCCAATACTTCGCCTACAGTATGGAAAGAGCCAACCACAAGCAATACATCTTCCGTATTGACTTGATCTTGAGCATATTGGAAAGCTTCTATCGGAGTGGTAAATTTCTTCACTCCATTTGGTAATGATAAACAAAGTTCATCAGCGCTCGCGGCTCTTGGCCCATTTAATGAAGCTGGATACCAGAAATCCACCACTGGTGATAATTCTTTTAATGTCGACTTAATATCTTTATCGTGCAACATCGCAACAACAGCGTGAATAGTACGATTTGGGTATTGCCGTTCAAGCTGTTGTACCAAGTATTGAGCGGAATGAGGATTATGGGCAACATCTAACAAAATAGTAGGGTCATGACTTAATATTTGCATACGCCCTTCTAACTTAGCATTAGACAGTCCGGCCACAATATCAATATCACTAATTTGAAGACCTGAAATACTTAATGCCATTAATGCGGTAGCAGCATTAGCAAGCGGTAAACCAGGAACAGGTAAATCATTTAGGCTAAATGCACCACAATGCCAATGCCAATATAAGCTATCTTTATCATCAAGATGGTAACTAAATTGATAACCAACTTGATATAACTTAGCACCAATATCATCAGCGTGAGCAGCAACGGTTGCTGGTGCTTGTGGTTGACCGCAAATAGCAGGTTTACCATGACGGAAAATACCTGCTTTTTCATAGCCAATGACATTGATATCATTCCCTAACCAATCAACATGGTCGATGGCTAAACTGGTGATAATAGAGACATCATGTTCAACAACATTGGTGGCATCTAAGCGTCCGCCAAGGCCAACCTCTAAAAGAACCACATCCACTTGTTGTTGTTGAAAAATTCTTAAAGCGGCTAAGGTACCAAACTCAAAAAAACTCAAACTGGTTTCAGCACGTGCCTTTTCAATAAAATCAAAAGCTTGAGTATGAAGCGAATCGACAACATTTTGACCATTAATACGAACTCGCTCGTTGTATTCAATCAAATGGGGAGAGCTGTAAACGCCCACTTTATAACCAGCCTCTAATAAAATAGCTTCCATTAAAGCACAAGTGGAACCTTTACCATTGGTACCTGCAACCGTAATAACCGTTGGTGCAGGCTTAGTTAATTTCGCAGACTGAGCAACTTTAGCAACACGCTCAAGACCGAGATCTATCGCGCTAGAATGGATATTTTCTAAATAGCAAAGCCACATCGACATAGGTGATGTGGCTTTAGGAGAAGGGTGTTTATTCATGAAATACCTGAACTCATGAGAAGTCTTCATTCAATGATTGCCGAATGGTGTCACACCATTCAGCAATCCCATTAAATAGCATTACTTTTTATCAGCAACAGGAACTTCATATTCTGGGCCAGAATCAACTGATACCACTAATGGTGATTGATAGTTAGTTAGCTTAGCAACCAAACCACCAATGCGTTGACGCATCTCACGACGGTCAACAATCATATCAATTGCGCCATGCTCAAGTAAAAACTCACTGGTTTGAAAGTCTTCAGGGAGGTTTTCACGAACAGTTTGCTCAATAACTCGACGACCTGCAAAGCCAATAATCGCTTTAGGTTCACCAATATTAATATCACCCAGCATTGCAAAACTTGCTGTTACGCCACCAAAAGTTGGATCCGTCATTACAGAAATAAACGGTAATCCTTTCTGAGACAAACGCTCTAGCGCCGCACTGGTTTTTGACATTTGCATTAAAGACATCAAGGCTTCTTGCATACGAGCACCGCCACTAGCAGCAAAGCATACAAAACCACAATTATTAGCAATGGCTTCATCGACGGCGCGAACGAATCGAGCGCCAACGACGGACCCCATTGAGCCGCCCATGAATGCAAATTCAGATGCACAAGCAACGATTGGCATGCCAAGAACTTCGCCTTTCATAGCAATTAATGCATCGGTTTCGCCACTTGATTTCTGAGCTGCTGTAATACGGTCTTTATAACGCTTAGAATCTTTAAACTTCAGTTTATCTTTAGGCTCTAATTCTTGACCTATCTCAACTTGAGTACCTGCGTCTAAAAAATGTTCCAAACGACGGCGACCAGACATTCTCATGTGGTGGTCACATTTTGGACATACTTCTAGGTTACGCTCTAATTCTGCTTGATACAGTACTTGCTCACAAGATGTACATTTGGTCCAGATTCCTTCAGGAATAGACGCTTTACGTGAAGTAACAAGATTTGTTGTTGTAAAAATTTTTTCAAGCCAACTCATGGGAAGACCTTTTAGCTAGATCTATCGCTGTATTGCGAAAGATGGGAATTTGATAAAAATGCGGAGGAGATTAAAACACATAATACCCGCAGTGTAGATAAAAAACTGGTTGTACCTATTTTCAATCGGTCATAATTTAATCTTTTAAATTTAGCACGTCTTAGTGTAATGACAATGTAACCAAAAACCAACCTTACATTATCAATCTAAAGGTAAAAATAACGGCCCCAAAGACATTATAGGTAATTCAAATCTATCAGGGTAATCGACATCAACTAAGTATAACCCCCCAGCTTTGGCCGTTGCTCCAGCTAAAGCTCGATTTTTTTGGATCAACAGCCATTCAATCCAATTAGGATCTTGCTCGCCGGTTCCTACTTTAATCAAACTACCGACAATATTACGCACCATATGATGAAGAAAAGCATTAGCTTTAACATCAACGACAATATATTGACCTAAACGCGTAATTTTTAGATGTTTAATCTCTCGACATGGAGTCGCAGCTTGACAATGTGCGGCCCGAAAAGAGGTGAAATCATGTTCGCCAATTAAATAATTTCCTGCTTGCTGCATCCTTTCTGTATCAAGTGTTTGATGATAATGGCTGACACCCGATGCCATGATTGCAGGTCGAAATTGACTATTACAGATAATATATCGGTAACGTCTGGCCGTGGCGCTGAACCTTGCATGAAATTCTTCAGGAACCACTTTAGCCCAACGGATACTGACAAAACTAGGCAAATTAACATTCCCACCCATTATCCATGCCACTAATTTACGCTCAGCGGTAGTATCAAAATGGACAACTTGTCCCGTTCCATGAACGCCAGTATCTGTACGGCCAGCACATTGGACTGCTACTGGATGATTCGCAATAATGGTTAACGCTTTCTCAAGATACTCTTGTACGCTAGGGACATCTTTTTGTCTTTGCCAACCACACGATTGGCTACCATCATATTCAATACCTAAAGCAATTCGCATCTTGATTTAAACTCTTTTTAAAACCGAAAAACAGGGCGCAAAGTATATAGGTAAATAGAGCAAAGAAAAAGGTGGCTCGTGGCCACCTTCCTTATAACAATTCCATAATGACTTATGATCATTGATATACGTAATTTTAAGCACCTATAATGTAGGCAGAAATTATGGTTTTATACGTGAAAAAAGCTTTTCAGCCTCTGCTTTTAAAGCGGCATCTTCACTTTTCATTACCGCTTTTAATAGTTTTTTCGCTGTAGGAAAGTCATCCATCTCAATAAAAGCTTTCGCTAAGTCTAGCTTACTATTCATTTCACTATCTTCGTCAACATCAAACATAGTCACATTGCCGAGCACGTCAGAAAATTCATCTAAACCAACATCAAGATCCGGTTCATCATCAATACCGCTCAATTCTGTCGGCTTATTGTTACGAACGTCAGAAGCCTCTATTTTACTCTCTTTAGGTTCTAACCTTAGCTCATCAACCGTTACAGACGTTGACTCGGTTAGATTATCGTCTAATTGAGTATTATCTATTAGTAATGTTTCATCTAAGGAATAAATACCCGGTTCTGGTGATTCTTGAATGATGTTCGTATCAAACTCTTGAGGCTCACGTTCAGCATCTTCACAAGCTTCTTTTTCTTGATAAATAGGTAATTCAGAATCATCAAATATAATTCGTGTTTCTGTTTCTGTTTCTGTTTCTGTTTCTGTTTCTGTTTCTGTTTCTGTTTCTGTTTCTGTTTCTGTTTCTGTTTCTGTTTCTGTTTCTGTTTCTGGGGTAATCACATCAGTGTCTTGCTTAGAGTCAAGCACAACATAACTCGTTGCAATAAGTTCCTCTGATTTTAATAATCGAGGCTTCGTTGTTTCGCGAGATTGACGGTTGAATATCAATCGTAGCAACAGCACGATAAAAAGAAGGGGTAAAATGACAGCAACCCATAGGCTTGGATATTTATTTAACAGCACACGTAAAGTCGGTATCAGTCCTAAACTTTCAGCATCTTTCGCCTGAGCTTCATGTCTAACACGTTCTTCATCCGTTAATTGGGTTTGTAGTTGGTCAAGCTGAGATTGTAGATGCCCTAGTTCAGCATTTAAACGCTGGCTTAATAATTCAAGTTGAGATTGCGTAAACTTTTGATCTTCCTCAGCAAGTTGATCATCACCTTGATTGGCGCCAGTGATCTGTGCTTCCGTGGCGGAAGATTGCTCGGTAGCATTCAGGGTTTCATCTTGGCTGTTCTTAGGTAAATAGTCTTCTGCTTTTACTGGCACCGGAGGAATAATATTAGGATCCACTTTTGATGGTATTGGGCGTTCAGCATCCTGAGCCATCCGTTCTTTTGCTTGGGTCACAGATTCAGCTGTAACCTGAGCACTATTTGGCATCAATAAAGTACTTCCAGAAATTAACCCATGAATATTGTGATCTTCAAACGCTTTAGAGTTAAGCTTATATATTGCCAGTACCATTTTATAAATATTAACCGATTTATCCATTCGATAATCTTTAGCAATCGACCACAACGTTTCCTTTTTAGTTGTCGGACCATAAATATCAATATCACTTTGTTGCAGTGAAGACTCTGCACTGTGTATATCCTGTACGCTGGCAAGATCCTCTACACCATTCGCATAAGTAATTGGTACTTGAATGAAAAAAAGCAAAGCCAAAGAGGTGACAAGATGCTTAAAGGTTCGATGCATAATAAACTCAGTTAATTTGTCCATTTAAAGAATACCCACTCAATATATAGGAATAATCTTAAGAGTGGGTAATGATCATGACAAAAAACGCAATGAAACAAAGGTTTTGTGCAAATATGTCCAAAATGTCGCTGTGAATAAATATATTAGACAATAAAAAACCTCGCGCAAATGGCGAGGTTTCATTATTGATAAATGTCTTATAAATAATCGCGTATTAAGACTTCAGCAATTTGTACTGCATTGGTGGCTGCACCTTTACGCACATTATCCGCAACAACCCACATATTAATACCGCTATGATGGCTAATATCATTACGAACTCGGCCAATCATCACTTCATCTTTGCCACCGCCATCGCGGACTTGAGTTGGATAATCAATACCACGGAATAGCGTAATACCATCGGTATTCTCAAACAATTCCATCGCTTGTTCTGCATCAATGGGAGTTTGAGTCTCAACATGTAACGATTCTGCATAGCCGTAAAATACAGGAACACGAACACAGGTTGGATTAACTTGAATCGATGCATCATTAAAAATTTTCTGTGTTTCCCACACCATTTTCATTTCTTCGGCGGTGTAGCCATTTTCGGTGACCATATCGATTTGTGGAATACAGTTGAATGCAATCTGTTGAGCAAAGGCATCGGTTTCAACAGGTAAGCCATTTAACAGTTTTGCTGTTTGCCCTGCTAGCTCATCAATCCCTTTTTTACCAGCGCCAGAAACTGATTGGTATGTTGATACATTTATACGCTCAATCCCCACTGCATCTTGAATCGGCTTTAACGCGACAACCATTTGGATAGTTAAGCAGTCTGGGCTGGAGATAATATTACGATTACGAAACTCTGCAATCGCCTGTGGATTCACATCTGGCACCACAAGGGGAATATCATAGTCATATCGATATTTAGAAGAGCTATCGATAATAATCACGCCCTCATCCGTCGCTATCGGTGCCCATTGTTCAGACAATGCAGCATCAACAGCGAATAACGCAATATGAACTTGTGACCAATCAAAGTCTTCGACACTGTTGACATGGATTGTTTTGCCATTAAAACGGTAACTCTTACCTTCACTCTCTTCACTTGCGAGTAAAAATAGATTGCCGATTGGAAACTCACGCTCTTTCAGTACCTCAAACATGGCTTCGCCCACTGCGCCAGTCGCACCCAAAATAGCAATATTAAATTCTTGACTCATGTAAAACCTCAATTTGAATGGCTGACTTAATGCAACCTGAATTCCAGCCGATGATATAAAAATTATTCGGCTTGAATTTGAAAACCTAAAGATGCCAATGGCGTCAGATTGATTGTCTGTTGTGGGGAGGAAATTAAGGTCATCGCACTATATTCACGGCGATCCCAATATTGTTTACGCAATCGATCAAATGTTTCCGCTTGCGCCTTCCCATCCAATTGTGACATTTCTCGACGGAATACCGCATCATCATGGCGCACATCATAAATCAACTGAGTCAAATTGTGCAGTAATGCTTGTGTTTTCTCACGATCTTCACTCCAACCGCTTGATAACTGAACTTGTGAGATCGGAGCCACAGGTAATAATTCACTGGCCTCTGCTCTATTTTCTAAATTAAGGTATGCACAATAAGCATTAAAAATCATCGTTGTCCCTCGTGCTTTGCCCTCTAAACCATAGCCGGCAATATGGGGCGTTGCAAAAGCCAGTAAAGGAAGTAATTCAAGATCGACCTGAGGTTCAAATTCAAATACATCTAAAATGGCAGTAAAGCCATCTTGTTGCTGTAATCTTATTTTCAATGCCTGATTATCCACAACTGGCCCACGAGCAGCATTGATCAAAATTTGATTAGGACGAAACTTAATAAGACGCTCAGCGCTAATTAAGTGATGTGTTGGATAATCGCCATTTTTCGTGATGGGCGTATGCAAGCACACCACATCTGATTGTTCTAATAATACATCTAAATCAACAAATTGACGTCTATCACCTTGTTGCTGTTTCGGCGGATCGTTAAGTAATACTTTTAAGCCAAGTGCAGCCATGCATTGAGCCAAATAGGATCCTACCTGCCCCGCACCGATAATACCTATTGTTTTATCAAAAATAGAAAAACCTTGCTGTTGCGCCAGAACCATCAAAACACTGCATACATATTCCGCAACACCAACCTTGTTACAACCAGGAGCAGCGGTAAAGAAAATCCCCTTACGTTCAAGCAACGCTTGGTCAACATGGTCATGCCCAGCTGTGGCCGTTCCGACAAATTTCAATTTATTGGCTTTTGTCAGTAAAGCAGCATTCACTTTCGTTACCGAGCGGATCATTAATGCGTCTACATCCACCAAATCATCTGCCGTTAATGTCCGGCCCGGTAACATTTTAACTTCACCAATCTGGTTAAATAAGGCTTCAACGTAAGGCATGTTTTCATCGATGACGATTTTCATTACGGATTCTCAAGATGGATTATTCAAAAATAGGATAGTTATCATACAAAAAATCCTCAACTTAATTAATAAGCCGAGGATTTATTTTATTCATATGGCCATTTGGCTCAGAATATTATGCTTCGTATTTTTTAATCACAAGCGTGGCGTTAGTACCACCAAAACCAAAGCTGTTAGACATAACTGTTTTTAACTCTTGTTCACGAGTCTCAGTTACGATGTCTAGACCTTCAGCAGCTGGATCTAACGTTTCAATGTTAATGCTTGGTGCAATGAAGTTATGTTGAAGCATTAATGTTGAATAAATCGCTTCATGCACACCTGCCGCACCAAGTGCGTGGCCGGTCATTGCTTTGGTTGCAGAGATTGCAGGGCATTTACCGCCGCTATTTTTACCAAATACTTCTTGAATTGCACCTAGCTCTTTTACATCGCCCACAGGAGTTGATGTGCCGTGAGTATTGACATAATCGACAGAATCAACGCCTTGCATCGCCATCTTCATACAACGAACCGCGCCTTCACCAGAAGGGGCAACCATGTCATATCCATCAGATGTCGCGCCGTAACCTACGATTTCGCCATAGATTTTTGCGCCACGAGCCAGTGCGTGCTCAAGTTCTTCAACCACAACCATACCGCCACCGCCAGAGATAACAAAACCATCGCGGTTTGCATCATAAGTACGAGAAGCTTTCGTTGGTTCTTCATTATATTTTGTGGATAACGCACCCATTGCATCAAACATCATCGCTGAAGACCAGTGAAGCTCTTCACCACCACCAGCAAACACAATATCTTGTTTACCCAGTTGGATAAGCTCTAATGCATGACCAATACAGTGTGCAGATGTCGCACAAGCAGAACTCATGGTGTAGTTTACGCCACGAATTTTAAATGGTGTTGCAAGACATGCTGAAACCGTTGAAGCCATAGTACGTGGAACCATATATGGCCCTACACGTTTTACACCTTTCTCACGAATAGTATCAACCGAGATCACTTGGTTTTGTGATGAGATACCACCAGAACCAGCCACTAAGCCAGTACGGTCATTAGAAACTTGATCATCGGTTAATTGAGAATCTTCAACTGCTTGCTGCATAGCAAGATAAGCGTAAGAAGCGGTATCGCCCATGAAACGCATGTGTTTACGATCAATATGCTCACTTGGCGTAATTTTCAAATCACCCCAAACTTGAGAACGAAGACCAGCTTCTTTAAATTGCTCAGAGGCTGTAATGCCCGATTTGCCTGTTTTTAAAGACGCTAATACTTCTTCTACGTTATTACCAATACTAGAGACAATCCCTAGACCAGTGATGACGGCTCGTTTCATGTGACATTCCTATAATTCAAAAATCGTGTAATGATAACTGACTTGCTATTGCTAAGTGGTCAGCTTTCCTAAATGTTACCCTTTTGCATTGCGTTTTATCAGTAAAATTTACAATGCGGGACTTTGTTAATAAATATAAGGTTCTGCAATGGGTATATAATAGCCCTAAATCGACCCAAAATGACAGGTAATATGAGTTCAATACAAAACGCTAAACTAGATTGGAACGAATCTGGCACTCCAGTCTCCCATCAGTTTGATGATGTCTATTTTTCTAACGCTAATGGCCTTGAAGAAAGTCGCTATGTTTTCATCAAACAAAACCACCTTCCAGAACGCTGGGAGTCTTTCTCTCAGCCTCGCTTCACCATTGCAGAAACTGGATTTGGTACTGGACTTAATTTTTTAGCGGCCTGGCAACAGTTTGATGCTTTTCGCACTGAACATCCACAGGCTAGCCTTAAACAGTTACATTTTATTAGCTTTGAAAAATACCCAATCAGTATAGGCGACTTAATTAAAGCTCATGCAGCTTGGCCCGAATTAGCTCAATACGCCCAACAATTACAAGACATATATCCTATTGCCATACCTGAATGCCACCGATTAATTCTTGCTGATGGCATGATAACGCTTGATTTGTGGTTTGGGGATATCCATGACAGCCTCCCTAAAATTGCCAACAATCAAGATGGTATAATTGACGCATGGTTCCTAGATGGGTTCGCTCCAAGTAAAAATCAAGACATGTGGAACGATGACCTCTTTAATGGCATGGCATCGATGACTAAACAGCATGGAACCTGCGCGACTTTTACCGCCGCAGGTTTCGTTCGCCGAGGGTTGATTGAAGCTGGCTTTGACATGAAAAAAGTCAAAGGGTTTGGCATTAAACGTGAAATGATAGCGGGCACTCTGCGAGCCCAAGCGATAACCTCATCCCAAACTCGCTCCAATATCCCACCTTGGTTTGCTCGGCAACCCGCACTAAACATCAAACAAACTAAGACAGAAGCTGATCCCAACTTATCGGATTTAGGTAACATCGCCATTATAGGTGGCGGTATTGCCAGTGCGGCTCTCGCGCAAGCTTTACATCGACGCGGGCTCACCGTCACTTTATATTGTGAAGATGAAGAAACGGCGTTAGGGGCTTCTGGCAATAAACAAGGGGCATTATATCCTCTAATCGCAGAGCCTGAATCACCATTAAATCGATTCTTTGCTCCTGCTTTTTTATACGCTCGTCAATTCGTACAGCAAGCGGCTCAAAATATTGAGTTTGATTATGATTTTTGTGGTGTGACTCAATTAGCGTGGAATGAAAAAGCTAAAAGCAAACTAGACAAAATAATCATTAATGGGTATCCCGAATCTTTTATCCAAGCATTAGATGCAAAGAAAACCTCACAAACTATTGGTCTTAATATTGATCAGGAAAGCGTATTTTATCCACTTGGTGGCTGGTTGTGCCCTCAACAACTCACTCAAAACACTATTAAAGCATTACAAAATAGTGACCGTTTTGAGGTTCATTTTAATACACGTATTGAGACATTACATTACTGCAAAGATGAGCAAGTTTGGCAACTAAAAACATCAGGTAAAGCTTTCAAGCATAATGTCGTGGTTGTCGCGAATGGTCATCAATTTAGTCGATTTGAACAACTGAAATCCATTGCTGCAACACCAGTGAAAGGACAAGTTAGCCATATTCCTAGCACTGAAAACTTAACCAAGCTGAAAACGGTTCTTTGTTATGATGGATATATGACACCTCATAACCCTAACAATAATCATCATTGTATTGGTGCCAGTTACGATCGAAATAATATTGACCATGAATTTGATCCACAAGCTCAACAAAGTAACGGAGAGCGTTTAGTTCATTGCATCCCAAATCAAGACTGGCCAAAAGAAGTGAGCACCGAGAATAATAACTCTCGCCAAGGGATCAGAAGTGTCACCCGTGATCATCTCCCCTTTATCGGCAATGTTTGTCAGTTTGAACCCATAGCAGAAAGCTATCGCAAAATTGATCCACAAATTCTAAGGACATACCCAGAATTAATGCCAGACATACCACAGTATAAAAACTTATTTTGCATGGTAGGACTTGGTGCTAGAGGTTTATGTTCAGCGCCATTATTGGCTGAAATCCTAGCCTCGCAGATTGTTGGCGATCCAATGCCATTACCTACTGAGGTATTAGAAAAACTACACCCAGCCAGAATGTGGGTAAGAAGAATGTTAAAAGGCAGACCTATTGAAAGTTAAAATAACAAAGGTTAAAACAATAAAAGCTTAGAAAAACATAAAGGTGTTGATCTCACGATCAACACCTTTATTTATGAAGCTAACACTATTTAAAATATTAAGCGCTTAATGTTGCCGCGGCGGCTGCTAGTTGCACTTTAATTGCATCATCGGTTGGTTTACCAGACTGCATATCAAACACGTCATAAAAACTTGGAATAGACACGGATGCTTTTACATCTGCATGGAAGAAAGCAGCCGATCCAGTTGCTTGAGCTAAAACACTTTGCGCTCCACCAGGGCCAGGGCTTGCAGATAAGTAAACAACCGGCTTGTGAGCAAACATTTGTTGGTTAATACGGGAAGCCCAATCAAATAAGTTTTTATAAGCCGCCGTATAAGTACCATTATGCTCAGCAAGGGAAATCACAAAAGCATCGGCACTTTCTAACTTAGCAAAATACGCTTGGGCACCTTCAGGGCGACCTACTTCTTTTTCAGTATCTTCACTAAATAAAGGAACGTTAAAATCGTTAAGATCTAACACCTCAACATCAGCGCCATCGACAAGGCCAGCGGTATAAGCCGCCAGTGATTTATTGATTGAGTTGAAACTTGTGCTAGCACCAAATGCGATAATTTTCATTGTGACTCCATTATATTAGAAAGTAGTTTTTAACTGTGTAAGCTAAGATAGTTGAAAACAAAATCGATAACAGTCATTGAATCCTATTAAGATGTTCAAGAAATTAGAACATGATGATAGTAATATCTAAAAATAATTAAATTGAATGACTCAACTTCTGCCACATAGCCGCAACAATCACTTGATCGGCAGGCGTTAATTCATTACGAGCAGCATCTAAACTTGATTGAATTCGCTGTTTAAAAATAGCAATATCCTGGATCTCTTCTTGCTCACAATCGGCCGCTGAAAGCGAAATATGTCCGCGTAAATACCCACCAGCAAAAAGCTCATCATCCGATGCTTTTTCAACAGTCATATCAATGGTTTCTAATAATCGTTCTTCTAATTCAATAATCATCTATTACTCGTTACTTAATTATAAATAGGGGTGGGGTTAATTCTGGTGTTTGATAAAAATCACGCAATGCATCCGACAACATTTTAACTCGCTTTGGTAGGCCTTGTTGCAAAACATGCAATACTTCATTGTGTACTTTTGCCATAAAGGCTAAACGATCCGGCTCAATATCACCATGTAAATTGTCACAACTTACCGTGAACGAAAACCCAGCACTTACCGATAAAATCCACTCATAAGCCTGTGGGCGTATTTCTACCTTTTCAAAGTCAGCCTGCACTTGGGCAGTTCTGCCATCTGGCTCATACCAATAACCAAAATCTTCTAATAAGCGCCGCTTGGGCCCAGCCACACACCAATGCGAAATTTCGTGCATAGCTGATGCATAAAAACCACGCGCAAAAATAATCCTGTGATATGGCGTATTTTCATCAGCAGGTAAATAAATAGGTTCATCTCCACCAAGCTCTAGCTGAGTTTGATAGGACTCAGCAAAAGTTTGATTAAAAAGACGAATAATATCCGGATATTGATGGCGAGATTCAAGCATTAAATTTATTCTTTCCGTACAACATAGGAATGCATTGTCCTCACTTTTTAACTTCAGGTAAAGCCAATAAAAATCACCTTTTAGCTATCATATACAAAACAAAAAAATCAGATTAGTTTTTATAATCCAAAACACCTTATTTATTACGATATTTCTCATTAGTCAAACGAGATCTTTATCACTAAAATCTGCACTTCATTATTTATTTACCCTATCTTTTCGTGAGCATCGCCATGTTACTTAGCATTATTTATATTATTGGTATTACCGCAGAAGCCATGACAGGCGCATTAAGTGCAGGCCGTCGAAATATGGATTGGTTTGGCGTTATGCTTGTTGCAAGCGCAACGGCCATTGGTGGTGGTAGTGTAAGAGATATTCTATTAGGAAATTACCCATTGAGCTGGGTGCAACATCCGGAATACTTGCTGATCACATGCGTGGCCGGAGTATTAACGACATGGCTTGCCAAATGGGTAGTCAAATTCAAAGGTGTTTTTATTCGCCTTGACGCATTAGGACTGGCAGCATTTAGTATTATTGGTTGTCAAAAAGGCATTAACATGGGATTGCCACCGAGTATTTGCGTGGTAGCCGCGATTGTTACTGGCGTTTTTGGTGGGTTGCTACGTGATCTGATCTGCAGACAAACACCATTGGTTTTACATCAAGAATTGTACGCGGCGGTCGCTTTCATTGTTGCGTGCTTATATTTAACACTTCAACACTTTGCCATTGATGAAAATATTACGATTATCACCAGCTTAGTGGTCGGGTATCTTGTTCGCATGGCATCGGTGAGGTTTAAATGGCGACTGCCTATTTTTGAGTTAAAAGTTGAAGGTTCGGTGCATTAAACCTTACTTGTATATTCAAAAGACATTTTTTGATATGGAACTTAAGCTCTGATTTTAACAGCCCACAAGAGTACAGCATTCCGCTTGCCTGAATCCCCGTAAGAATTTAAAGTATAAAAAAAGACACCCTAGGACGGACGCCTTAATTGAATGTATTAGATCTACTCTAACTCATTATGTCAAAACAAGTATATTTAACTCAACATTGAGAATCTCTAACTGCTTACTTCGTTCTGCTGGATTTCCTGTCAATACAAGGCCATGATTAGACTGCTTATTATCAATCCAACCTTGTATCAGATGTAATAGCTTCTCTCCGCTAATTACCTGTGTAAATTCACCAGAATTTGAACGAAATGTATTAAACGGATGATTCCACCCTTTACATACATTGAAACTATCACAGAAATAATCATAGTTAACCGTCACGACAGAAATTAATATCTTCTAAGGTAAAGGTGTCAGAGATGGCAACCCGTGGATTTACTACAGAATTAAACTCTCGTGTTCCTGATTTGGTATAATCCGTGGTTTCAATAAGTAATGGCGAAAAGCTAATCAATTCGTTGCTAGAAAACGATCTTAATAATTCTTTTTTAGAAAAAACGATATCAAATTCATGTTCACCTGCCGTCACCGTAACACGCTGTCCACCACTGGCACCAAATTTACCTTTACTTAAAGATCCTCTTAATATCGTCAACAAATCAAATTCCCCTGCTTTATTAAATTGAATTGTTGCTTTTAATATTAAATTATCAATACACGTTCCTTGAGGAATCACTAGCTCTGTTTTATTTACATTAGCAAGTTGCTCCGTCACCACAATATTCTTACCTGCTTGAGTACGATACTCATACCCTAAATGCTGTGCAATAACGCTTGCTTCTATGATGTGCTCGCCTAATTGTTGGTATGGATAGGTCGAAGCGCTACTGTATACACCATCACCAGCGACAGCATCAAATCCTGAGCCATTATCGTATCCCATTGTAGTCACACTTGTCCCATCAGGATAAGTGATTAGAAATGATACTTCCGCATCTGGAATTGCTTTAGCATCCGCTGTCACTAATACAGAAGGTGCCATTAAATCGCCAACAACTACGAGGTGACCGAGAATAGATACTTTTGCACTAACAGTCATCTGCCTGAAAATTTGAGTAACAATCATTGAATCATAATCTGGGGCATTATAGTGAACAACAAACTGCCAAATACCGGGCTTATTTGCCACATCCACTAAAGGCAGTTCATAACTCGCTCCAGGTAAGCCTGGTCGGATATCACTACCATGAGTCACTTTAATTTTACTATTTTGGCTATCCATCACGACAGTGCCATCCGGTGCAATTAATTCAAAGCGAGCATCAATAATAGGAATGACGATAGTTGGCCAAAACGATTGACCACGATCGATTTCAAATTCAACAGTCGTTTGTGTTTCCCCTTTTTTGAAAGGTGTATCAAGATAACCTAGAGAGTCTCTTACTGAAGATAACGAAGTAAAAGCATTTACATTGGTCGCCACAATTAAAAAAACAGTACAACGGAAAATATTCTCACTATAAATTTCAATGAA
This sequence comes from Vibrio hibernica, assembly GCF_015223435.1. GTDB lineage: Bacteria > Pseudomonadota > Gammaproteobacteria > Enterobacterales > Vibrionaceae > Vibrio > Vibrio hibernica. The sequence continues at coordinate 29,710 of NZ_VHKO01000024.1, forward strand.
TTAATCAATGGGCACTTCCTGGTCGATATTAGAATGATTTCTCATTTTTTACGTTACCAGTATTGAATTTCGATAGTATTCAAACATATTAGTCGAGTTTACTTTTTGGATTAACATAACGAAAGAAATGTAACTAGTTGTATATAATCTATGTTCTGTTAAGAATATTTTGATTTATATCCTATAGGCATAAAAAATGGCTTATCTACTTTTTAATTAACGCAGATAAGCCATTCAATTATTTCTGTAATCAACACAAAGTATTAAATCTTCGGAGTCTGAGTCTCCACACCTTGATTTTGTCCACGATGACGCAATAAGTGATCCATCAGTACGATCGCTAACATGGCTTCAGCAATCGGTACCGCGCGGATGCCAACACAAGGGTCATGACGCCCCTTAGTGATTAAAGACGTCGATTCACCTTGACGCGTAATGGTTTCACCCGGGACAGTAATGCTTGAGGTAGGTTTCAGGGCGATACTTGCCACAATATCTTGACCAGAAGAAATGCCACCTAAAATACCGCCGGCATGATTCGATTTAAATCCTTGTGGCGTCATTTCATCACGATGTTGACTGCCTTTTTGGTTAGCTACTGCAAAACCATCACCAATTTCTACACCTTTAACAGCGTTAATACCCATAAGTGCATGAGCAATGTCAGCATCTAAACGGTCAAAAATAGGTTCGCCTAAACCAACGGGAACATTAGTGGCAACCACTGAAAGCTTGGCACCAATTGAATCGCCTTGCTTTTTAAGATCGCGGATCAACGTATCAAAAGCTTCCACTTTGTCAGCATCAGGGCAAAAGAATGGATTGTTTTCAATTTCATTCCAATCTACTTTATCAATAGTGACATCACCCATTTGTGATAAATAACCACGAATCTCAATGCCAAATTCTTGCTTTAAATATTTTTTAGCAATGCCACCAGCAGCAACACGCATTGCGGTTTCTCTAGCAGACGAGCGACCACCACCACGGTAATCACGCACACCATACTTCTGATGATAAGTATAATCGGCATGACCAGGGCGGAATTTATCCATGATTTCTGAGTAGTCTTTCGAGCGTTGATCGGTATTTTGAATCATAAGCCCAATGGAAGTGCCTGTGGTTTGGCCTTCAAAGACACCCGATAAAATTTCGACTTCATCAGGTTCACGACGAGCAGTAGTATAACGCGATGTACCTGGACGGCGACGGTCGAGGTCTTTTTGTAAGTCGGCTTCGGTAATTTCTAACCCCGGAGGACAGCCATCAACAATACAACCTAACGCTTTACCATGACTTTCACCAAAGGTGGTTACTCGAAAATGTTGACCAATACTATTCCCTGCCATGAATCCCTCTTTTACTTTATTCTTAATGCCGATCTTAATTTCTGTCTAGCTTGTCTATATAAACAAAGTCTCTATAGACAAGCTCACCATAAATAAAGCTCATCGACCAAATATTTATCATGACTAGATAGTGTCGCCATGACATAAACTTGTAAACCCTATTTATGAAAATAATCTGCGTTTTTTAACATAAAAATGCCAGTATCCAAACAATACTGGCATTCAAAATTCATACTGGCTGCAATTTCTTATTATTTTTTATAAATAGAGAACTCAGCAGCGTGTTCAACTAGCTGATCACGAGTCAATAAAAATACCCCATGACCACCATTTTCAAATTCAAGCCAAGTAAATGGGATTTGTGGATATTGCTCCATTACATGCACCATTGAGTTACCGACTTCACAAATTAGAATGCCTTGCTCGGTTAAGTAATCAGGCGCATCAGCAAGAATTCGGCGCATAAGCTTTAGGCCATCTCTTCCTGCCGCTAAGCCTAGCTCTGGCTCATGACGAAACTCTTGAGGCAAATTATCCATATCTTCTTGATCGACATACGGTGGATTGGTCACGATAATATCGTATTGATCTTGCGGCATATCGTTCAATAAATCCGAACGGAATGGGAAAACTTGTTGCTCTAGACCGTGATCGGTAATGTTACGTTCAGCGACATCTAAGGCATCAACCGAAATATCGACAGCATCGACCTCTGCGCCTTCAAATGCATAGGCACATGCAATCGCAATACAACCGCTACCAGTACATAAATCCATAATGCGCGTTGGTTCTTGAATTAACCAAGGTTGGAATTTATTTTCGATCAGCTCACCGATTGGTGAACGTGGCACTAGCACTCGCTCATCAACATAAAATTCAAGCCCACAGAACCAAGCTTTGTTAGTGAGATAAGCCGTTGGTGTACGTTCATTAATACGCTGAATTACACGCTCAACAATGCGCAAACGTTCACTATGAATGAGCCGAGAGCTTAATACATGCGGTGGTACATCAATCGGAAGATATAAAGTAGGTAAAATTAACTGAACCGCTTCATCCCAAGAGTTGTCTGTACCTTGACCATAAAACAGACCTGCAGCGTTAAAACGACTTACCGTCCAACGGATCATATCTTGCAAGGTATGCAGTTCCGATACCGCTTCATCAATAAAAATTTTATCCACTTAAGTCTCCGCTCTATGTGTCTATCGAATATTTATACGCACATCAGCCATTACGATGCTCGCAACTTAGCCATGCTTGAGGTTACAATACCGCCCCTTATCAGTAAGGATTTTCCATGAGCGAAAAAGACACCAACATAGATGACGAATTTGCGCTGTTCCAACTCGAAATAAAGGGCGTAAAAAAGTTGCCACAGGATACCATAATCCATGAGCCTAAAAAGGCTTTACAGCAAAAAGAAATTCGCCGTACTTTTCGTGAAGCCAAGGATAACGAATTCTATTTTTCAGATGAATTTGTACCGATGCTCAGTACCGATGGGCCAACACGTTACGCGCGAGATGATGTTTCTAAGTATGAAGTGAAACGCTTACGCCGCGGCGTTTATGTACCGGATGTTTTTCTTGATTTGCATGGTATGACACAAAATGAAGCCAAACGAGAGTTAGGGTCAATGCTGGCTTATTGTGTCAAAGAAGGTATTTCTTGTGCCAGTGTTATGCACGGTATTGGTAAACATATTTTAAAACAAAAAGTACCACTTTGGCTCGCACAGCATCCGGATGTAATGGCCTATCATCAAGCGCCACTTGAATTTGGTGGCAATGGCGCTTTGCTTGTCCTTATTTCGATTCCAGAGAGATGAACAAGCCCAACACACTCATCATCAAGCTATATATAATCAAGCTATGCATAACCCAACTATTCATCCAAAGATTATAATTGCCAAAGAACCTCACCATTACGAGCCTCTAGATCATAGTCAATGCATACCATGGCAGATGTTGGGAACATAGGTGGATGAATACCTGTCACAAAATCTGCAGTTAAATACCCAACTAATGGCAAATGAGACACTAAAATAACGCTTTCTAATGTTTGAGCTTCAGCAAGTGCGCAAACATAATCAACGACAGACTCAGAATCTCCATACGGTGTAATATCATCACACTCTTCAATTTTATCCGCGGTTAAAATCTGTGAAAGTATCTGCCATGTTTGTTGCGCTCGTAAATAAGGGCTCACCAATGCCAAGTCAAATTGGACCACTTCTTTTTGTTTGCAGTTTTTTGCCGCTTGCAGTGATTGTTTCTGACCAAGTTCACTTAATGGCCTTTCCGCATCTGTCGCCGCAAATGCCTCAGCATCACCATGGCGCATAATAAAAATCCGCATACATCACCTTACTAACCAGTATTACGTCTAAATTGATAATAGCAGTATACCAAGATATTACGTGCGTTTGTCGATGCAAATAACACTCTGAGGAAATACCCTCCTCCACTAGGCATGATGCTCACATTGACTACTTTATTCTATTTTCGATATCGCGATAACATTGGAAATAAAAGCCTGCTCTGTCATTTTGGTATTAATGAAGTACTTATAAATCTCATTCACTAAAAGACGCTGCTTTCTTGGATCAATGGCCATTGAATCCGTCATACTCGGCAGTAGCGTATTACTGGCTTCTGAGAGGCTATAATCTTGATTCGACTTTTGGGAACAAGCATTATAATCACTTACGTCGATATCATTTCTGGGTGGAATTGAACCTTTCAATCTATTGAAATCATGTAGGAATGTCTTTTGTGACAATTTTTCAAAGAGTTGTTCGATTTGATCAAAATGTTGGCTGCCATTTAAGCTAATTAAGCTATCCATATTGAATACAAAATTACCTTGCGTCTGTGGCGCAACAAAACAGGTAATATTATTTCGCGTTTCTTCACTGGCCACATTTAACTCACCAATAACCCAGTCACCGGTGATTTGCATCGCAGCTTGACCTTGAAATAATTTCTCCGTTTCTTGTTGCCATGTAGATTGCGTTAAATCTTTATTGATCGCCAAAGAAATAGCCCGGAAAACAGAAAGGATCTCGTGAGTTTTAGCACTATTAATGGTTGCTGCATTAATATCCACCAGCGCATTGTGATAATACTCGCTCCCACCTAACCCCAGTGCAATATTTTCAAATAAAATCGAAATTTGCCATGAGTCCTTTCCTAGCGCTATCGGTTGAACCCCCATCGATTTAAGCTGATGGATAACAACCAATAAATCACTCCATGTATTGGGCGGAGTAAGGTGGGCTTGTTTAAAAACAGCCTGATTAAGCCACAGCCAATTCGTTCGATGAATGGTTAATGGGAGTGATACATAACGCCCTTCAAAGCTGTTAACCTGAGTGACTAGTGGCCGCAATGTATGTTGCCAGTCTTGAGTTTTTGCCAGTTTATCTAAATGATTAACAAAACCTAACTGTGCCCAAGACAGAATATCAGTACCTTCAATCTGAGCCACTTCGGGTGGTGTACCCGCTATCGCTCTGGCTTGTAAAACATACATAGCATTTTTACCACCCGCTCCAGCAATCGATTTAGTCTCCCAACCCGAGTGCTGTCTATCCATAACATTCTCAAGATAAGACAATGCATTGAGCTCACCTTTCGAAGACCACCAATGCAATAACTCCAATGGTTTAGCTTGTGAGGCAAAACTCAGACTGATTAACAGTAATAAAGCGATAATTTTTTTCATACGTTATTAATAAATTTAAGTTGAACGGTAATGCCATCACCTGAATTATTTTGAACCTTTATATCGCCACCATGAGATTTCATAATGTTATAAGCGATACTCAGCCCAAGCCCTGTTCCTGAAAGATTAAGCGTATTATCCCCTCTAAAATAAGGCTCAAAAACTTTCTCGATATCCTTTGAATCGATTCCAATACCGTCATCAATAAAATTAATCGTGGTGAACATATCATCTTGGTCAACAGTAATCGAAACATGCTCTCCATACTTAATGCCATTATCGATTATATTTTGCATACAGCGTTGAACGGCAAGTGGCTTACCTAAGATATAACATTCTAGATTACTGGGTAATTGAACTTGAGAGGCGCTATAAGGCGAAGCGCAATGCTTTAAAACCTGTTCAATATTGATCACGTCAAGCTCTTCATGGATATCCGTATCCGACATGCACTGCAATACATCTTTTGCCATTTTATCTATATCATTCAACGATTTTTCAAACTTCTCTCGAGTAATAGGATCATCAAGCATTTCTGTTCTTAATTTTAAACACGCCAATGGTGTACGTAGATCGTGAGAAATGGTTCGAAACAACATTTCTCGGTCAATAATAAAAGACTTTATCCGGCGATCCATTTTATTGAACGCATAAATTGCCGCTTGTATTTCAACGCTGCCCTCTTGCTTTAATGTGATACTTTTCGATTTTAAATCCATTTGAGTCGCCGCTTTTGCCAAGTTACGAATGGGTTTAATTTCTTTACGCAATGACAACCAACTGATCACAAAAATCAATACGGCGGAACACACAATTAAAAAAATCAGGCTGGAATTAATAGGAAAACTATTCTCAGATAAATAGCTCATTGGCAGCATCGCCGCTAAATAAAACCAATCACCTTGCTTAATTTTTACCTGAATAACCAAAACGGGTGGATTATCGTCTTCATTAGAAAGACCAAAAGCCGACCACTGATTAGGTAATTCATTGATGAATACTTCACTATTCAACACTTTCAAATCATCTTTTAAAGTGAAATCGACATTCACCATATCCAAACTCAATTGTTTAGATAACTCCGTTTCTACTTTTTGTTTTATGCTTTTCATTTTATCGGAAGCAGGCAAGGTATTGGAGTCTATTTTGTGATTGTTTAATGACACAAAAAAACGATTACCCCCAATATCTCGTAACTGATTAATCACTAAATAACGATAATCACGAGGAATATTAACCAAAAAAGAGACGGTAGAAGATGAGCTCAACGCTAAATTGTTCGCTTCATTTTGCAGACTTTTCAGTTCCATATTTTGGTTTTGTTTATACCAAAGAAACCCTGTAAAAAGCTCCACAGAAATAATCACAACCATGAGGATAATACTGGTGCGGTTAACCAAAGACTTTGGCTTACATTTATGCAGATTCATGATAATAATCCACCGCGAGTAAATAACCTTTATTACGCATGGTTAAGATGATATTTCTATCATGATCATTAAGCTGAGTTCTTAGCCGAGCAATTTGGACATCAATCGTTCGGCTACTTGGATCGGTCTCTCTTCCCCAAATTTCTTGAGAAATAACATCGCGAGAAAGCACCGAGTTTCTATTCATAAGAAATAAGTTGAGCAGCGTAAAATCGGCACCTGAAAGCTGTTTTACTTCTCCATTCTTACCTGTGATTTTTCGAGTAATACTGTCTAAACACCATTGATCAAAGAAAAAATAACGAGAAGTAAACGAAGACTCAGCGTAACTAGAACGACGTAAATTAGCCTTAATTCGAGCCAATAACTCTCTAGGGCTAAATGACTTCGTTACATAATCATCTGCGCCCATTTCTAATGCCGCCACCCTATCTGCCTCATCGGTTATCGCCGTAAGCATGATAATTGGCACGTGAGAAACTTTACGAATGTGGGCACATAGACTAAAACCATCTTCACCAGGAAGCATAATATCCAACACAATAAGGTCGGGTTTTTGCACAGCAAATTGCTGCTTCATTTCATTACCATTGTGCGCCACATCCACAATAAACCCAGCCTTCGTTAAATACTCACTCAAGGCATCAGTCAGCTCATGGTTATCATCGACAACGAGAATATGTTTATAGTCCATAGCACCCTTTCCGTTAGTCATATATCCGAAAGTTTAAATGACAAAAAACCGCTACCATCTCAATAGTAGCGGTTAAATTTAGCACGCTAACAGTATCAAGACTCGTTAATAATATCCGAGACAAACTGAGCTTTCGCACCCAATATTACTTGAACGCCAGAACTACCAATCATAATGACCCCCATTGCACCCAAATCTTCTAGTGCGGCAGAATCGACTTGAGATTGATCTTTCACTTCCAAACGTAATCGTGTGATGCAAGCGGCAGAGGATAAAATATTTTGTTTGCCACCAACATGGTTAACAATTAATGCCGTAAGATCTTTATCATCTAATGTAATTTCTTTACGGATTTTATCTTCGCGGCCAACCGTTTTAACATCAAATTTACGAATAACAAATCTAAAGACCACGTAATACAGGATCCCCATTGGCACACCAAATAAAATCACATTCAAATAGTGAGTCTGATAACCATTAAGTGATGGCAAAATACCAAATGAAATATAATCAATAAGACCAGCAGAGAACGACTTAGCAATATGTACGTCCAGCAAATACATGCTCATATACGATATACCAGCCATAACGGCATTAAAGACATACAAAACTGGAGAAACAAAAATAAAGGCAAACTCAACCGGTTCAGTAATCCCGGTCAGAAAACACGTCAACGCTGCTGAAAATAAAATACCCGCTGCAATTTTCTTTTGATTACTTTTTGCTTCGTGATACATCGCTAAACACGCGGCTGGTAATGCAAAAAGCATCAACGGGAATTCACCCTGCATAAACTTACCCGCACCGTGATAGGTTGAACTATCAAAAAATTTAACACCATCTTCGAACATTTTAAACCAAATCGTTTGGTCACCATGAATAATCTGGCCCGCCTCTGTCGTATAGTTACCAAAGGTGAACCAAAATGATGGGTACCATATATGATGCAAACCCAGTGGAATTAACGCACGCTCAGTCATACCAAAAATGAATGTTGAAATAGCTTGGTTCTCACCATTAACCACAACCGATAAAGAGTCGATACCCGATTGGATATACACCCAAACTGACGGTAAAAGTAGCCCGAGAATGAAAGCAAAAAAAGCGGTGGCAATTGGGACAAAACGTTTACCAGAAAAGAACCCTAGAAATTCAGGTAATTTAATTTTATGAAACTTATTGAACGTAACCGCGGCAAGCACACCGGCAATCAAACCGCCGAAAACCCCTGTCTGTAGGGTTGGGATCCCCATCACCATGGCATATCGACCACCTTGCGCTGCCATTTCAGGTGTAATACCTAATGATGTACCCATTGTTCCATTCAGTACAAGCATCGCAACAACCGCTGCTAATGCCGCAATTCCTGACTCTTTTGCAAGACCAACCGCAGAACCAACTGCAAACAATAAAGCCAAATTATCAAATAAAACCCCACCCGCATTCGTCATCAGGGGCAAGTTGAATTTATCACCAAACGCAAGTAACAAGCCGGCGGCAGGTAAAATTGAAATCGGTAACATTAACGAACGACCAATAAGCGATAGCTTAGAAATCGGTTTGGATAAGAGAGCAAGCAATGACATAGCAAATTCCTTTTATATTATAAACTCCGGAACATTGTACAAAGTCAGCCGCCATCTAAGGTTACATATTGAACTCTCTTTGTAAGCGAACTGTTACATAGCTAATATCCGAACCCCCATCGAGATAACAATTTATACCGAAATAAATACAAATCATTTGCAGCTGCTCATTAGAAGGTCATAATTGGAAAGCCGCTGAGTTTTTTGTTTTAAACTAAATAAGTAAGACGAAAGCGAGTTCAACCTAAAATTGAATCAAATTAATCAGCATTAAAAGTCCGTCTTCCACGATTAATTTATCAATATCAGCCAATCGTCTTCATTCAGAGGGAGTACAAAGTGCATATAAGTCCAAACGACACCAAACAATATCGTTATCTCACGCTTGAAAATGGGTTACGCGTGTTACTCATCCATGATGAAGATGCTCAAAAATCAGCCGCCGCCTTAGCCGTTAATGTCGGACACTTTGATGATCCTATTCACCGCGAAGGACTTGCCCATTATCTTGAACATATGCTGTTTTTAGGGACCGAAAAATTCCCTCATGTTGGCGAGTTTCAATCCTTTATTAGTCAGCATGGTGGAAAAAACAACGCATGGACAGGTACCGAACATACCTGCTTCTTCTTTGACATTGCCTCAAATGAGTATCCCGAAGCGCTTGATCGGTTCAGTCAGTTTTTCGTCGCGCCATTATTTAACTCCGAGGCACTGGATAAAGAACGCCAAGCAGTGGAATCTGAATTTCGCCTAAAGTTAAAAGACGATATGCGCCGTATATATCAGGTGCATAAAGAAGTGGTTAATCCAGCGCACCCATTTTCAAAGTTCTCTGTCGGTAATGTGGAGACGCTCAGTGACATAACGGACTCGGATGGAAACCAAACCCACTCTATTCGAGATGAAATTATTAATTTTTATCAACAAAATTATTCAGCAGATTTGATGACGGCCACCTTAATCGGCCCGCATAGCTTGGCTCAACTAGAGCAAGCCGCGACGACGTATTTCGCCGCAATACCGAATCAACACCTCGCCGGAAAATCAGTGACTCAAGCATTATTAAGACCTGAAGATAATGCTAAATTTATCACCATTGAGCCAGAAAAAGACTCTCGCAAACTCATGATAAATTTCAACTTCCCAAGTATGAATCAATTTTATCAAACCAAGCCTTTATCTTACATTGCACATCTACTCGGTTATGAAGGTGAAGGCAGTTTATTGCAGTATTTAAAAAATGAGCAACTCATCACGGCGCTCACTGCGGGTGGCGGCATTAGCGGTAGCAATTTTCGTGAATTTTCGATCAGCTGTTCATTAACAAAACTCGGGCTAACGAAAGTTGATAAAATTATTACCACCATTTTTCAATATATTGAGCTGATCAAGCAATCGGGGATCGAAGAGTGGCGTTATAAAGAAAAACAAGCCGTGCTTGAGTCTGCATTTCGTTTTCAAGAACCTTCACGCTCAATCGACACCGCCAGTCATTTAGTCATGAACATGCAAAACTACCAACCTGATGATGTTATCTATGGTGATTATCAAATGGCGAAGTTTGATGATGCACATCTCCAACAATTAATAGCTCAATTTACGCCTGAAAATATGCGAGTTATGGTGGTTGCCAAAGGTTTAAACTACAACCGACAAGCCAAATGGTACAACACACCTTATGCAGTGAGAAATCTCACCCAAAAAGAAATAACGCAATGGAGTACCCCACATCTGCAACCTGACATCGCGCTATCTGAGCTGCATTTGCCGGAAGAAAATCCTTATATTTGCTATAACCTAGATCCAGAACCACTTGAAAGCACGAGTGAAATACCAGAGTTGATTGAAGATAAACAAGGCTTTCGCTTATGGCACTTACAAGAAACAGAATTTAGAGTACCGAAAGGATTAGCCTTTATTGCAATTGACAGCCCGCATGCCGTTTCGACGCCACAAACGATTGTCAAAACTCGGCTATGTGTAGAAATGTTTTTAGACTCACTAATCCAAGAAACCTATCAAGCTGAAATCGCTGGCATGGGTTACAACTTATACGCACATCAAGGCGGTGTAACGCTGATGCTGACAGGCTTTAGTGAAAAACAAGCTCAATTATTGGATGTGATTATTCATCGTTTTGCTTCTCGTGAATTTAGCCGATCACGCTTTGATTCAATTAAACGCCAAATGCTTATCAATTGGCGTAACGCAGAAAAAGACCGCCCTGTATCGCAATTATTTAATGCCATGACCGGAATATTGCAACCTAACAATCCTCCTTATCCTGTATTGATTGAAGCATTAGAGTCGATTGAAGTTGATGAGCTGCCCGTTTTTGTGGATAAGATGCTTTCAACATTGCATATTGAAATGTTTGTTTATGGTGACTGGACCCGAGGTTCTGCCGTTGATCTTGCCACCAGTTTAAAGAAGGCCTTACGAGTTCAAGGACAAACCTATAAAGAGTCATTACGCCCATTAGTAATGCTGGGTAACAGTGGAACTTTTCAACGCGAGTTGCACTGCGAACAAGCCGACTCTGCATTGGTTTTATATTATCAATCACCAGATGTTAATCCTAAACATGTTGCTTTATACACCTTGGCTAATCACTTAATGTCAGCTGCTTTTTTCCATGAAATTCGCACCAAGCAACAACTCGGTTATATGGTTGGCACCGGAAACATGCCGTTAAATCGGCATCCAGGCTTAGCCCTTTATGTTCAATCACCGAATGCGGCCCCAAGCGACTTGCTTTCGTCCGTCGATGAATTTTTAAATGCCTTTTACATGGTGTTGTTAGAGTTGAATGAAGAACAATGGCAAAGCAGTAAACAAGGCTTGCTGAATCAAATCCTAGCCCCCGATAGTAATTTACGTTCTCGTGGACAACGTTTGTGGGTGGCGATAGGCAATAAAGATCTCACCTTTAATAATCGTGAGATTGTTTCAGAGGCTATCGTTAATTTAGACCGCAGTGAAATGATCCGTTTTGTGGTTAATACGCTAAAACCAAGAACCGCGAACCGCCTAGTGATGCACTCAAAAGGATTAGAGCATCAAAACGCTGAAGACTTAGACATCGGACTCGAAATTGGATCGATTGAAGAATTCCAACTCAGGCCTAAAAATGTTGATTTAGGTTAGTCTCTTTTTTGCCCTCCTATGACTTATCTTCTAGGAGGGCTTTTTGTAAGTTTATTTTTTGACATAAAGGAAGTGACATGGAACAAATAGGCCAATATTTATTTCCACGCCCACAGCAGATAACATTGCATCAGCCCAAACAACCGAGCCAAGTATCACTCTCTATTGTGGATATTCCGACCACGATTGATGCCAAGATCAGCCACTGCTCACAAGTTAAATATCAACAAGATACTACGTTGGCAAAGCAGTCATACCAGTTAACCATATCGTTAAATCAAATTCATATTGCCTATTGCGACTCCCAAGCTTTGCTTTATGCACATTACGTACTGCGCCAACTACTACACAACGGCCAAGTACTTCACTGCTTAAAAATCAAAGATCAGCCTGATTTTTTAAAGCGCGGGATATTATTGGATATTAGTCGCGACAAAATACCGACTATGATGCGTTTATTTGAACTGATCGATTTGTGGTCTGAACTGCGCATCAATCAATTACAACTCTATA
>NZ_VHKO01000025.1 GCF_015223435.1 Vibrio hibernica
AAATGCCATGTTTTAGAGCCGCGAGTTAACGTCACTTTTTTTTCATCAATACTGTTTATACGATAACCGTTAATCGACTCCCCAGAGCTTATAACTTTATCATTCAAAATAGCGATACACGGGCTATCTTTTTTGCAAACAATACTTTGCAAAACAGGAACATTATATTGCACACGTTTGGGCTTTTCAGATGCTGATAGCCAGCCTAATGGCGCAGTAGGATCTTGCGCAGCTGATGCACAATGAGACGTGATAACAAAAAATGCTAATAATAAGAATTTAACCACCGATAAACTCCTGTTTTGCACCAAGCGTATATACGACTAACACTAACTTAGCCGTTGGATAACTGGTCACATTATAATCAAAACTTCGCCAGTAATATTTCATCGGCATTTGCTCTAGCTGCGATAAATATGTTTGAATATCAAAATATTTTCCCGTGATTACTATTTTTACTGGGTGAATGTAATAACCGATATTCTCGGATGAATGGCTTAATGTTATTGGCTCGCTTGGTTGAGATTCGAGTGAAATTAATTTGAGATTATGAGTTTGATCTAGCACACTTTGCAGTAATCTCGCCATCCCAGTTGGAGTCACTAAACTATCCACCACGCCCTCTAAGCGTAATGATAAATCTTGGCTTTGCTTCATTAGAAGGCCGTATTGTTTATCAACCCCTATATCAGGGTTAGTATTCAATTTTTTGTTGATCTGAGCAATTTGGCCGTGTAATTGACCAATAGATCCTTTTAATGAGTTTAATCGCGATGTTTGATCGCGATGTTTAATTGAAGTGGGTTCAAGTAAAAAAGCAAAGAATAGGAAGATAATCACAACCCAACCCGCACCAGCTATCATCCACTTCTCACGAGCTGAAAGTTGCGCATACTTCTCGTTCAGATCTGACCATTGTTGTTTCATTTTTTATTTCCTGGTATTGAACGTAAAGAGAAGATGACGTTATCTTTATCATCGCGGCCGATAGATAAATGCTCAAAAGTACGTCCCACCAAACTTAATTCATCTTTAAACTGCCCAACCCAGCTAGGAACCACTTCAGGATTTCGAGCATAACCTTGAACATTAAGCTTATTATCATCAATTTGGATGCTATTTAACGATATTTCGTTACTATTCAAATTCGCTAAACTAGACATGACACCTGAATAGCCTTCCAATTTTTCATCATCAAAGCTGTTAATCACATTGAGAGAATCTTGTTTCGTTTTCACATTTTCTTTTAAACGGGAAATAGCCGCAATTTTCGCAGGAGAAGGTTTGTGTGCTATTAATTTTTGATCGAGTGATTTTTTTTCCGTTAACAAAGTATTGGACTCATGGTTAAGCTTCGATATTTCTCCACTTAACGTATTATTTTGATAACTGTAAACACCATAAATAATCATCATGATAAAAGAGATTAATACCCAACTAGAGACAATAAGGTTTAAATCGAACCACTCTTTTTTCGGTTGTAAATGCTCGGGATAAAGATTGATACCTTGCAAACCATGCTCATAAGCCTCAACCGCCAAGGCGCCACCGCTTTGATACCCACCATTGCGAAGTTGTAGTGGTTCAACATTGATATTTAAGCGATCCTGTAGCTCTTTTTGTAATTCTTTCGAGTCTTCATCATCACAGCACAATATTAATTTATTAATTTGAACTTGCTTCAGTTGGGATGATAAATAATCCATTGATCGTTGCAGTTCTAATGCTAAATCATCTTGTAGAAGAGAACTTGAAAAATTTCCCGTAATCGGTGGTATTACACCTCGGATAGTGCGATGAAAAACAGAAACTCCATCGACAAAAGCGCCAATTTTAAATTCGCTATTACGTAAGCGTTCACCGGGAGGGGCTTGACAACGGTGAAAAGTAAGGAATTATGTGTTTTTATAACGTACGGGCATTAAAACTTTTCTAAATGCCAGAGAATAAGCATTAAAACGCTCTGAGGCATACTCCAGAATGCTTGTCAATACACTCCCGGTGAACGGTTACGCTATTACTATTACGGTGAAGCAGCATAAAAGGAGATGAATGAGAATTAACTGCCCAAACCTGATCTTCTGGCAATATTTGCAATAACTCAATATTACGCTGGGTGAGTTCAGATTGAATCTCATCCAACAGCTTTTTAGTAATTACATAAGCTTGTATTTTAGTACTATGCGGAAGTTCCACACCATCGGAAATAATATCGGCAATACGACCCGTGATCAGATCTTTTAATAAAAAAGGTAAAGCAACTGACCATTCATTTTTAGGTATGGCCGGTTTATCTATTTGATAACTATGATAGAGGTGCGAACCAAGCGTTACACTCGCTTTCAGGTTGTTACACCCTTCATTATCTAGTGCGATTCCTAATTGAGTCTGCCAGTTTTTATCCTCTAATTTTAAGACAATGGCTGGCTCGATCACTGATTCTTCGGTAATTTTTGACAAATAAATACCATCACTGAATATAACAATACTCAGTGATGACTTATTTGGCTTCTTCGAAGCGAATCTTTGTAGAAATGACGTCATACTCATGATGTTGTTGCTTTCCTTTGTTATCACCAACCGCTATCGCCAGCGATTTCTTCGACCTGGTTTAATCGACTTAGCTAATGTTGCATTTTTTGTTGGTTTTAATGATGGCGGTTCTAATGGTAATAGCTGAGATTCAGGTTTAAAAAATCGGCCTTGAGCGCCACTCAACCCTAAACCATCAAGTACTTTCCATTCTTTTTCATCTTCGACGCCAACCGCCAAAATTTTGATATCATTATCAACACACGAACCTAATAAACTTCTGATAAATAGTTGATTTTCACTGCGCAAGTGAATCTGTTTAATTAAGCTTCGATGTAATTTTAAATACGTAATCGGCAAGTCTTTAGTGTAGTGAGTACTCACAATCGTACGGCCCACTTGATTAACAATCACCTGACACCCTAAACCCGCAAGCATTTTTACGACTGGTCGCATACAGTCTAAATTATTAACTAAATTACCTTCTACGAATTCAAAAGATAGTCGATGCCTCACACTTTTTGGCAATTGTAATAATTCATAACGAAGCCAGTTCGTATAAGCTCTCTTCTTAAACGGTTCTACAAACAAGTTAATGGAATAATGAGCACTCGTGTCATGCCTTTTAAGATACGTGAAAATAACATTAATACTTGTTTGATCTAATTTCTTTTCGTAACCAACTTGTTCGATAGCGGTTAAAAATCTCGACGCCTTAACCACAACATCTGACTCGTCTATTATTCTTGTAAATAGCTCATAATGTTCGATTTTTTGAGCTCTTTCATTAATTAAATAACAGGGTTGCTGAAAAACAATCACGCCTTCAAGCGTCAACGCTACATCAAACAAATTCCGCCACCGAACCCCCCCTCGATATTCAAGCGTTGTACTTATTTTCTTTTTATATTTAGCCCAACCATTAAGTTCATCAAGACGAGCCGTTTTTAATGCTATTTCGGCTTCATCAATTATTCGCCCGCGACGCTCCCCTTGAGAAAAGGCACTTAACCCAATATGGCACCAATTATTGATATCTATACCATCTGGAGGCGTAAGTTTTTTTAATTGATTAATACACTGAGCCGCCATCGTTGAAATTTCTTTTTCAGATTGATGCGGTATCATTAGCGCAAATTGGGAGTCATAATATCTAGAGAGGACTGAATTCGGATATTTTTGAATTAAGTTTGATAATACTTGACCAACTTCAATTAAAAACGCATCGGCCTTTCCTTTACCAATATCCTCAGCTGTATCCTCCCAGTCATTAATTGATACCACCAGCACACCACCTGTCACCCCTGCTTCTTGTAAAGCAGATTCTAATTTGCTATCAAATAATACTCGGTTAGCGGCACCCGTTAATTGATCTAGAAAGGTATGTGTACGAATAAAAGTATCAAAGCGACTCCTTTCTTGACGAGCGTCTTGCAACTCATCAATCAATCTATCCAAAGCTTCACTTGCGGTATACGGCCACTCTCTTTCATCCCCTTTAGCAAATTTCTCAACTTGTCCGGCGAGTATCATTCGGCCACGCTCTTCAAGGAGCTCCGAGCCATATAGCTGCTCTTTTAACCACTTCAATCCTTGAATTAAGCAAAATACAACCAAAGCAACCGCTAAAGTTAGAGAGAAAAAAGCCTGAAAGGAATAATTATTATTGGTGTAAAGCGGCATGATTTTAAATGATGCTACGTAATGATGATTTTGCTCTAAAGGGATAGTTTTTTGATAAAGAAGTGAGGCATCTTGCGAAGATTGTCCTAGTGTCGTATCTGTGAATAAATAAGTCACACCAGCAGGAGAGGTTAATTTAAACTCGGCCACATTATTAGTTTGTAACAATTTAGGTAGCCAATGGCGTATAGAATCAAAATCTTGTGAAGAAGACAATTCATGATCAACGACTTGAGTAAGACGCTTTAAATTTTGGTCAATATAATCATTGCCCATTTTCTGGAAGGTAAATACCCCACCCACAAATAAAATAAACATAGCAGCAAGCACAATGATGGTCACAAAGGCGACTAAACGAGTACTTAGCTTTAATGTTGGGGTATATCTCATTTAACTATTCCATTTAATTCGTGACTAGCATCCTGCTATATCCGTCTTACTCAGCTCGGTATGACCTTATGATATGCATTATAAGGTTCTTACTTAAACGATAATAAAGCCTCTCTAAACTTAACATTTAAAAGAGGCTTTCATTTTAATCTATTTCTTTGTTTTATAAGTACTAAAGCTAATTATAAATTAAAGTTAACTTAACACTAATAACTTTATATCATTTAGAACGGAATATCGTCATCAAAATCCATTGGTGGCTCATTATATTGAGGTTGAGCCTGTTGCGGTGCTTGCTGTTGTACTCTTGGAGCAGCTTGTTGTTGAGATTGCTGCTGAGGTTGTTGAGGTTGTCCCCAATTTCCACCTTGTTGCTGCTGACCACCTGCCGCTGGCGAGTTTCCACCTTGTGCACGGCCACCAAGCATTTGCATTACACCATTAAAGCCTTGAACAACAACCTCAGTGGTAAAACGATCTTGACCACTTTGATCTTGCCACTTACGAGTTTGTAATTGACCTTCAATATAAACTTGAGATCCTTTACGTAAATACTCACCAGCAACTTCTGCTAATTTGCCAAATAATGCAACACGGTGCCATTCAGTTTTTTCACGCTGTTCGCCCGTCGCTTTATCTCTCCAAGACTCTGAAGTCGCAATCGTAATATTGGCAACTGCACCGCCACTTGGCAGATAACGAATCTCAGGATCTGCACCTAAGTTCCCAACTAATATTACTTTATTTATTCCGCGGCTAGCCATGCTCTGCTCCGTCTCATTCTGTTTCAAATAGTCCAAAATTATATCATGATTTATCCCTATGCCCAATGTAATTGAAGTCATCGAAAATCATCAAAATCTCACTTTAAGTAAACTACATTACCGGTAATCTGTGTCGAGAAACGACTATCGGTAAGGCTAATGGCGAAAGCTACCGCACACCCATTCATTATTTTTTAAACTTACAAAGCAACTAACGATCTATTTTTATGCTGATGTATTTTATCTCATTATTAAGAATACAGTGGTATTTATCTTAGAAAACCACGTAATAAAAGCGCGCACTGATTAAAGTAAGACCTTCCACCCTTCCGCTCTTCCATTCAATTAGGTCACGCAAAGAAATGATAACGTCATCACAAACAACCATCTACCTACTCTCTCCATTTATATCTGAAACACATCCATTTTTTCAGCAGTTAAAACAATCCTCACATTTTAAATTTCAGCTGCTGAACCTAAGGAGCATGACTTATCTGCATAATAATCAGCATAAATATATGATATTAATTGATGGTCATTTTTCAGAAGAGGAATTATTTGAACTCCAGAACCACATACTATTAAGAAAATCTTATGCATCAATATTTTTTCATGCCCCCAAGCAAGATAATTTGCTATTAGTATCGCAATGGAAAAATCTGTCTGGTTACTTCCCACTCGACACCAGCGTCGATGAAATATTGATAGAACTCATTGAAATAGAAAAAGGCAGAAATCGCTTACCTCGTTACCTCCTCAGTAATCTATTTCAATATTGGCAAGGTATAACTCAATCAAATAACCACAATGTAGTTGCTGTAAAATTAGCATTAACACGACGCGAGTTAGAAATTCTCAATCACCTGCAGATCGGACAAAGTAACCTCGACATTGCCGATTCCTTATTTGTAAGTGAGCACACGATTAAATCCCACCTATATCGAATTTTCAAAAAACTTAATGTTAACAATCGTCGGCAAGCAATTAATTGGGCTCATTTATATTTATAACCTCAATCGAAAATCAGCCTTTCGTATTTTATTTCAATAGCTTGTATGACCTCACTGACACCATGAATAACAACATTATTTGTTTTCATGACTGGAATAATGCTATGTTAGCCTCCATTAAACAGCACTTATTATTTTAATTCCTACAAGGTTAAGTCATGATCAAAAAATGTCTATTTCCCGCCGCTGGATACGGAACTCGTTTCTTACCTGCAACCAAATCAATGCCAAAAGAAATGATGCCAATCGTAAACAAGCCATTAATTGAATATGGTGTTGAAGAAGCCATTGAAGCTGGCATGACAGGAATGTGTATCGTTACAGGCCGTGGTAAACATTCACTAACCGATCACTTTGATAAAAACTACGAGTTAGAACACCAAATTAGTGGTACCAGCAAAGAAAACCTATTAATCAACATTCGTAACATCATCGATAGCGCTAACTTCACTTATACCCGCCAACGAGAAATGAAAGGATTAGGCCACGCGATCCTAACGGGTCGTGAGTTAGTCGGCGATGAACCTTTTGCTGTCGTGTTAGCTGATGATTTATGTGTTAATCCTGAACAAGGCGTACTGTCACAAATGGTGGCACTGTATAAACAATTTCGCTGTACCATTGTCGCAGTTCAAGAAGTCCCAAAAGAAGAAGCCTATAAGTATGGTGTTATTGCCGGTGAAATGATTAAAGATGATCTTTACCGAGTTGATGACATGGTTGAAAAACCAGAGCCAGGTACAGAGCCAAGCAATCTGGCTATTATTGGCCGTTATATATTAACTCCAGACATTTTTGAGTTAATTGAAAACACCGAACCAGGTAAAGGTGGTGAGATTCAGATTACCGATGCTCTTTTAAAACAAGCCAAATCAGGCTGTGTATTAGCGTATAAATTTAAAGGCCATCGTTTTGATTGCGGTAGCGTTGAAGGCTACATTGAAGCAACTAACTATTGCTATGAAAACCTTTATTTAAAACAAAATGATACAAAAAAACAAGAAGTAACCTCACCTTATAAATAACGTTTTAGCCGTAACATGCACTTGCTGTTACGGCTTTTTACTGTTTTTTTATACAGGATTTTATTTTCACTTTCTGCTCGCTATGTAATACTTCGAGTCAAAGTCACTAAAGTTGTAATAAAGCCGTAAGTAATTAAAGTGAATCAACGCTACCAACAAGGCTGCATCTTCAAGTAAGACGAATATTCCCATTCTACTAATGAGAGCATAAAGCATGGAAACGATCGAAATTCGTGGTGCCCGAACCCATAACCTAAAAAATATAGATCTCACAATCCCTAGAAATAAACTAATTGTGATTACTGGTTTATCTGGCTCTGGTAAGTCTTCTCTTGCTTTTGATACCTTATATGCGGAAGGACAGCGTCGTTATGTCGAATCGCTTTCTGCTTATGCCCGTCAATTTTTATCTTTGATGGAAAAGCCAGATGTCGATCATATTGAGGGTTTATCACCAGCGATTTCAATCGAACAAAAATCTACCTCTCATAATCCGCGTTCAACCGTCGGAACGATCACGGAGATCTACGATTATCTTCGCTTACTTTACGCACGTGTGGGCGAGCCTCGTTGCCCTGATCATAATACTCCATTAGCAGCACAAACCATTTCACAGATGGTGGATAAAGTACTTGAAATGCCTGAAGGCTCTAAGCTCATGCTGCTCGCCCCAATCATTAAAGAGCGTAAAGGTGAGCACGTTAAGACCTTACAAAACTTAGCAGCTCAAGGATTCATTCGAGCCAGAATTGATGGTGAAACCTGTGATTTATCCGATCCTCCTACACTAGAGTTACATAAAAAACATACCATCGAAGTCGTTGTCGACCGTTTTAAAGTTCGAGATGGGATACAGCAACGACTTGCGGAATCTTTTGAGACCGCCCTAGAATTATCTGGCGGAACCGCAACGATTAGCTGGATGGATGAGAATAACCAAGACGATACTATCTTTTCAGCTAACTTTGCCTGTTCACATTGTGGTTATAGCATGAGAGAACTCGAGCCTCGTTTATTCTCATTTAACAATCCAGCCGGAGCCTGTGAGACTTGCGATGGATTAGGAGTGCAACAATTCTTTGATGCTGAACGAGTGATCCAAGATGAAAGTTTAAGCCTGGCCAATGGTGCTATTCGTGGTTGGGACAAAAAGAACTTCTACTACTTCCAAATGCTTAATGCTCTCGCTGAACATTATGAGTTCGATTTAAAACATCCTTTTAACCAGTTACCTAAAAAAATTCGAGAGGTGGTATTAAATGGTTCAAAGAAAGAAGAAATCGAGTTCAAGTACGTCAATGATCGCGGCGATATTCGAGTTAAACGTCACCCATTTGAAGGGATACTCAATAACCTCAATCGTCGTTATCATGAAACAGAATCAAGTTCGGTCAGAGAAGATTTAGCCAAATATATTTCAAATAAAACCTGCTCAAGCTGCGGTGGCGCTCGCCTTAAAACGGAAGCTCGCCATGTATTTATAGGCCAAACGACCTTACCGCAAATAGTCGAGATGAGTATTAATGATTCACTCCAATTCTTCGAACAATTAGCATTAACCGGACAACGAGCTCAAATCGCAGAAAAAATCTTAAAGGAAATCAATGACCGTTTAAGTTTCTTGATTAACGTCGGCCTTAATTATCTCAATTTATCTCGGAGCGCCGAAACTCTGTCTGGTGGTGAAGCTCAACGTATCCGCTTAGCAAGCCA
Source organism: Vibrio hibernica (assembly GCF_015223435.1). GTDB lineage: Bacteria > Pseudomonadota > Gammaproteobacteria > Enterobacterales > Vibrionaceae > Vibrio > Vibrio hibernica. Next base: position 9,118 of record NZ_VHKO01000025.1, read on the forward strand.
AATTGGCGCAGGATTAGTTGGCGTTATGTACGTCTTAGATGAGCCTTCTATTGGCTTACATCAAAGAGATAATGAACGTTTACTCAAAACCTTAATTCACTTACGCGATCTCGGTAATACCGTCATCGTGGTTGAGCATGATGAAGATGCGATCCGCGCCGCCGATTATGTGATTGATATTGGCCCGGGGGCGGGTATACATGGTGGGCACGTTATTGCCGAAGGTACAATGCAAGATATTTTAAACAGCCCAGAGTCTCTAACTGGACAATACCTCAGCGGAACAAAAGCCATAGAAATCCCGAAAAAACGCACCCCAATAGATAAAAAGAAAACCGTTGAATTACTCGGAGCGACAGGCAACAACTTACAAAATGTTGATGCATCTATTCCTGTTGGTTTATTTACTTGTGTTACTGGCGTGTCTGGTTCGGGTAAATCAACCTTAATTAATGATACCTTTTTTAAAATTGCTCATGCTCGCTTAAATGGAGCTACTACGGCAGAGGCCGCACCTTATAAAAAAATCATCGGCTTAGAGCATTTTGACAAGGTGATCGATATCAATCAAAGTCCAATAGGCCGAACACCACGATCTAACCCTGCAACTTATACTGGTATATTCACTCCGATCCGAGAGCTATTTGCGGGCACGCAAGAGTCTCGTTCTCGTGGTTATAAACCAGGACGCTTTAGCTTTAATGTTAGAGGCGGTCGTTGTGAAGCTTGCCAAGGTGATGGCGTAATTAAAGTTGAGATGCATTTTCTGCCCGATGTTTATGTACCTTGTGACGCCTGTAAAGGAAAGCGCTATAACCGTGAAACGCTCGACGCTAAATACAAAGGTAAAAGCATTGACGAAGTCTTAGATATGACAGTAGAAGATGCTTACCAATTTTTTGAACCCGTTCCCGTTATTGCCCGAAAACTGAAAACCTTAATGGATGTTGGTTTATCTTATATTCGCTTAGGTCAAGCAGCCACAACCTTATCCGGCGGTGAAGCTCAACGCGTAAAACTGGCTAAGGAACTGTCAAAGCGAGATACAGGAAAAACACTGTATATTTTAGATGAACCAACAACTGGATTACACTTTCACGACATTCAGCAACTACTAACAGTACTGCATCGTTTAAGAGATCACGGTAATACTGTCGTCGTCATTGAGCATAATTTAGATGTCATAAAAACGGCTGATTGGATTATAGATTTAGGTCCTGAAGGCGGTAATGGCGGAGGTAAAATTGTCGCTTGTGGCACGCCAGAACAGGTAGCCAAAGTGAAGGGCTCTCATACCGCTCATTTCTTAAAGCCTCTGTTAAAATAACATAATAGACCTAAAGTAAGAGAGATATAAATAGCGACTATTATTGTCGCTATTTATACAATACCAGCAACCTTAAATAGAAAATCGATAATGAGGACACCTTTCGCGATGGCTACGTTATACACACAAGGTACTTTGCTCGAAAGTGAGGCTCCTCATCGCCCACTAACTCGACCTTTTTTATGGTCATTAGGGCTTATTTTCGTTGTCGCAATGCATTTCTTCCAACCCAACCCAGGTGGTGCGGGTCTATTTCTACCATTTAACCCTACCACTTGGATTGCGGTGAGTATTAGCCTTGCCATTGGGTTATACGAAATGGCAGCAAAACGCACCCTATACTATTCAAGTTTAACGGTAGGCTTGTTCTTCACTTGCATCTTATTAACGATACCCATTTTTTATGCTTCCGCTGAACCTCAATATGCATTAACCCGCCTAATCGGCTTATGGGCAGGCTGGTTATTCTTTCTCATGTTGCAGCAATTTCCGTTTAGCATTAAACAAAAACAAAGCATGTTATGGCTAATATTAATTGGCGTATTTATTGAGATAATTTACGGCTATGTGCAATATTTATTGCTCGAACCAGGTAACCCCTTTGGTTATAACACTGTACAAAATCGCCCTTTTGCTATTTTTCAACAACCTAACGTAATGTCCAGTTTTGTCGCAACAGGATTAGTTATTTCAGGATACCTACTGGCCCGCCAAAAACAAACTAATGAATACCACCACTCAATTTTAACTGGATTACTGTTTGCTCTCCCGATAATCAGCATTCCTTTATTATGGGTTCTGGCTTCTAGAACTGGATGGTTAGGCGGCATCATCGGTTGCCTTTTATTACTTCCTTATTTAAAGAATTTTTTATCACGCAAAGAGTTTACTTTATGGTGCTTAGCAGTACTTGTTGGATTAGGCGGAGGGTATGCTTTAGCGCAAGCAAATGGTGGTAATCAACTCATTGAGCAAAAATCTAATCTTGAGAGCCCAAGGCGCTACACTTTCCCACAAACATTCGACATGGTGGTAGAAAAACCTTTAACAGGATATGGCTATGGTAGATTCGAACCCGCTTATATTATTTATACAGCAAGACAGCACCAATTAAATCCGAGCTACCACGCAGGTTTAGCGGCAATGGATCACCCACATAATGAATTATTATATTGGGCAGTTGAAGGGGGTATTGCCCCTCTATTGGGATTATTACTCGCCACACTATTAGTACTGCGAAAAATACGAAAAATCAGCTCTGGCGCGCGTTTAGCGACAGCGGCATTATTTTTTCCTATCGTTTTACATACTCAATTGGAATACCCTTTTTACCACTCCGCTGTACATTGGGTTATTTTTATCATTCTCATTTACTGGATTGATCAACTTACCTCTCAATATCAAAGTGTTAACTTTAGCTCTATCACCAAAAGCCTGCTCAGAATTATTTCACTCGTATTGCCGATTATGACCGCTTTTTATATGATCTCGGCGCTACACACTAATTCGGTCTTAAACCAATTTGAGCGCAGTAAGCAGATTAACCCTGATATTTTACAACAAGTCTCTAATCCAAGTGTTTGGAAAGATCGATTTGATTGGGACGTTTATAAAACTCAATTAAATATCGGACTTAAAATTGAAAATCCAGAATATATTCAACCATTTATAACTTGGTCAACCGAATTAATAAAGCACAAACCTCGACCAGTCTTTTATTCTAGTTTAATCGTGGCTTATCAAGGGCTGGGTGAAATGGATAAAGCAAAGGCAATTCGTCATGAGGCAGAATTTTTATTCCCTGCTGAGGATTTCTCTAAAGTACGTTTTATACCAAAATCAGAAAGGGCATCACAAACTCAAGCAGCCGAGACTCAAGCGAGCGGACATTAAGAAAATGATATAACAGAATAGATTTACGACAAAAAACAAAAAGGAGCTCGCTAACTAAAGCGAACTCCTTTTTTATTTATGACTTTACTCGTGACATTTTAAAAATAGTTTATTTTTGCAATGTGTCTTGCAGAGCCTTTAAGCACAGTGCGACATTTTCTTGCTTAGCGCTGTAGCCCATTAAACCAATACGCCACACTTTCCCCGCAAGAGCGCCTAATCCGCCGCCCACTTCTAAGTTATAATGCTCAAGTAAGCTAGCACGTACAGCTGCATCATCAACACCATCAGGTAAATAAACCGAATTAAGCTGAGGTAATCGATAGGCTTCATCCACTACATAGCGAAATCCTAATGCCTCTAGCCCCACTTTTAGTTGCTGATGCATATCTGCATGGCGTTGCCACGAATTCTCAATACCTTCTTCATATAATGCTAATAAAGATTCATGCAGTGCATACAAACTATTAACTGGCGCTGTGTGATGATAACTGCGTTTAGCACCACCACTCCAATACCCGAGCACTAAGCTTTGATCTAAAAACCAGCTTTGCACTGGCGTAGTTCTCGCTTGAATTCTCGCAATGGCTTTAGGTGAAAACGTGATAGGCGACAACCCAGGAATACAAGACAAGCATTTCTGACTGCCCGAATAAACCGCATCTAACTTCCATTCATCTACTTTAAGTGGCACGCCACCCAATGAAGTTACGGCATCCACAATTGTTAAGGCATCAAATTTTTGGGCTACTTTTGCTAGAGCCTGAGCATCACTCAAGGCACCCGTTGAAGTTTCCGCATGAACAAAAGCAAGCACTTTAGCATCTGGGTTTTGTTCAAATGCCGCCAATACCTTATCAACGCTTACTGGTTGACCCCATTCATCATCAATTAATACCACTTCAGCGCCACAGCGAATGGCATTTTCACGCATTCGTTCACCAAAGACGCCATTACGGCAAACAATCACTTTATCGCCAGGTTCTAATAAATTAACGAAACATGCTTCCATGCCAGCACTTCCCGGTGCAGACACTGGAATTGTAAATTCATTCTCAGTTTGGAAGGCATATTTCAGCAGTGTTTTCACTTCATCCATCATACCGATAAATAAAGGATCAAGATGACCAATCGTTGGGCGACTGAGCGCTTGTAACACATAAGGGGAAATATCGGATGGACCGGGCCCCATTAATATACGACGAGGTGGGTAAAAACGTTGAATCATCTTAATTATCCTGATATTGAATATACTTAGCCACTGTAATCAAATTTTTATCTTGCTGCAATTAAGCGACACCACTGATCCCATACCATTGGCGAAGCTGTGAAGAGCCTCACTTAATCCTTCCTTATTAAAAATAAAACATCTAAAAAAACCTGTATAAATAGCGAGGTCACATATTGACTTTTATGGCGTAAAAACGTTCAATGACTAGGTTGCTTAAATGTGAAATGATTTTACTTTTTAGCACAAGGAGAGGAGCGTAACCCAGGCAGATCTTTCGTGGTACCTCAATACCAAGACGATAGATTTATGGGGAGTTACGCCGAGGTGAATAAACATTGTAGGTGTTTATTACATCGGTTGTTTAGGCTGAATCCTAACAACTGTCACCAATATTAACCAAGGTGTTATATTGATGATGAGCTTCTATGGTTTGCATTGCTAGGCTGTTCAGCTATAGCTTCTATGTATATCGTATACCCCCGCTCAGCCGGTTTCTCTCCAACATTAGACATTTTCTTACCCTAATTGGGATGTATTGGTATTTAAAGGGAGACTGTGCTGTGAGCGCATTTAACGTAGCAAAATTTGGTGGAACGAGTGTCGCTAACTTTGAGGCAATGAGTCGTTGTGCCACTATTATAGAAAATAATCCATCCACAAAGTTAGTGGTAAGCAGTGCTTGCTCCGGTGTAACAAATTTATTAGTTGAACTTGCTCTTGGAGTGCATAACCCAAATAATCGAGATGCCATTTTTGATGATCTTCGCACTATTCATTACACTATTATTGAACACTTTTCTGAGCAAGAAAAAACTAAGCAAGCTATTGATAGTATTTTAGATACTTTAAAAAGTATGGCGGAAGCGGCGTCATTTCAATCGAGTGATAAATTAACCGATCACATCGTCGCTTGTGGCGAATTGATGTCGACTCATATCCTAACCCAACTAATGGTAGAACGTGGGATAGATGCCATTCGTTTTGATATTCGTGAAGTACTCCGCACCAATGCCGATTATGGAAAAGCTGAACCTATTCTTGATAAAATCAGTACCTTAGCAGAACAAAAACTGATCCCCCTATGCCAACAGCATGTTGTTATTACTCAAGGTTTTATTGGTAGTGATGATCAAGGTACGACAACCACTCTTGGGCGTGGTGGCAGTGACTACAGCGCGGCATTAATTGCAGAAGCAGTAAAAGCCGCAGGGCTTGAGATCTGGACGGATGTTCCCGGTATTTACACCACCGATCCTCGCGTTGCGCCTAAAGCGACACCTATTCCTGAAATCAGCTTTAGTGAAGCCTCTGAGATGGCTAATTTTGGTGCTAAAATCCTACACCCTTCAACCCTTTTACCAGCACTACGTCACCAAATACCAGTTTTTGTCTCTTCTTCTCGCGAGCCGGAAAAAGGCGGTACATGGATCCGCCAGCAAGTAGAAAGCGCGCCTCTTTATCGCGCACTGGCATTACGTGGTAATCAAACTATGGTAACGCTTCGTAGTCCAAATATGTTTCAAGCCTATGGTTTTTTAGCTCAAGTATTTACCATTCTCGCTAAGCACCAAGTTTCAGTGGATTTAATTACCACCTCTGAAGTCAGTGTATCGCTTACATTGGATCAAACGAATACATCAGGCAAAGCACCAGAACTGCCTGTCGAAGCTCGTGCTGAATTAGAAGAGTTGTGTATTGTTGATATTGAACATAACTTAAGTTTAGTCGCACTTATTGGTAATAAAATGAGCGCTAAAAAAGGTTATGCTAAACAAGTATTTAGTGCATTAGAAGATTTTAATCTACGCATGATTTGCTACGGCGCCAGTCCACATAATTTATGCTTTTTAGTGAATTCCGAAGAAGCCAAACGTGCGGTACAAGTTCTACATCAAGAACTGTTTGAAAAATAACTAATAGTTAACTTTCAGAAAATATAAAAAAGAGCGAACCCTTGAGGATTCGCTCTTTTTCTAACTTAGCGGCGAAGCCTACCTACACTTCGTCTCTATTTTTAGATTAACTCAAATTCGGTCCTAGCCATTTCTCCATTTCGGCTTCATCCCAACCTTTCCTTTTGGCATAATCTTCCGCTTGATCTTGTTGGATCTGCGCAATCGCAAAGTAGCGAGAGTCTGGATGAGAGAAATACCAACCTGAAACTGATGCACCCGGCCACATTGCGTAACTTGTGGTGAGAGACATACCAATGGTTTCTTCTACCTTTAGTAACTCCCACAAGCTGCCTTTTTCGGTATGCTCAGGGCAAGCAGGATAACCTGGCGCTGGGCGTGTACCTTGGTATTTTTCACGGATCAAATCGTTATTCGTTAAGTTTTCATCTGACGCATAGCCCCAGATTTCTTTACGCACTTTTTCATGCATGTATTCTGCAAACGCTTCTGCTAAACGATCGGCCACGGCTTGGATCATTATGGCATTATAATCATCACCAGCGGCTTTATAAGTATCGGCTAAATCACGTTCACCAATACCCCCCGTTACCGCGAAACCACCAATCCAATCCGCTTTACCGCTGTCTTTTGGCGCAATATAATCAGATATACAGTAATTCGGCCCTTTAGGTTTATCGGTTTGTTGACGTAAGTTATGCAGAACTTTAATCACTTCGGTACGTGATTCATCGGCGTACACTTCGATATCATCATCAACGCTATTCGCTGGGAACATGGCGCACATTCCACTGGCTTTTAAGATCCCGTCTTGTTCTACTTTTTCGAGTAAAGCAATTGCGTCATCAAAAATACGTTTGGCCTCTTCGCCAACTTCTTCATGTTCAAAAATAGCCGGATATTTTCCCATTAAGCCCCAAGTGAGGAAAAAAGGTGTCCAATCAATATAGTTACGCAGTATTGAGACATCAATATGCTCAAATACATGCACTCCCGCTTTCACTGGCGCTGGGGGAGTATAGTATTGCCAATCAATATCTACTTTATTCGCACGAGCCGCTTCTAATGTAATCGGCTTAGTTTTAGGGCGTTTACGTGCGTGTTGGTCACGAGTACGGTCGTAATCTAGGTTTAATTTTTCAATGAAAGCAGGACGTAAAGTATCGGATAATAATGCAGAACAAACCCCAACTGCGCGTGACGCATTATTCACATACACCACTGGATTATGATAATTCTGTTCAATTTTAACCGCGGTGTGCGCTTTAGAAGTGGTTGCTCCACCGATAAGTAATGGGATATCAAAACCTTGGCGTTCCATTTCTTTGGCGACATACACCATTTCATCTAATGATGGTGTGATCAAGCCTGACAACCCAATAATATCGACGTTTTCTTCACGAGCAACTTTAAAGATAGTCTCGCACGGCACCATTACGCCCAAATCAATGATCTCGTAGTTATTACACTGTAGCACTACACCGACAATATTCTTGCCAATATCGTGTACATCGCCTTTGACCGTTGCCAATAAAATCTTACCATTGGACCTTTGAGCTTCATCTTTCAACGCATTAATAAAAGGCTCAAGATAAGCAACCGCTTGTTTCATTACTCGGGCTGATTTTACCACCTGCGGTAAGAACATTTTACCTGCGCCGAACAAATCTCCAACTACGTTCATACCATCCATTAATGAGCCTTCAATCACATCAATCGGCTTTTCAGCTTTAACGCGCGCCTCTTCCGTGTCGGCAATAATAAATTCAGTGATCCCTTTCACCAAGGAGTGTTCAATACGTTTTTCAACTTCCCACGTACGCCAAATCAATGCATTTGGATCTTCAACTTTCCCGACACCATTTGAGCGATATTCCTCCGCTAATTCAAGCAGGTTTTCGGTTGCATCGGAATGGCGGTTTAGTACTACATCTTCCACCGCTTCACGCAGTTTATCGGGAATATTATCGTAAACTTCCAGTTGGCCAGCATTGACGATCCCCATGTCCATACCACGCTTAAAACAGTGATATAAGAAAACCGCATGGATCGCTTCACGCACATAGTTATTACCACGAAATGAGAATGAAACATTCGACACACCACCGGAGATCATGGCATACGGAAGCGTTTCTTTGATCTCGCCAACCGCTTCAATAAAATCAACCGCGTAATTGTTATGCTCATCAATACCAGTTGCGATAGCAAAAATATTTGGATCAAAAATAACATCTTCAGCTGGAAAACCAACCTCATCAACTAAGATGTGATAAGCCTTGCTACAGATTTCCACTTTTCGTTCACGGGTATCGGCTTGACCTTTCTCATCAAATGCCATCACAATCACAGCGGCACCATAACGACGAATCAGCTTGGCTTGCTCGATAAATTTATCAACGCCTTCTTTCATCGAAATAGAGTTAACAATGCCTTTCCCTTGAATGCACTTTAAACCAGCTTCAATCACTTCCCATTTTGAAGAGTCGACCATGATCGGCACTTTGGAAATTTCAGGCTCGGAGGCGCATAACTTTAAAAATCGCTCCATACAGGCTTTGGCATCTAACATGCCTTCGTCCATATTGATATCAATAATCTGAGCGCCATTGGCAACTTGTTCACGCGCCACATCTAGCGCTTCATCATATTGTTCATCCACAATAAGACGCTTAAATTTTGCTGAACCCGTCACATTGGTTCGTTCACCTACGTTGACAAATAATGAGTCTTTATCAATCGTAACCGGCTCTAAACCGGATAAACGACACGCTTTAGGAATATCAGGAAGCGAGCGAGGTTTCACGCCTTCAACCACACGCGCCATCTGGCGAATATGCTCAGGTGTGGTCCCACAACAACCACCGACCAAATTTAGAAACCCACTGTCTGCCCATTCTTTAATGTGACCGGCCATTTCACGCGGCTCAAGATCGTATTCACCAAATGCATTAGGTAACCCGGCATTAGGGTGGGCTGAGACAAATGTTTCAGAAATTCGAGATAGTTCCGCCACATATTGACGAAGTTCATTTGGCCCAAGTGCACAGTTCAAACCAAATGAAATCGGTTCAATATGGCGCATCGCATTATAGAAAGCCTCGGTAGTTTGTCCGGAAAGCGTCCGACCAGAAGCATCAGTAATGGTGCCAGAAATCATCACCGGTAATTTAAAGCCAAGTTCATCAAAAACGGAAGATACCGCGAAAGCACACGCTTTAGCATTCAAAGTATCAAAAATGGTTTCGATCATGATGAGATCCGCGCCACCTTCAACCAACGCTTTAGTTGATTCAGAATAGGCTTCAACTAACTCATCAAAGCTGACGTTACGAAAACCAGGATCATTTACATCAGGGGAAATAGAACAAGTACGATTAGTTGGCCCTAATACACCGGCAACAAAACGAGGCTTATCCGGTGTTTTAGCGGTCCATTCATCTGCCGCTTCACGTGCAAGTTTAGCCGCAGCAAAATTAATTTCGGCGCTGAAACTTTCCATGTCGTAATCGGCCATGGCAATGGTGGTGGCGTTAAAAGTATTGGTTTCTAGAATATCGGCGCCTGCTGACAAATAATCACAATGGATTTGCTTGATAAGCTGTGGTTGAGTTAACACCAATAAATCATTATTACCTTTTAAATCACTATGCCAATCAACAAAACGTTCACCGCGATAATCGGCCTCTTCTAATTTGTATGATTGAATCATAGTTCCCATACCACCATCTATTAATAAGATGCGTTGGGCTAATAGTTTTTGTAATAACGCTTTGATGCCAATACGCTGATTTAAAGTGTTTCCCATCCTAGTACAACCTCTCTCCATGTCATGTTGGTTTATCCTACCATAGAAATCTAGACGTCTAAAATAAGTTTATCCGATCAAATATGTAGATTAAATGTTCTTTATTATTAACTAATGTTGATGGACAAAAATAAATTGACCTTTATCATAGAGCACAGGAAAATTACACAAATACAATTTGTTACACTTAGCCAAGGTTGGTCCATGTCTGTTTACAATACACTTTGTTTTCTATCCTTTGCTGCGATGATTATTGCTTTAATAAACAGCAAGTTCGGTCGTATGCAAACGACTATTGCGATCACCGCAGGTGCAATGCTTTTATCGTTATTTATTTTGATAGCGGGTCATATGGGGTGGTTTAACCTCGTAGATATTGCCTCTCATACGATGGCACAAATAAATTTTGAAGACTTTTTACTTCAAGGCATTTTAGGGTTTTTACTTTTTGCCGGTGGTTTAGGCATTAAACTTCCCCATTTCTCCGACCAAAAATGGGAAATTACTGTTTTAGCTCTAGGCTCAACGTTATTCTCCACTTTTTTTATTGGCTTTTCATTATATGGAATATGCCAACTTATTCATCTCGACCTTAATTTGATTTTTTGCCTATTGTTTGGTGCCCTTATTTCACCAACCGATCCAATTGCTGTATTAGCTATCGTGAAAAAACTTCAGGCCCCTCAGAGAATTTCTACTCAAATTGAAGGTGAGTCTCTATTTAACGATGGTTTTGGGTTGGTTATTTTTGTGACCATCTTTACCGTTGCTTTTAGTGGGCAAGAACCAACGACAGGCGGTGTTATCAGCCTATTTTTACAAGAGGTCGTTGGTGGTATCGCTTATGGTTTAGTACTTGGCCTGGTATTTCATTACTTGATAAGTTCGACCAATGATCACTCGATGGAACTACTTTTAACTATCTGTATCCCAACTGCAGGTTATGCCTTCGCTGAAGTGCTTGATGTTTCAGGCCCTCTCGCGATGGTTGTAGCAAGTATTATGATAGGGAACTGGACTCGCTATGTCGGATTTTCAAAGGAAAGTACCGAGCATATGGATCACTTCTGGGAACTGGTCGATGAATTTTTCAATGGTATCTTATTCTTATTAATCGGTATGTCATTGCTATTATTTGAATTCCATATACAAGATTTGATCATGATGGGTATCGCTATTCCATTGGTATTATTTGCTCGCTTTCTTAGTGTTTGGCTTCCATATCAAGGATTTAAACGTTTCCGTACCTATAACCCATGGTCAGTACGCATTTTGACATGGGGCGGTTTGCGTGGTGGTCTTGCTCTAGCGATGGCCCTATCGATACCTCATGATAAGTATTTTGTATCCCCTCTTCATATTGATGTGAAAGAAATTATCATGGTCATGACCTATGCAGTCGTATTATTCTCGATTTTGGTTCAAGGCTCTACAATCATTCCTATGATTAACAAAGCAAAAATTGCTCAAAAGAAAATGGACGATCCTTCAACCGAAGCACAAATAGCCAGTGAATCTAAACAAGACTAACGCTAAATCTAAGAATGTTAAACATAAAAAAAGCAGCCTTTAGGCTGCTTTTTTTTATAAGAGAGATAGAGCTAGTTATCTCGAGTGAAGTTATCTATCGAGAAATGATCCAAATCATATGGTGTTTGTTGATATACACAATAATTTAACCAATTGGCAAAAAGCAGATGACCATGACTACGCCAACTCGCAATAGGTTTATTATCGGGGTTATCATTAGGGTAATAATTCAAAGGAATCGTCGGATCCATGCCTTCGGCTAGATCTCGGATATATTCATTATGCAAAGTATACGCATCATATTCAGGATGGCCTGTGACAAACACATGGCGCTTATCTTTAGTGGCCGCCAGATATACACCAGCGTCGGAAGAGGTAGCAAGTAAATCTAAATCGGTATGTTCAGTTAAATATTCTGGCGAAAAATCGGCATAGCGCGAATGCGGAGCAAGAAATGAATCGTCAAACCCTCTCACAATGGGATCAAACTCATTAATCACATCATGCTGATATACTCCTGAGAGTTTTTCTTTACGTGTTCGTTTCGGGAGATTATATTGAAGTTTTAACCCGGCCTGAGCTGCCCAGCAAACATATAAGCTGGAAGTGACATGATTATTCGCCCACTCCATTACCGTTTGTAAGTGCTCCCAATAAGCCACATCTTCAAATTGTACTAACCCTAATGGCGCACCAGTAATAATTAAACCATCAAAATTTCGATTCTTGACCATATCAAACTGACGATAAAAGTTATCTAGATGCTCTTCAGGGGTATTTTTACTGGGACGGTCATCAATACGAAGTAGTTCAATATCCACCTGTAATGGGCTATTTGAAAGCAAACGAAGAAACTGAGTTTCAGTTTCGATCTTCTTCGGCATTAAATTTAGGATCAAAACTTTGAGCGGACGAATCATCTGCGTCGTCGCCCGGGTTTCTGACATAATAAAAATCCGTTCCTGACGTAATATATCGGAAGCCGGTAATTGATCGGGGATCTTGATTGGCATTGCACATTCTCCATAAGCAATCTAGACGTCTAAACACCTACGAGTATATCAACCGAAGAAAGAATGTCGAGTGTTAAAAATTCACGATCTAGTTCTGAGTATGAGTCACTTGCATAACCGGAAATGCTCAAAACTCAACCCTATTCCCCAGCAAAAAGCATAAAAAAAAAGAGCATAAAATCTTTACAGATATCTATGCTCTCTTTTTTGCTTTTCACTTTAACTTACTGCTTTATGAAATGCTTATTTTACAATAGTCAAACTTGGACGACCTTTAGGTTTAGTAGGAGTGTCTTGATTAGCTTCAGCTTGAGGAGGAGCAAAAGACTCGTCTTCAATATCCACATCAACACTGCTTAACATTGACGGTTCTTCTTCCGCAGATTCTGCTTTTTCCAATTCAATACTATAAGCATCTTCTGGCTCAAACATAGTTCCGGCGCCATTTTCACGGGCATAAATAGCTTGAACTGCATACATAGGAACAATCACAGAGTGAGGACGACCACTAAAACGAGCACTGAATGTGATTGCATCATTACTCATTTCTAGATTACCAATTGCTCTAGGAGCAACATTTAAAATAATCTGGCCATCTTGTACAAACTCTAAAGGTACACGAACTCCTGCCATAGTGGCATCAACAACTAAATGAGGAGTGAGCTCGTTATCAGCCAGCCATTCATAAAAAGCGCGAACTAAATATGGGCGTCTTGGCGTCATTTTATCCATATCCATGACTATCGGACCAATCGCATTTCTCGTTCTGCTTCAGTTAAAGAAGCAAGGAATGAATCACGTTCAAAAACACGACTCATATAAATTTTAAGCTCTTTTGAACCCGGGCCAGACAGCTCAATACCAAATACAGGTAAGCGCCATAATAGTGGAGCCAAATAGCAATCAATTAAACTAAACTCTTCGCTCATAAAGTATTCATACTCAGCAAATACAGGGCCAAGAGTCAGTAAATCATTGCGTAATTTGTTACGAGCAGCTTCTGCTTGAGCAGGATTACCGTTAATGATTTTTTCTACTTGAGAATACCAATTACGCTCAATACGATACATCATCAAACGGCTATTACCACGAGCCACAGGGTAAACAGGCATCAAAGGTGGATGAGGAAAACGCTCATCAAGATATTCCATGATGATTTTTGAATTATAAAGTGCAAGCTCACGATCAACCAAGGTTGGCACTGACTTATAAGGATTAAGTTCGATTAATTCAGCTGGAAGATTATCTTCTTCAACTAATTCAACTTCGACACTAACGCCTTTTTCAGCTAATACAATACGTACCTGATGGCTATACATATCTGAAGCACTTGAAAATAGAGTCATCACAGAACGTTTATTGGCAGCTACAGCCATTGATAAGCCCTCCAGCATACATAAATAAAAATAATGGAGGCTATCGCCTCCATTTCACAAAAATTAGCAGCCAATTTTAGCATAATTGTCGCTATTCAGGCTAACTATTATTCATTGAATCGTGTTGAGTGATTAATGCACATCACGCCAGTACTCTTTTTTCAGCAATACCACAATAATAGTGAAAAACACTAAAAATGCCATCACCCACCAACCAAGAGCATGACGCTCTAATTTAACTGGATCACCTGAATACTCTAAAAAGTTAACCAGATCACGAACAGTTTGATCATACTCTTGAGGGGTTAACTCACCCATTTTATCAACTCGAGTTGAAGTCACAGTTTTATGCTCTTTACCATCAACCGTTTTAATTGTATAGACTGGCTCTGGTATCCCTTGCAAACCTTCTAATACATGAGGCATACCTACGCTTGGAAAAATAATATTATTCACACCAAATGGGCGAGTAGGATCTGCATAAAAAGAACGTAAATAAGTATATAGCCAATCAACACCACGAACTCGAGCAACGAGAGTTAAGTCAGGTGGTGGTGCACCAAACCATTTAGCCGCATCCTTTTCAGGTATCGAGTTAGTCATTAGATCACCAATTTTTGCATTGGGATCTAATATAAGGTTTTCTTTCATTAAATCATCAGGAATACCCAAGTCTGTCGCGACACGTTGATAGCGCTGATATCGTGTCGAGTGGCAACCTGAGCAATAGCTCATAAAAGTTTTAGCCCCTCGTTGCAATGACGCCTGATCAGTTAAGTCATTATTGGCTTTATCAAGATGAACATTACCTCCTGCTGCCATTACCGATAAGGGCAACATAAGAGATAATGAGAAAACCAGAGCCAAACGCCCTACAATCGACTTTTTCATTTAAATGTCACCCTCTCTGGTAATGGTTTAGTCGCTTCATTTTTGCTGTAAACATACAACAAGATAAAGAACATG
Source organism: Vibrio hibernica (assembly GCF_015223435.1). Lineage (GTDB taxonomy): Bacteria > Pseudomonadota > Gammaproteobacteria > Enterobacterales > Vibrionaceae > Vibrio > Vibrio hibernica. The sequence goes on from NZ_VHKO01000025.1 coordinate 24,172, forward strand.
AAATACCCTAAGCTGAAGATCTGCGCTAATAGTGTATACAGCGGAGTGGCAGGTAAGGTACCCAAAACGCCAAGAGCAATAAAGCTAATTACAAATTGGATAATATTGATTAAATGCCATTTACTACGGTAACGATACGAGCGTACTTTACAACGATCAAACCATGGTAGTAAGAATAAGAACACAATAGAAGCGCCCATTGCTGCAACTCCCAATAACTTATCTGGCACCGCACGTAAAATAGCGTAAAACGGCGTAAAGTACCAAACAGGAGCAATATGTTCCGGTGTTTTCAGCGGATTAGCGGCTTCAAAGTTAGGCGGTTCAAGGAAGTACCCTCCCATCTCTGGATTAAAGAACAATACATAGCTAAAGAAGATTAAGAACCCTGCGATACCGACCATATCCTTCACCGTGCCATACGGATGAAATGGAATAGAATCTTTAATATTGTACTTAGACGTATATTGTTTATGGAATGTAAACTGAGTCGTGTGTTCGCCTTTATCATCTGGCGTTTTTGGTATTTTAGTATCAATACCATCAGGGTTATTTGAACCCACTTCATGCAACGCTAAAACGTGCAGTACTACCAATAGCAATAATACAATTGGCAAGGCAATAACGTGCAGCGCAAAAAAGCGGTTTAATGTGGCTCCGGAGATAACGTAATCACCACGGATCCATAGGGTAAGATCGTCACCAATAACAGGAATAGCACCAAATAGTGAAATAATGACCTGCGCACCCCAATAAGACATTTGTCCCCAAGGTAGCAAATATCCCATAAAGGCTTCCGCCATAAGAACTAAGAAAATGAGCATACCAAAGATCCACAATAGCTCACGTGGCTTTTGATACGAACCATAAATCAGACCGCGGAACATATGTAGATAAACGACGATAAAAAATGCAGACGCTCCAGTAGAGTGCATATAACGCAGTAGCCAGCCATATTGCACATCACGCATGATATATTCAACCGATGCAAATGCTCCCTCTCCAGAAGGCACGTAGTTCATCGTCAGCCAGATCCCTGTGATGATCTGATTAACCAGTACCAACATAGCCAAAGAGCCAAAAATATACCAAAAGTTAAAGTTCTTAGGCATCGGGTATTCAGATAAATGCTTTTTATAAGCATCCATAACGGGTAAGCGCTTTTCTACCCAATCCAATAAGGCTTGCATTAAGCTTCTCCTCCCTGGTTTCCATTATCAACAGATTCACCAATAATAATGCGAGTGTCAGTTAGGTATCCATGCTCTGGCACAACCAAATTCAATGGCGCTGGAACACCTTGAAATACACGCCCGGCTAAATCAAATTTAGAGCCATGACATGGACAGAAGAATCCTGAAGAAACTCCTTGAACTTGCTCACTAAAAGAATCAGGTAAATACGTTGGTGAACATCCCAGATGCGTACAAATCCCTACCGCAACAAAGTAGTCAGGTTTTATAGATCGATAAGTATTATGAGCGTACTCTGGTTGTTGTTCTTGTTCTGAACTTGGATCACGAAGTTTATCACTAATAGAATTTAGCTCAGCCAATGTCGCCTTAGAACGACGAACAACCCAAACTGGCTTTCCTCGCCATTCAACTCGAACAAGCTGCCCCTCTTCTAACTTCCCAATATCTACCTCAACAGGGGCACCGGCCGCTTTAGCTCTTTCACTTGGATTCCAAGATTTTATAAAAGGTACAGCGACTGCTACCGCTCCTATTCCGCCAACAACCGCAGTTGTAGCAGTCAAAAAGCGCCGACGACCATTATTAATAGGCGCATTGCTCATCCAACATTCTCCCACTCAGACTGTATTAACTTAATAAACACAAAAAGGATTCCCTGACTTTAGCTTTAAAACACACGCTTATAATGTTGTATACGTTAATGCATGCACTATCATACTAAATCATAAAGAAAAGCCCTCAGAGAGACAAGGGTAAGCTACTTTTTCGTAACACTTTAGAAGCATATTTGTTTGTGAACTCACAAAAGCAATAAAAGGTTGGCTCAGAAATAAGAAGTGGGTGGAAGATAGCGGATAAGAAAAAATGGTAGGAAGAATAAATAACAAAAAAGCCCGACCGAAGTCGAGCTTTTGGAACCACACACCAGAAAACTGGTGACGCTGATTCTCCATGCAGAGAAAACTCTGCCGAAAAATTAACGCTTAGAGAATTGTGGTTTTTTACGTGCTTTACGTAGACCAACTTTCTTACGCTCAACGCAACGTGCGTCGCGAGTAACGTAGCCAGCTGCGCGTAGAGCAGGACGTAGAGTTTCATCGTATTCCATAAGAGCACGTGTGATACCGTGACGGATCGCACCAGCTTGACCAGAAATACCACCACCTTTAACAGTGATGTATAGATCGATTTTCTCTACCATATCAACAAGTTCAAGTGGTTGTTTAACAACCATACGTGAAGTAGGACGACCAAAGTAGGTGTCTAGATCACGTTTGTTGATTACGATGTTGCCGCTGCCTGGTTTCATGAAAACACGAGCAGCTGAGCTTTTGCGACGGCCAGTGCCGTAGTATTGATTCTCTGCCATTTCGATAATCCTCGATTAGATGTCTAGTACTTGTGGTTGTTGAGCAGCATGGTTGTGCTCAGCGCCAGCGTAAACTTTTAGCTTACGGTACATAGCACGGCCAAGAGGACCACGTGGTAGCATACCTTTAACAGCTAGTTCCATAACCATTTCTGGTTTGTGATCAATCAGTTTTTCAAAAGAGATTGATTTTAGACCACCAGGGAACTCAGTGTGACGGTAATAAATTTTACCCTTCGCTTTGTTACCTGTAACAGCTACTTTCTCAGCATTTACAACGATGATGTAATCACCAGTATCAACGTGAGGAGTGTACTCAGCTTTATGTTTGCCACGTAGGCGAGATGCAATTTCACTTGCTAGACGGCCAAGAGTTTTACCTTCAGCGTCTACAACATACCAGTCGCGTTTTACAGTTTCTGGTTTAGCAACGAAAGTTTTCATGCTAATAATACCCGTTTAATTTAAATTCATAGTTTAAGGAATGAGTATCTAATAAGAAAGCTCACTCCCACTGTCTAAGAGTCCCATTCATCACCCCTTCGAGTCGTTGGTGCTCTCGGCATTATCATTTCTCTTTTTATATAAAGAGTAATAATTACGCCTGCAGTAACGGTGGGTCGCAGGATTATAGGGAAGTGTGAGGAAAAAATCATCTACTTTCGCGAAAAAAGTCTTTTTTTTTAACTTACGAGTGAAATTGAATCAAAAAGCTATTTTTTGAACTATAAAATTTGATTTTTATCGTTCTTTTAGCGCTAACGAAGTGCTGTATAAGCGCAAGCTCCTTAGAAGGAGCAAGCTATATCGTTTATATTTCAAGATAAATGCTCGTTTGAGAGATAATCAAGACTCTGCATCTCAACCAGGCGAGATTGACAACGCTTAAACTCAAACTCTAACTGACCTTGTTTATATAAGTCTTCAAGCTTCACTTCAGCCGATAAAATAAGCGTCACATTGCGATCGTAAAACTCATCAACTAATGCAACAAAACGACGTGCTGCATTATCATTCTCTCGACCCATCCGCTTAACACCTGAAAGTAAAACAGTGTGATAGATTTTTGATATTTCTACAAAGTCAGATTGGCTTCTTGCACTTTCACACAACTGACTAAAGTTCGCATATAAAACACCATCAGAGGATCCTATTACGGATATATCCCTATTCTTAATCTTAATACTTTTCGTCTGGAATAATTCATCATGACTCAATTGTTGATAATATTGGTTTAGTTCTTTTTGCGATTTATCATCAAGTGGATAATGATAAATTTTAGCTTGCTCTAATGTCCTAAAGCGATAATCAATACCGCTATCAATATTCACTTCTAAGCAATGCTGCTCAATCAACTTAATCGCAGGGAGAAAACGAGCTCTTTGTAATCCGTTATAATATAAATCTTTTGGCGGGATATTCGATGTCGCCACTAAAATCATATTTCGTTTAAATAAAGCTTGGAATAGAGTTCCTAGAATCATTGCGTCTGTAATATCAGAAACAAAAAACTCATCAAAACAAATGATATCCGCTTCTTGTTTAAGTCGGTCTGCAACAAGCTCTAGTGGGTCACTCGTATGTTGTAAGCTGCCCAATTCATCATGTACTCGCAACATAAATCGATGAAAATGCATACGGGATTTTTTAGACGAGGGTAGCGTATCAAAAAACAAATCCATCAAGTACGTCTTGCCACGCCCTACTCCGCCCCAAAAATAGAGGCCTTTAGGTGGGCTCGTCTGGATGTTGTGTCCCCATAAATGGCTAAACACACTATTTTTTTTCACCGGAGCTGATACATATTCAACAAACTGATGATACAAAGAATCCAGCTTTTCAACTGCAAAAAGTTGAGCTGGATCTTTCTGATAGCCACGATGCTCAAGATCATATTGGTATTGTTGTTTTGGTGTCATTGTTATCATTAAACCACTCAATACTGAAAAGATAGCCCAGAGATCACACTAGACATTGTTAAGGACAGCTTTTTCTTTCACAAGCAGTGTTGTCATAGTAACATGTAATTTAAGCATGTATAACAGCGTTGTAATAAACATGTTAAAAAACAACAACAAGGAGCTTTTATGGCTTTTCTTTATGCTGCAATAGGTTTATTCGCAGGTCTTATTATTGGCGTCATTGTTGCGCGCCTGATGACACCTGAATACAAAAAACACAAACAACTACAAAAAGAATTAGAAGCAAGCAAATTTGAACTTGAGCAACATCGCCAAGAATTATCAGATCATTTTTCAAATGCTGCTGAAATGCTCGACACCTTAGGTAAAAGCTATACCAAACTGTATCAACATATGGCTCAAACCTCTTCGGAATTATTACCAAATATATCACAACAAGACAGCCCTTTTATTACTCAATCAACAGAGCAAACGCAAGAAAGTATTGCTGAAGAAATCACAGACGTTCAGCCTAAAGATTATGCTAGTGGTGCCACTGGCTTACTAAAAGAACAGAAAAAAGAGTGCCTGAATTCCCCGAATTTAGATAAAGTCTCTTAATCAAACTTCTTCAAAGTATCCAATATAACGAGCCCACCATGGCTCGTTTTTTTATCTCCATTGCCAAACAAACTGACCATAGCAAACTTCTCTTTTATTTGTTTTATAACCAATGTTATTCTCTCCCAGATCGATAACCTATTTATTACCTGAGGGCTACATGCTGAAATTCTGGCTTCGACCTATTTTAATTGGCTTAGTAACGGCAGTAATCCTTTTATTTTCAATGCCTTCGTTACGCCCGAACTTACCTAATTTCAATGAAAAGCCGCAAGCCGATAATATTGATTCTGTTCGTATGTCTTTTAGTCATGCTGTACATCGAGCTGGACCAGCTGTCGCCAATATTTATAGCCGACAATATGTTCAAGGTGATCATCTAAAACTCAAGACTCAAGGCTTAGGTTCTGGCGTTATTGTCAGTGATAAAGGCTACATAATTACTAACTATCATGTTGTAGCCGAAGCTGATCAAGTTGTTGTTGCATTACAAGATGGCCGAGTCTCCAATGCTCAATTAGTCGGAACAGATAAACAAACCGATATTGCTGTGCTTAAAGTTGATATGACTAACTTACCCGTCATCCCACAAAACCCAAATTATAATGCCAAAGTTGGTGATGTTGTACTCGCGATCGGCAATCCATATAACCTAGGTCAAACGACAACTTTTGGTATTATTTCAGCCACGGGGCGTTCATCGGTCAGCGCCGATGGTCGACAGGCTTTTATTCAAACGGATGCTGCAATTAATAAAGGTAACTCTGGTGGCGCTTTAGTTAATACCAATGGAGAATTGGTCGGTATTAATACGGCATCATTCCAGCAAGCAACGGACTTAGAAACCTATGGTATCTCTTTTGCTATTCCTTATGCTCTCGCCAATAAAATAATGACTAAAATTATTGCAGATGGTCGTGTGATCCGTGGTTATATCGGTATTGATGGGCAAGATATGAATGCTGTCGCGGCACGACTACTAGGTATAGATCATGTAAATGGAATTGTAGTCCTCAGCATTGCTCCAAATGGCCCTGCTCAAAAAGCCGGTTTAAAAGAGAAAGATGTCATCATTAGTATTGACGATAATAAAGTTATCAATAGCCAAGGCGTGATGGAAATGGTTACTGAAATACGACCAGGAACCCACGTCAACTTGGGAGTCTTACGCGATGGTAAGCTTCTTACTTTGCCATTAGTTATTGGCGAAGATCCTAGAGATTAATCGCTCTTATTAAAAATTAGAACCACTAGTCACTCTCAACGAATTTACACATTTAACAGCTCTACCGCGGACAGAGATTATCAATATAGGCTTTCATATGACATGGATTGTATTTACATTTTTTGCCGCTTTTATGCAGTCTTGGCGTAATGCATTTCAAAGCCAGTTATCTTTAGAGGTTAAAACATTAGGGGTCACACTCGCAAGATTTCTATGGGCGAGTCCAATTGCCGCCTTGTATCTTGTCTCTCTCTATTTGTATAAGCCTGCGCCACTGCCTCATTTTACACCTGAATTTATTAGCTACATTATCGCAGCCTCATTGATGCAGATCCTTGCAACAGCACTGATGGTACTTCTATTTAAACAAAGCAATTATGCTGTGGGTGCAGGCCTTGCTAAAAGCGAAGCGCTTGCAGCGGCCATACTAGGCCTAGTATTTTTTGGCACAAGCCTAACTTTTCTGGGATGGATAGGTGTATTTATCGGCGGAATTGGGATCTTCTTATTAAGCACAACCGCCGGTATAAAAAGCCTTTCCCTAAAAATAGTACTTCTTGGTCTGGCTTGTGGTTCGGCTTTTGCGCTAACGTCTCTGTGGGTAAGAGAAGCCAGCCTCGCGCTACACTTAGCTTTTCCTTATAGCGCCGCTTGGGTATTATTATTGGTGATAAGCCTGCAAACGTTACTACTCATGATCTACATTGCTTCTACAGACATAAGTACACTTCAAGCCTTATGGCAACGACCTAAATTAACACTGCTAACCAGTATTGCGAGTTGCTTAGGTTCTATCGGTTGGTTCAGCGCGATGTCCTTACAAGCTGTGCCCTATGTAAAAACCCTCGGCCAAGTAGAAATATTTTTCACCATGCTAATCTCATTCTTATGGCTTAAACAGAAAATAAGAATTAAAGATGGCGTTGGGTTAATACTCGTCGCATTGGCGGCAATTTTAGTTATGTGGGTTTAATTTAACTTTAAATATTCCACTTCTAATATGATATTTAACCTGAACTCTGGATAAGGAAGATTATAACCTATTAATTTATAGTCTTTTTTAATCATTTACAGAACTGCGCAGAGATTTTAGATGCATAACTAGGCAAAATTATGAGTCAATAGCTGGTCTATTGCGTTAATTTTAACGAAGTTAGGCGCTAAAAGAACAAGTTGTTTAGCTTAAATTATCCAGAGTTCAGGTTATTTAGATATAAAAAAGCGCCACCGTAAAAACAGTGGCGCTAATCAATCACAAGCTAATATCTAGGTTTAACTCTTTGCAGACTATTTCTTAGATCGAAAGCCATCTAGAACAATCATCACCGCACCAATACAAATAGCCGCATCTGCTAAGTTAAAAGCTGGCCAGTGGTAACTTCCCCAGAAAAAATCTAAGTAATCAACTACAAAGCCATGCACTAAACGGTCAAATACATTACCAAGAGCACCGCCAATGATCATAGAGTAAGCCGGATTATTCCAGCACTCTGTTGCGGGTAGTTTTCGCATCCATATGATCAACATGGCACTAATCACAAAGGCGATTCCGGTAAATAACCAACGCTGCCAACCAGGTTGGTCGCTTAAAAAGCTAAAAGCTGCACCAAGATTATGGACGTACAGTAAGTTAAAGAAAGGTAAAATCTCAATACGATTGACCCATCCATACCCCATGTTATTCATAACCACTAGTTTGATACTGATATCAGCAACAAACACTAATGCCGCTAGCCATAGCCAGCGAACACCAGATTGTTTTATTGAGAATAATGCTTTAGTCATTAGGCAAACTTACGAACTTCGCCGTCGCCTTCAATGTTAGTCACACAACGGCCACATATTTTTTCATGCCCTGCAATGGTGCCAACATCAGCAACATGATGCCAACAACGATCACATTTCTCAGCTTCTGAAGCCGTAACGTCAACAAATAAACCATCCACTTCTGTTGCTTGTGCATCATCCGTTTTTGCACTTAATGGTTGAACTTTAGCTTTAGACGTTAATAGTACAAAACGCAATTCGTCTTCAAGTTTATTCAGATTGGCTGCCAATGCATCATCAGCAAATAACACTACTTCAGCTTGAAGGGAGCCGCCAATCGTTTTTTCACTACGGGCGGTTTCAAGTAACTTATTCACGCCAGCACGAACCGATTGAACTTGAGTCCAAAAGTCATTATTCAATGCTTCGCCTTCAGTCAGCCCAAATAAACCATCAAACCATTCGCCAGTAAATACGAATGTTTCGCGATCTTCGCCATTTGGCAATTTTGATGGCATTTCATTCCAGATTTCATCTGCCGTGAATGACATAATTGGTGCCATCCAACGAACAAGAGCTTCTACAATGTAGTAAAGCGCCGTTTGACAACTACGTTGAGCATTACCGCCCAATTTCGCTGTATATTGGCGATCTTTAATAACATCTAAATAAAATGATCCCATTTCAATAGAACAAAACTGCATTAAACGCTGAGTCACACCATGAGTGTTGTACTCTTCATAAGCTTTCACAATTTCTTTCTGAGCAGCTTGTGCACGCCCTACCGCCCAACGATCTAATGCCACCATATCGTCAACGGCCACCATATCCGTTGCAGGGTTAAAGCCATTTAAGTTAGCAAGAAAGAAACGTGCAGTATTACGAATACGACGATAAGAATCTGCGCTGCGTTTTAAAATTTCATCCGACACCGCTACTTCACCGGTGTAATCGGTAGAGGCCACCCATAAACGTAGAATGTCTGCGCCTAATTTGTTGGTTACATCTTTTGGTGAAACCACATTACCGATAGATTTCGACATCTTACGGCCGTTAGCATCCACGACAAAACCATGAGTTAACACTTGGTTGTACGGTGCTTTATCTTTCATTGCTACCGAAGTGATCAATGATGATTGGAACCAACCACGGTGTTGATCCGAACCTTCCAGATAAAGATCGGCACTGTTGCCATTGAACTCTTCACGATTATCAACCACAGAGTAATGTGTTGAACCAGAATCAAACCATACATCTAACGTATCCAGTACTTTTTCGTAGTTCGCTGAGTCTGCTTCGCCCATCAAATCAGCAGGATCAAGATCCCACCATGCTTGAATGCCTTTTTCTTCCACCAACTTAGCCACTTTCTCGATAAGCTCAGGTGAGTTAGGATGCAATTCAGCGGTTTCTTTATGTACGAATAAAGCGATTGGCACGCCCCAAGTACGTTGACGAGAGATACACCATTCTGGACGACCTTCGATCATGCCTTCAATACGGCTTTGACCCCATTCAGGCATCCACTGAACATTTTTAATTTCACTTAATGCTTTAGCACGTAAGCCAGCTTGATCCATAGAAATGAACCATTGTGGTGTGGCGCGGAAAATAATTGGCGTTTTATGGCGCCAGCAATGCGGGTAGCTGTGTTCATAAGCGTGGTGATGTAATAATGCGCCATGCTTTTTTAATACTTCAAGTACCGAATCATTGGCTTTAAATACGTGCTGACCGGCAAATAATTCCGTATCCGGTAAGTAAACACCGTTAGAACCAACAGGGTTCGCCACTTCAAGATCGTACAATTTACCAACCACGAAATCTTCTTGGCCGTGTCCCGGCGCAGTATGAACAATGCCAGTACCTGATTCAGTTGTGACGTGTTCGCCTAAAATAGCAGGCACATTAAAGTCGTAGAATGGGTGATTAAAGCGAGTCAGTTCTAAATCAGAACCTTTCGTAAAGCCTAAATTATGAAAATGCTCAATATTCACCGCAGCCATAACCGATGTCGCCAGATCAGAAGCCACGATAATGCGCTCTGCTGGTTGTTCACCATTGGCTTCAACTTGAATCAATACATATTCAAGATCGTCACGCAGACATACGGCGCGGTTAGCTGGCATTGTCCACGGCGTGGTAGTCCAAATAACAATCGATACATCACCTTGACCTTGATGGCCTTCTTTGCAATCAAACTTAGATAATACAGCAGCTTCATCGGTTGCTTTAAAACGTACGTAGATAGAAGGCGATACTTTATCTTTGTATTCAACTTCTGCTTCCGCTAATGCAGAACCACAATCGGTACACCAGTGAACTGGTTTAAAGCCTTTTAACAAGTGGCCTTTATCTGCGATTTTACCTAATGAACGAATGATATTCGCTTCCGTTCCAAAATCCATAGTGCGGTAAGGCTTTTCCCACTCACCCATGATGCCTAAACGCTTAAAGCTATCTTTTTGCCCTTCAACTTGGCCAGCCGCGTATTTACGACATTCTTCGCGAAATTCCGCTGCAGAAATCTTCTGACCTGGTTTACCTTTTTTCTTTTCTACCATTAGCTCAATTGGTAGGCCGTGGCAGTCCCAACCTGGAACATACGGCGCATCAAAGCCAGATAATGTCTTTGATTTAATAATAATATCTTTAAGAATCTTGTTTAGGGCATGACCAATATGGATATCACCATTGGCATAAGGAGGCCCATCGTGTAACACAAATGATTTTTTGCCTTTCTTTGCAGCACGAATTTCGCCGTAAAGATCTTCTTTGTACCAACGTTTAAGCATTTCTGGCTCACGATTAGCCAGATTCCCTTTCATTGGAAACCCTGTTTCAGGTAGATTCAGAGTATTTTTATAATCAGTCATCGATTCTTAATTCCGTTACATTGGGCGATATGAATGAGGAGTTTCCAAACAGCTAACAGACTGTTTGTGAAATTATATTGTGCTCAAGCAACCACACCCTTGCTGCTTGCGCGTCTAATTCTATTTGTTGTTTCAATAGCCCGAAATCATCGAACTTTTTTTCATCTCGAAGTTTGTGTAGCAACACGACTTCAAGTTGTTTGCCGTAAAGGTTCTGTTGGAAATCAAATAAATGTACTTCCAACTGTTGGCGAACTCCATTGACGGTTGGGCGATTACCAATATTTGCAACGCCACCCGCAATGAATTGATTCGGGCATTTTTCATTTGGGTCCAATTTCGCAGCGCCAAATACTTTAACAACATACACACCAGAGACTGGTGACACATTTCGTTTTAGCGGGATATTTGCGGTAGGAAACCCAATAGTTCGACCAAGTTTTCGACCATGAGAAACTCGGCCATTAATACTATAATCACGGCTCAACATAGCTTTGGCTTCTAATAAACGATCTTGTGCTAACGCATCTCTAATCGCAGTACTACTCACTCGAATAGGATCCGATTGAGAGCAGTTATCAGGTGTGTGCATACAGAAGCTATCTGTACTCACAACATCGAAACCATATTGTTTACCTGCTTGAACAAGATCTTTAAATGATCCTTGACGATTTTTACCAAAACGAAAATCATCACCAACCACTAAATATTTCACGCCTAGATTCTTAACTAACAAATCTCGAATAAAGGCATCCGGCGTTAAATTTGCAAAATGTTTATTAAAATTAATACACAGCAATCGATCAATTTTATATTTGGCAAGCTGAACAAATTTATCACGTAAACGCGTTAATCTGGCCGGCGCTGATTGTTTAGCAAAAAACTCCATAGGTTGAGGTTCAAATGTCATCACAACCGTAGGTAAATTCAAAGCTTCAGCCTGATCACACAGTCGTCTGAGTAATTGCTGATGCCCTAAATGCACACCATCAAAATTGCCAATACTCAATACGCATCCTTGATGATGCGGTTTAATATTGTGAATGCCTCGGATTAATTCCATATTCGATTCTTATCATCAGGGTTTTGGTCCATTAAACTGGCAAATTATACACATAAAAGCCTTCGTAATGCGAGTCCAGTAGGGCTGTTTATCTGGATCTTAACGATCAATGGCCTTTGAGATCTTTCAGTCTAATGCCAAAAGCGAGCACTGACGCTATATAGCCAATCGCGCCCAAACCAATCAAGCCGACAAGCCAATATGCACGAGTTGAAATATGCCAAGTTAACCACACACTCATATCGGCTAATTGCCAATTTAATAATGCCGTCATGACGCCACCAGCAATCATCACCTTGAAAGCAAAAATAATCGTTTCTCGGGATAAACGATATACTCCAGCAATGTGTAAACCTCGATACAATAAAACCATATTAATCAAGGCTGAAAGTGAGGTTGCCATTGCAAGACCAACGTAGCCAAAAAGATAAGCAAAAATAGCGTTAAATACCATATTAGTCAGCATCGCGATAATGCCGTAACGTACTGGTGTTTTGGTGTCTTGTCTTGAGTAGTACCCTGGCGCTAATACTTTAATCAGCATGAAATTTAATAAACCAGAGGCATAAGCAAGAAGTGATAATGACGCATTATTAACATCACTTGGCATAAACTCACCACGCATAAACAATACCATAAGCATTGGCTTGGCGAGTACCATTAAACCAATCATGGCTGGAACCCCAAGTAGAATCACCATCCGAATGCCCCAATCCATGGTATTGGAAAAACCCTTTGATTCTGCATCCACATGCTTACGAGATAACGCAGGTAAAATTACAGTTGCAATAGCAATACCAAATAATCCTAAAGGAAACTCCAGTAAACGATCAGAGTAGTACAACCAACTGATTGACCCCGTCATCAGAAAGCTCGCAACCATAGTATCAAGTAGTAAATTAATTTGACTAACCGAAACACCAAATAACGCAGGGATCATTAAGGTACGAATTTTTTTGACGCCTGGATCGCTCCAACCCCACTTAGGCTTAACAAGTAACCCTTCACGGTACATAAACGGGATCTGAAAACCAAACTGAACTAAGCCACCTAAAAATACCCCAATTGCCAAGCCAATTTCTGGTTGTTCCATATGAGGTGATATATAAATAGCGGCGAAAATCATCATTACATTAAGAAAAACAGGGGTAAATGACGAAACTGCAAATTTACCTATCGTGTTTAATACGGCGCCCGATAACGCTACAAACGTAATAAACCATAGATAAGGAAAAGTAATTTTTAACAAGAAACTCGCCAGTTCGAATTTAACCGCATTAGGCCCACCATTCAGCCAATCCATAAACCAACCCGCACCAAAAATAGCGGTTACCACTCCAGAGCCTAAAATGCCAAATAAAGTAACAATAGTGACAAGCACACCTAAAGTACCTGAGGCTTTAGAGATTAAATCTCGCATTTTATCTTTATCACCTGACGCGTGATATTCCGTTAGTACAGGCACAAAGGCTTGAGAGAATGCTCCTTCAGCAAATAAGCGACGTAAAAAATTTGGAATTCGATTAGCAAAGAAAAAAACATCCGCCGCTGCACCGGCCCCCATTAAATTCGCAACAACAACGTCACGCACTAGGCCTAATACCCTAGAAACAAAAGTCATGGCACTTACAGTAAGCCCAGATTTCAGCAGTTTTCTACTCACACTTGCCTCAAATATAAAGAGTTGGAACAACAAAAACGAATAACAAATTCTCCACCTAATTGAAAATAAAACAAAGTGGCAAGAGTTATTCATGTGATGAGATAATTAATAGCATTGGAATTCAAATGCTGATAGAATCCACGCCATCTTAACCGCGTAGACCACACTTCGCCAAAAATTAATTTGGTAAAGCTTGGTTTTCGTACAAATCTGTTGACAACCACGTAGGAAAGAGGCATAGTCCTCGCCCTTAAATTGTCACCGAACTAAAGTTTTTTGGGAGTTAGACCCTTGGCAAACAGTAAATCTGCTAAGAAGCGCGCTATCCAAGCTGAGAAACGTCGCCAGCATAATGCTAGTCGTCGTTCTATGATGCGCACTTATATGAAAAAAACTATCGCTGCTATCACAGCTGGCGATAAAGAAGCTGCAACTGCTGCACTAGTTGAAGTAACACCTCTTCTAGATCGCATGGCGACTAAAGGCCTTATTCATAAGAATAAAGCTGCTCGTCATAAGTCTCGCTTCTCTGCAGCAATCAAAGCTCTTTAATTTTATTTTAAAGCTTAATTGCACAAAAACCGGCTTAGGCCGGTTTTTTTATATCTAAAAATTGGACTCAACATCTTCAGCTGAACTACAGATGGATAAAACCAGTCTAGGAACTCAACTTGCCTCACTCTTTGCACTGTACAGCTTGTGTAACTGCTCTATCATGGCTTTTACTTCAGAGTTATGCAGTGAGTAATATACCGTCTGAGACTCCTTCCTCGTTTTAACTACCCCATCTCGGCGTAACCACGCTAAGTGCTGAGATAATGCTGATTGACTTAAAGGAAGCAATAAACATAACTCTCCAACCGATAATTCTTTATCATGCAAAATACACAGAATGTGTAACCTACTTTCATTAGCCATCGCTTTTAAAAGTACCACCGCTTGAGATAGGTTGCTTTCCATTTTAACTAAATCCATATTACAACCTCTACAAGGTTAGACATTTTTTAAAATCATCAATAAAATTTAACGAAATAAAT
>NZ_VHKO01000026.1 GCF_015223435.1 Vibrio hibernica
CTATTAAATTTTTATACCGATTGTAGTAATGATTGAGCTAGATACTCTCCAGGTTTTACGCCCGGCAAGGCAAAAAAGTACCCGCCTCCAAAAGGTTTAATGTATTCCTCTAATGGCTCTCCATCCAATCGTTTTTGTGTGTCAATAAAGCCTTTTTGTAAATCAGCTTGATAAGAAATAAAGAGAAGCCCTACGTCTAATTGTCCTGATGGACTCGTGCTGTAAGAATAGCTATAACTACGACGCAGAATTAAAAACTCATCAAATCCATCGGTTCTAGGGTTAGCTAAACGCATATGTGAATCCAATGGAACACGCTTCCCTAAAGGATCGGAACCATAATCAGGATCATCACGTTCGTGTACTTTACCTAATGGCGCCCCACTATCTCTATTTCGACCGAAAATTGTTTCTTGTTCTTGTAATGGTGTTCTATCCCAACGCTCTACAAAAAATCGAATTAACCGGATGGCTTGATAGCTTCCGCCCATCGTCCATTCAGGCTCTTGTTTCGAATTCACCCATAACATTTTATCTAATGCAGCCGTATCAGATCCTGTCGGATTTATCGTGCCATCTTTAAAACCAAGTAGATTCGTTGGTGTCCTTTTACCCATTGATGCTGCCACATATGGTGATATAAAACCATCACGCCGCCAACGTACAGCTAGTGAAGCAGGAGTATGTTTAATGATATCTCGCAAAGCATGCATCGTGGTATCAGGACTATTAGCACAAATTTGAATTAATAAATCCCCATGACACCATTCTGATTTTAATCCATCATTAGAAAATTCAACCATTTTTTGTAGATGAATTGGTTTTTGATCATTAAGACCGAATCGTTCATCAAATAATGAATTCCCTACCGATACAGTGATGGTTAAATTATCTGGATGAATTTTAGGACCTAATATACCCGAATCCAAAGGTGGATATTGTGCATCTTTATGCGGTGCAACCCCACCCTGCATTAAAAACTCACAACGTTCGGTCAGTGTCTTAAAAAGCTCAACTAAACTTTCCTTATCCATTGCTATCACATCAAAGGCAATAAGCGATAAACTCGCTTGCTGTGGTGTTATGACACCGCTTTGATGTTGTCCATAAAATTCCTGTGAATAATTTTCGCTGTCAAATGCAGGTGTTAGTTCAGTGTTGATATCGGTATGACTATTTTCTGCTGCCGCTGCTCGAGCCATACCCGTTAATGCCAATGCACTTCCTGCTACCCCCAACATACCTTTTAATAATTTTCGTCTCTCAGGTTCTGTCGATATTGATTTTTCAGACGAGGTATGTTGGATTAAAGAATGAAACGGGCAATTCATGATTATTTATCCCCTATGAGATGTTGTGAAATTAACACTAAATCGTGATTTACTTTATTACGGACTAGGTCAATATTACCTTGCTGCCATTGCTTCATATCTTGCTGAACTTGGCTCAACAAACTAGCATCCACTTTAGTTAGCAGTGGCGATAGAACATCAATCCATTGTTGAATACTTCCCTGCTCACCTTGCCATTGATTCACAGAGAATTGATTTGATGAACTAGGCTTAGAGGAATGGGAGCTTGGTTCTGTGACTTGTTGTAATTGGGTGGATACCTCTATCGCGGTCAATGTTTGGCTACGCGCCACTTTTTTCCATTGTTCAATTTGCGTATTTAATCGCGTGATTTGTCCATCAGCCAGTAAATCTGTTTTATCTATATCGCTAAATGCTCCCATAAGTGAATGAGCACGATAGTAATCATCCGCGATCTCATCGGAGATCACCGGCTTATCTTGAGCCACCCACTGGCTTAGCTTTTGGGTTAAACGAATCAAGTAGAATTTATATTCTGCCGCCACCGTGATCATATCTTCTTGTTTAATCTGATAACGTTTATCTGAAGGATTAGATACCGATAACGTTCCTCTTGGATTGGTTAATAAACCACACGTTGTTTGATATTCACCTGGCTCTAGATTAACCGTCATTTTTTGATAAAAACCCGGAGCAATATTTTCCCGCTCAGCAACCACCATCACACCGTCTAGAATTTCCCACTCTAACGCTCTCATACTGTCATTTTTGATGATGAATTGCGTTTTTCCCGCTGGTAAATTCATTGTCATGGGTTGACACTGTTTATCTGTTACAGAGACCTTTACTTGCGGTAATTCATCAGCTTGCGCTGGAATACAGGTAAAGCCCATACCACCTAAGAGCAGTAATAAAATAGCCGCTTTAGAGCTGCGGCCATTGTTCGATAACATCATTTCCATTACGACTATCCCAACATCAGAGATGATTAATTTAAACCTAAAATTCCACGTAGCTGCGATAAATCTTCTGCCAGCACAGTAACAGGGCCTTGTAATAACTTACGGTCAGAATCCGATAATTTTTCATACGATTGAAAACCATCGCCAACACGATATTTAGCCAATATTCCGTCCACAGTGGCAAAGTTTTTATCCACTTTAGCGACCAACTTCGGATTTTCTTGGTCTAATAATGGACGAAGTAAATCAACAATTTTTTTAGCGCCGTCAACGTTAGCTTGGAAATCCCATAGATCGGTATGACTATAACGGTCTTCTTCACCACTGATTTTAGTCGCTGCGACTTCTTCAATTAAGGCTGCTGCGCCATCAACCACATTGCTTGGCGGAAAAGCGAGTTTAGTCAAGCGTGCTTCCAAATCTTTGACATCTGTTAATAGCTGCTTGGCATATTTATCCATACCATCGGTAGAATTATTCACCCAAAGTGCATGCTCAATACGGTGAAAACCTGAAAACTTCTCATCATTCTCACCTTTTTCATAATCATCTGCACGGGCATCCATACTGGCATCTAAATCGGCAAACAATTCGGCTACCGGTTCAATTCTTTCATAATGAACTCGCGCAGGTGCGTATAAGGTTTTTGCTTTCTCAACATCACCACTTTCAACTGCAGTCGTAAACAGTTCAGTATCTTTCACTAATTGTCCGACTTGATCGATCACGTACAATTTGTATTCTGTCATCGGCTCTACAAGAGCCGATTGATCCGTTGCAGCATTAGCTTGCAACGCAACAGTGGCAAGTAATGAGTGTAAAATAAAACGATTTAGCGCAGATTTCATATTAAACATTCCTGTGTTTAGTTAGAGGTTCCGTCTTGAACGATCGAAAATAGAACCAACCTAAAGCTGGTATTAGATATAAGAAATAAGTAAATACTTCACTCAATGTTGGTGTTTCTTGGTAACCAAATAGCCCTTCAAGCAAGGTACCAAAAACACTGTGAGTCGATAAAATAGTGCTCGCATCAAAAGCAAGAGATTGGAAATGATTCCAGATACCCGCTTCATGGAAAGCACGAATAGCACCGGCGGCAAGTCCGGCGGCCACAAATAAGATAAGTAACGCGGTCCAGCGGAAAAAGCTGGCAAGAGGCAGACGAACACCGCCCCAATATAAAAAACAACCAAGTAAAACTGCACTGGCTAATCCACAGAGTGCTCCCAATGGCGCCATGACGCCGACATCTTGTGAAAAAGCGGCAATAAGGAAAAAAACCGATTCCAACCCTTCACGAGAAACCGCTAAAAAAACCATTAAAATTAATGCCTTGACTTGGCCATCAGCTCGATTAATTGCCCCATCAACGGCATTTTTTAATTGCTGATTAATATGTTGGCCAGCGTGCTGCATCCAAAACACCATATACGTCAGCATAACAACAGCGATGGCAGCAACGATGCCCTCAAACAATTCTTGTTGTTGCTGGGGAAACTCACCACTCACTGCTTCAATTGCTAGCCCAAGTCCCGCACATAAAATAACGGCACAAACAATGCCAAGCCATACAAACTTCATCCACTGTTGCTGACCCGTTTTTTTAAGGTAGCTGGCAATCAAAACAACAATCAGAGTGGCTTCAAGCCCTTCTCGCAACATGATCAAATAGGGAACAAAAAACATACACAACACTTACCGATAATGAGAAGGCTTATCATTCTAATTATATTCCAATATGTGTCAATATGTTTCATAATATTTATATCTGTTACAAATCACCCAAATTAAAATGATTAAGATAGTGAGTCTTATTTATAGGTAGGAACGCGTAAGAATGGATATGACATAAACTATAGGCACAAAAAAAACCAGCAAAATCATGCTGGCTTTAAGAGATTAATTTCAATGTAAGTAACGCTTATGCTAAACGTTAGTTTGAATTCCGACAATCAGCCAAGGTGCATTTTGAGCTGTTAAATCACGCTCTAAATGCCAAACCTCATCAATGTCCTCTTCAAGACCTTCAACCGTATCACGATAGCGACCAGTAAACTGCAAGCTTAATTGAGCTTTAGATGCATCGTATTCGCCGCGCACAATTTCAGTATCCACATACATGACATCAGTATGCTGTTCACCCGTAAGTTGTGCACGTTCTTCTTTCAATTGCTCAAATAAGCTCGGCGACACATATTCTTCAATGGTTTCTAATTGATTAAAGTTCCACGCACCCTGTAAGGTTCGGTAATGCTCACGAGATCCTTCAACAAAAGCCGCTTTATCAAAGCCTGGAGGGAAATTATATGGCACATCTGATTGCCCAGTAGCGCCAAATCCACCTGTATTTTGTGGCTGTTCAAAATTTTGCACATTCGGTTGCTCAAATTGCTGACGATTCATCGCTCCAGCAGAATAAGCCGCTTGTGGCCCTCTATTCATCGAGCCTTGTTTCGCCCCCATCATGCCTCTAAATAACTTAAAGGCCACAAAAGCAATACCAGCCATGATTAAGATATCGAAGAATTGAATACCTTCAAAACCGCCACCCATAAACAATGAAGCCAATAAACCACCAGCCAGTAGACCACCTAACATCCCGCCCATCATACCGCCACGTTTAGTACCCGCAGCCGCTGGTTGTTTATTTAAGCTATTGGTATTTTGTACATTTTGTTTAGGTGCTGGTGCGGTTTTAAAGCTTTTACCAAATGACTTACCACCACCGAAGCGTTTCGCCTCTGCACTCGGCACTGACATCATAGTCACGGTCACCAATGCAACCATCATGACAAGAAAACGTTTCATAATATTCCTTTCTTATTAAATTGAAGAATCTAGAAGCATCATAATCCTTCTCTAACACGAGTCTACCGCTGCTATGTATCAGGATATTGCAAAACCAACTAAAATAGTCAGATAACATCTTGACCTTACACTGACAATCTCCGTATCATTCATCTAAACTACTGACTTAACTTACGGTTTTCCATGGCTAGAAGAAATGATCACACTCGTGAAGAGTTATTTGCGTTAACATTAGAAAAGGTGAATGATTTTTTAGAAACACGCCCTTATCATTCATTAAGTTTACGAAAGATCGCCACTATGATTGGTTATGTTCCTAGTACTCTGATTAATGTATTTGGCAGCTATAATCTACTGCTGCTAGAAGTAGTTGGGAAAACCCTCGATGAACTCTATCAAAAATATGAAGAAATTGAAGCTCAAAACTTAACGCCTCGCCAAACCTTAGAAGCATTTTCTCTATATTACTATGACTTTGCGATTGCTCAACCACACCGCTGGCAATTAGTTTTTGAGCATAACATGCATGGCGACCCGTTACCGTTGCATGCGGGAGAAAGGATATATCGCATAACGCAAATCTTAGAAAAACAAATTCTCGCGATGGAACCGACTCAAAATACACAAAAAGTAATCATGACAAGTCGAGTGATTTGGGGCGCAGTACACGGCATTACTGAGCTAAGTATTGGAGAACAGTTTTACACTCAATCCGACCTTGAAGGCAAAGCCTTGATTAAAAATTTTTTGGACAACTATTTTTCTGCATATGAATAAAATATATTAAATATCATTAATTAAGGCAGAACACTATGTCATCAGATTTATTAACTAAACGTCGTTTTCTGCCTTATTTTATCACTCAGTTTCTTGGTGCATTTAACGATAACATTTTCAAAAATACATTATTATTATTTGTCGCTTTCGCTGCCAGCAATACTCTTCCCGTTTCCTCCAACACTTTTATCAATCTTGCCGCTGGTCTCTTTATTCTGCCTTTTTTCCTCTTTTCTGCCGCCGCTGGGGTGCTCGCAGACAGATATGAAAAATCCAAACTCATTCGTATCATAAAGTTGGCAGAGGTTATTATTATGCTACTGGCCGTCATCGGGTTTTTATACCAAAGCTACCTAACTCTGTTAATTCTACTTTTTTTAATGGGGACTCAATCTGCATTTTTTGGCCCTGTAAAATACGCATTATTACCCCAACACTTAAAAGAAAAAGAATTAGTCTCCGGAAATGCATTAGTTGAAACGGGTACTTTTCTTGCTATTTTATTAGGTACAATTGTCGCAGGTTTCATTGCCGAATCAGAGCACGCAACAACGCTAGCAGCAACAATGGTCGTATTATTTTCAGTGCTTGGTTTTATGGCTAGTCGATTTATTCCAAACGCACCCACAGAATCTAGTCAACACGATTTTTGCTGGCAGCCTATTAAACAAACAAAACAAACATTCATCATTGCCAAGCAAGACAGCCACATTTATTTATCAATTATAGCTATTAGTTGGTTCTGGTTTCTAGGCGCTTGCTATTTAACACAATTTCCTAATTTTACAAAAGTACATTTACTTGGCAACCAAACCGGTGTTTCTTTATTACTAACATTGTTCTCGGTCGGTATCGCTGTAGGTTCACTGTTGTGTGCCAAATTATCCAACCAGCAAGTTCGTTTAAGCTTAGTCATATGGGGTGGAATACTCATTTCCATCTTTAGCTTCTTACTTGGCGCCACAACCCCTGCATTTATCGCCCCATCTAACTCCTTATGGGAATTTATAAGTAATCCATCACTATGGTTGGTCTTTGCAAGTTTATTCGGTCTAGGGGTTTCTGGCGGTCTATTTATTGTGCCTTTATATACTCAGATGCAAGTTCTAGCACAACCCCATCAACGAGCCCAAGTCATAGCTGCTAATAATATTTATAACGCAATATTTATGGTGGGAAGTGCTGTTATTAGCATTATATGTTTGAGTCTTCTTCATCTGTCGATCCCAAACTTCTTCGAACTACTAGCCCTGTTTAATGCATTGGTTATCTTGCTTATATATAGAAAGATTAAACATTAAAGTGGCTTGATCTAAGAGCACGAATCATTACTTCGTTTAGAATAACTAAACGTAATGTTAAATATATTAAACTTAACTGTTCGTTAAAATTAGGTATGATCAAACTCTCTTTTACTTCCTTATAATAGGTTTTTTATGACTTACTACCTACGCCAATATGGTCTTTTCACTTTTGCGGCACTGATGTGTTTTACGCCATGGGTCGACTCACCTATCGCGCTCATCATCGGTTTCCTATTAACCTCTTTTGGGTTTGTTCCCCACACTATCCCTTTAACTAAGCTCACTAAAAAATTACTGGCTTACTCTATCGTTGGTTTAGGTTTTGGTATCAATATTCAACAGGCAATTACCGCCACAGAAAATGGTTTCGGTATCATCGTAAGTACTATTTTCAGCACCTTGATCATCGGTACTTTATTGGCTAAGCGTATGGGATTAGAAAGAGAAACTGGGCACTTAATTGCGTCAGGTACAGCAATTTGTGGCGGGAGTGCGATTGCAGCGGTTGCTCCTGCAATTAACGCAAAAGATCAGCCTGTGGCCATGTCTTTAGCGGTCGTCTACGTATTAAACTCAATCGCATTATTCTTATTCCCTGTTATTGGGCATGCATTGGGTTTAAGTCAGACTCAATTTGGTACTTGGGCTGCCATTGCCATTCACGATACCTCTTCGGTTGTCGGAGCGGCGCAAGCCTATGGGGAGCAATCTCTACAAATCGCTACAACATTAAAATTAGCACGCGCGTTATGGATTGTTCCTGTCGCATTCATTAGTGCATTAATGTTTAAGAATGACAGCAAGAAAATCACCATTCCATTCTTTATCCTATTTTATTGCGCCGCCATTGTGTTCAGTGATCAAGTGCCACAATTTAGTCACGTTTATCATGCTATTTATGATTTTGCTAAACAGACTTTAGTACTATGTTTATTCTTAATAGGTTGTGGTATTTCGATTCAAAAACTAAAAGATACTGGTCCTAAACCGATGATATTTGGTGTGGTTTTGTGGATCATTATTTCAGTAAGTTCGTTAACTTGGATCCTAACTCACATTCAATAATCATTCCCAACCAGTATTGTTTAACAGCACATCTAAACATGGGGTTCATATTGAGTCTCATGTTTTAATGCTTTCTTTGCTCGTTGATATTTAAATGCTGCAACAACAACCAATGCGAACGCTATGAACTCTGCAAGAGCAGAAACTATCCCTTCTGAATAAATCGATATTGCAATTAGCGCAAATATCGCCACTATCAATGTCGTCTTCATACCCCATCCTTTGAAAGTTAATTATGCAATTTCAATGGCGTTAAGTATGGAGTAAGCATTGGTAAATGAATAAATTCAGTTTTGGACTAATTCATAACCATTAGTTTTCAATTTTTAATTTAGGTCATTTTATTTTGCAGATGCTGAGCATAATAATCTTTAAGATCAGCACGAGAAATTTTAATCCCAGTAGAAAGTAAATCCTCAGGCAATAAATAATAAATATCTGGACACTTAAACTTATCCAAATAAGGCTGCAAGAAAGTTTGATAATCTGAGCCTTGTAATAATTTATTAGTTTGTAAAAATGCGACAGGACGATGACCATATTGCTGATTAACGATAGGAATAACCAATACTTGTTGGATATCGGGATGCTTAGCAAGCGCCGCTTCAATTTCCTCACAGTGAATATTCTCACCACCCGAAATAAATAAATTATCGGATCTACCTAGCACTTCAATTTCCATTAAACCACCTGCAACCTCATGCTTCATACCCAAATCTTTAGTATCAAACCAAGGCTGAGCACCTGTCACTAAAGGTGTGATCTTGCCATAAGACAAGTACCCAACTGCTAATGTTTCACCCGCCACATAGATGCGGCCATCTTCAATTTTTACTTTCCGATGAGGTAATACATGACCAGAGGTCGCTGAACCATCGCATTTTTTGGCAATCACGTTTGAGGCAGTCTCTGTCATCCCATATCCAACCCAACATTCAATCCCTTGCTTTATCGCTGTTTCTGTTAACGGTAAAGGAATATGTGCCCCCCCCAATAACACCCGTTTAAGTGAACTTGGTTTCCCTTCAGCTAATAAATTCTGTAGCTGAACAGGGACTAAAGAGGCATGCGTAACAAGTTGAATATCTTGCGATAACTGACCAGTGCCAATAACTAATTGCGCACCTTGATTAAGCCAACGCCAAATAATCGACAATCCTGAGACATGGTACATAGGCAAACTTAATAGCCATGAATCTTTAGAGGTAAACTCAAATTCCGAGGTTAAGCCCTTCGCACTTGCTAAATGCTGACTTGCCGAATGCACCACAGCTTTAGGGACACCGGTTGAGCCTGAAGTAAAAACAATGCTGGCAAGATTGCTGTTCTTGTAATGAGTAAAATTCATTGACTCTAAATGAGCCGAGCTTGAATGAATGGAGACGTTTGATTTTAAAAAACGAAGTAGAGATCCAGATAGCATCGATGCATCAAGAGCGGAACAACCTTCTCCTAGCCATATAAATTGTACCTGAATGATCGATAATTTTTGCTGAATGAGATCTCGTGATTGAGGCGGTATTAATGCGCACAGCGCACCAAGTCGTAAACAAGCTAGGTAAAGGATCACCAAGTCATGGTGATTTTTCCCAATCGCGGCAACCACACTTGATTGCACGACACCCTGCAGGGCTAATTGCTCTGCCATATTTTGAACGAAAAGATCCAACTGAGGCCAAGTATAGCAACCTTGTGGCGTTATCAATGCAATTGCTTTATCTGACTGGGGTTGCTTGTTCTGAGTCGTTTTTTGGCACCAATGCTGAATCAGATCCATCGTTTTGTTACTCAATTTATCGTGCATGATATAAAAACATGTCTATTAACATCTAAATTCTAAGATCTTAATACACATCGACTAGGCACTCGTCCAGACTTGTTCTTGCTGCAGCAGTGAGACAACGGGCAACGTACTTTCCGGCCAAGGAACTTGCAGTTGAACTTGAAATAATTGCAATGTATCTAAACCTGGCAATTGTTGCGGCGTTTTCCATGCAGCTAAACGGGCAAGTTGTGTTAATCCAATCGTAGATTCTAAACTTGAACTAATCACTACTTGTATATCATGCTGTGCTGCCAGTTCAATTAATTGAAAACAACGAGCAATAGAACCAATTAAGGTAGGTTTAATCACAATAGTATCCACGCCAGCATGGCATAAATTCTCAAAGCTAAAATCAGCTTGTGTTGCTTGCTCTTGCACGGTTTCATCCCAAGCGATATTAATACCAGTTTGTTGTGAAAATTGCAGGCTCTGCTCGAAGGTTTGACAAGGCTCTTCTAAAAAAGCAATTCGAGCACGTAGCTCTGGATCGATATAGTGGGCAAATTTCAATGCCTTTTCCAATGACCAACTACGGTTCGCATCTAGACGTAGAAAGAGATCGGGAATCGATTCTAAAAATAAATTCACCAACATGCCATCACGAATAGGTTCGTATAAACCGACTTTCACTTTCGCCACTTTTTGTTGCGCTTGCTGCTGTTTTGATAAAAGTGGATCTACCGTCATTTTTTCAAATACAGGCAGTAATTCGTCTGGATCACCCGTACATAATGGCGCCGCAAGATATTGTCCTTGCGCTGGTAATCCGCCAGACAGTTCTAGCTGAGCGATAGATAACCCAAATGCAACCGAAGGGAATAAACTATTAAATTCAGGCCATTGCCCAGAGGATTGCCATATTTCCAATAATGGTAATAACTGATCTTGTGCCTGATCAACCGACTCCAAACTAAAACTAGGTAATGGCGCAATCTCACCATAAACAGTACGACCCTTTTCAGTCAGCTCAATAATTAAACCATCACGTTGAGATAAACGTTGCTGACGAACGATCACACCGCTGTCCATTGGCAGTTTATAGCGATAAAGAGTGGCTTGACGAATTGTTTGCATCATAAGAAACCATGTTAAATAGAATCAATAAATAGAAAGTAAAAAGGCATGTAATTATCATCACACGCCTTACTCAAATATATATGCCTCTTACTTGGATATAGAGAACAACAAATCTTATCGCTTATTTTTTAAAACCAAGTGACTGGATAAAATCATCAACCAATTGGGCATATTGCTGCGGTTGTTCATTATGCGCATTATGACCGGCATTGATCACTTCCTTAGTATTCAGACCACTTTGCTCCGCTACCGATTTAAATTTTTCATCATGCTCACCATATAAATACAATAAAGGAAGGGGCTGCGCTTTTAAATCATCCAATAAATAAGGCTGCTTAGATAACGAGGTAGCACGCAACATACATCCTAATTGAGACCCTAAATTATCACTTCTGACCTCAACTAAATCTTCACGCTGATCTTCGGTTAGAGAAGAAAATACACCCTGCTGATACCAATCATATAACACTTCATCAATGGCTTCGGTAGCAAAACGCTTTGACCAATGTTTATCGCCTTCCCAACGTAAAAGCCTATCCTCTTCATTTTGAAAACCAAAACTTCCGCCTTCAAAAATAGCCGCTTTCACGTTCAATTCAGGTAATGCTTTTTTAGCAATCGCGTACATGCCAATACGAGCACCTAAAGAATAACCAACCAGAACTAGCGAGGAGTTCAACGCTAAATTACGCTTTTTCAATTGCGCTAATACGGTAAGCTGAATTTGTTGGCAAGCTGCATCAAAATCAATGACTTCACAATACTTACTCATTCCATGGCAAGGCAAGTCAACTTGGATCGACTGAGGTATTTTTAGATAAGACAAACACTCTTGCCAATCTAGCGTTGATCCTAAAAACCCATGCAAAAAAACCGGAATCGGCTGAACTGAATCCACTTCATTTGATTTATCGACTACTTGGCTATACAACATGATCTTTTACCGCCTGTACAATGGTTTGAATTTGGGTGGATGCTTGCTCTGGTGCTGTTACCACTTCAATGACTAAAGCTGCCTGTGTATCGCCTTGACTAAAACGTTCCACATAATTTTGTATGCTATCTAAACACTGACTGAACTGTGTCGGTTGCGCGTAATCTAAGCCAAATTGTTTTGCTGAAAACTCAAACTGATAGCCGTGTGGCATTTGATAAAGAGTCTGTTTTTGTGCATCTGGAACGGGTAATAGATCAAAAATCGCCCCGCCATCATTATTAGTTACAATCACCACATGTGGCTTAGAAACATGAGATAACAGCGCTAAAGAATTCAGATCATACAATAATGACATATCACCAATGAGAGTTAACATCGCTTGTTGATTGCCTCGTTGCACACCAGCAGAAGTAGCAATAAGCCCATCAATACCAGAAGCACCTCGATTAGTATAAACCGATGTATCCGGTATCGCACTGAGCATGTCGACAAGACGGACAATCAAACTGTTACCAATGAATAAATCAGCTGAATTTAGCCGCGATAGAATCTGACCCAACTGTAGAGCAAGCTGGCATTCAGTCAGCCCCTTATCAACAATTCCAGTATCAACGACTTCATCTTGAGCGGTTAACTTTAACGCCGCATGCTGGACTACAAAAGCCGCCGCTTGTATATCATCTCCCCAACCATAGGTTTCACAACGCTGACCTTGTATTGCGCTTTCTAATAATCGCACCGAATCTTCCACTGAAGCAACGGTTCGTAATTGTGGCAGATGATCGGAGTTTAGAACACTGTTCGAGGGATCAAATACCCAATAAGGACAAGTATCATGGTTTGCCATCGAGCGGATCCAAAAACCTAAGCGTTTAGATACGAAACGAGCGCCAAACTGTAAAATACAATCCGCTTGAGATAACCGTTTTTGATAACTTTCATGCTGCAGCCAGAGATCATAATGAGCCCAATGACTGGTTATCCCGCTTTGTGGGTCACTCAATAAAGGCCAGCCTAACTGTTGAGCTAATTTCCGAGCATAACAAGCTTGTCCAAAAGGAACTTTACCGATAACAATCACACCCTTTTTCCGGCTAAGTTGATTTAATAAGGTTTGTTGCCTTTCATTCTCAACTTCAGCAATGCGAATGCTCTTAACGCCATCATTGACTTGATTCATGGGCGTGCATTGGTTTGAATTAAACTCGGCATCCAATAAGGATTTTTTCAAATAAGGTAAATATTGAGATTTCTCTTGCTCAGATTGTATATAAAGCGGTTCAGGATAGGGGCAGTTAATATGTAAAGCGCCACCGTATTGCATTTGTAAATTCAAACCTGATTGAATTTCACCTAAACAGTCAGCCAATGATGATTCAATACTTGGGCTTGGCAAATGGATACTTTTGACAACATGAGAAGAAAAAATACCTTGTTGCTGAATCGCTTGATTTGCCCCAACGCCAATAAGATCTTCCGGTCTATCTGCTGTCAATAAAACCAATGCCTCTCCAGTCAGCCCCGTTTCAGCTACCGCGGGTAATAAGTTTGCAACGGCCGTTCCAGATGTAACAATGACCGCCACACGTTGTGGAGAATCTTTGGCTTGCGCTGATTTTGCAAGGCCTAAAGCCAGAAAAGCCAGACCTCGTTCATCAAAATGAGTATGAATGGTGACCCCACGACGCTGCGCAAGCTCTAAGGCTTCTAGGCTTAATGGCGTAGAACGCGATCCCGGCGCAATACAAATGTGCTTAACATCATGGCTAGCCAAAACGTCTAAAATAGCTTGCGCCCAAATACGGTTGATTCCAGCCTGACTCACGCGGGCTCCTCATTATCATTATGTTCAGAAATAAGACTCAGTAACGTCGCCGTTTTACGATTAAGCTCCTGCCATTCATATTTAGCTTCAGAACCAGTGACAATTCCTGCCCCAGCGTAAAGCTTCACGGTATTGTCATTGATCAACGCACTGCGAATCGCAACACAAAACTCGGCTTTTTCATGCCCAAAGTAGCCGACAGAGCCACTATACCAGCCTCGAGTAAATGGCTCATTCATTCGAATAAATTGAATTGCATCTTCTCTCGGCAACCCAGCCATGGCGGCGGTAGGCTGCAAAGCCGAAAGTAAATGTATTCCTTTAATTCCTAATTTAAGTCTGGCATGAATACGCCGAATAAGATGTTGAACTTTTCTGAGTCGAATCAACTGCACATCAGTTTGAACATCAATACTTTCAGTATGAGGCGCTAAACATTGAACAATATCATCCACCACAATTTGATTTTCACGTAAATTCTTATCATCCGATAATAGCCATTGTGACAAGCGCGCATCGTCATCAGGATTATCGCTACGTCCAACCGTACCTGCTAATGCCTCCGTTTCTAACATATCGTCAATGCGACTGTACAAGCGCTCTGGTGTCGATCCGGTAAAACCATGATGGTCAGAAAATGATAATAAAAAATGAAAACTATTGTGGTTAATTGCCCGACTTGCTTTTAAAAGATGAGAAGCTCTAATGGGGGCTGGTAACTCGACTCGTGTTTTTCGAGCTAAGACTACTTTTTCAAATTCATCGTGATTTATAGCCGTTAGTGCTTTATTGACGATATGCTGCCATTCGTTAAATTGAGGAGAGTAATGAATGGTGCCAATTTGAGTCTGTAGTGGCGGGATCTCGCTATAATCCATTTTTAATTGATATAGAGCATGTAAGATTCGTTGTGGATCGTTCGATAAATTAACGTTTAGAGTCCAGATTTCATCCTGTCGACTCAATTCAATAATAGGTAGGAAGAAGTAACATGACTGGCGCTGAGTCTTCGATTGCTCATGGTCGAAAGCTTTACCACCCCATACTCTTTGATTCTCACCTAAAATAGTATACGCAGCGAGAGGATCGGTAAATGAATGCAATTGATCCAACACGACAACTTCTTCGCGACTATCACGAGATTGCCAATAAAACTTAGGAAATAAAGGCTGGGCTTCTAGCCAATCAATACCACTAAAATCACTGGGTATAGTAACCACTTCACTCAGGCGGGTTCCCTCCAGTACTGGTTCGCTTTCTACTCGCTCAATTAAAGATAAAATCACTCGATGCAATTCAGACAAGCCAACCTCTCACTCTATTTTCACTACTTTAAAGCTTAAACTAATTTTTAATTATTCTAATGGTTAGCCACTTGATATGACAGCGATTTTGGATC
The DNA here is from genome assembly GCF_015223435.1 of Vibrio hibernica. Lineage (GTDB taxonomy): Bacteria > Pseudomonadota > Gammaproteobacteria > Enterobacterales > Vibrionaceae > Vibrio > Vibrio hibernica. Next base: position 15,296 of record NZ_VHKO01000026.1, read on the forward strand.
TAATTAGGTCACAATTTAAGTATTCAGTTGTCTCAAATCAAACAATCAGCTGATATCAATAAATAAATCATTAAGACTGCGTTTCCTTTCGGTTTTAAGGCCAATAATCATTCAGATAAAAATACTACTCATTTTGCTATCTCTGCCTGCATTTTCAGTGGTTTGCGCCTAAAAAATAGTGTAACTTAAATCACACTATTTTTTCACCACCTGAGAGCTGCCATGAAAAACATCGAGATGTCATCAAAACTCGATAATGTTTGTTACGACATTCGAGGTCCAATCTTAAAACATGCCAAACGCATGGAAGAAGAAGGGCAAAAAATATTAAAACTCAATATTGGCAACCCCGCCCCATTTGGTTTTGCTGCCCCTGATGAAATCTTAGTTGATGTAATTCGTAACCTGCCTACCTCTCAAGGTTATTGTGACTCCAAAGGTATTTATTCTGCGCGTAAAGCGGTCGTACAGCATTATCAAAAATTAGGGTTACGTGATTTAGAAGTTGAAGATGTCTATATTGGTAATGGCGCTTCAGAGCTGATCGTAATGTCACTGCAAGCCTTACTAAATAATGGTGACGAGATATTAATCCCCGCGCCAGATTATCCATTATGGACAGCTGCCGCATCACTCGCAGGTGGAAAACCGGTTCATTATATTTGTGATGAATCTTCCGATTGGTATCCAGATTTAGACGATATTAAGAAAAAAATCACACCAAACACTCGTGGTATTGTACTGATAAATCCCAACAACCCAACTGGTGCGGTATACAGCCGAGACTTTTTGGTACAAGTGGTTGAGATTGCACGCCAGCATGGGCTGATTATTTTTGCTGATGAAATTTACGATAAAGTTCTCTATGACGGCGCAACTCACACTTCAATTGCTACACTAGCCGACGATGTTTTAATGGCAACCTTCAATGGTTTGTCTAAAGCTTATCGTGTTTGTGGCTTCCGTGGTGGCTGGATGTTCTTAACCGGCCCTAAACATTTAGCAAAAGGCTATGTGGATGGCCTGGATATGCTCGCGTCAATGCGACTATGTGCCAACGTACCAATGCAACACGCGATTCAAACGGCGCTAGGCGGTTACCAAAGTATTAATGAATTACTCCTACCTGGTGGACGCTTATTGGAACAACGAAATAAAGCGTATGAACTGATCACACAGATCCCGGGTATTACTTGTGTAAAACCGAAAGGTGCGATGTATTTATTTCCAAAAATCGACACTAAAAAATACAAAATCAAAGATGATGCCAAAATGGTGCTTGATTTCTTAATTCAAGAAAAAGTGCTTCTGGTTCAAGGTACTGGCTTTAACTGGAAGCAACCCGATCACTTCCGCATTGTCACTTTACCGTATGTAGAAGATTTAGAAATCGCGATCGGACGTTTCGAACGGTTCTTGTCAACCTACTCTCAATAATTATGCCTCAGGCTTCAGCTTTTAAACTGAAGCCTGTTTTGTATTCTTCTCAAGCATCTATATCTTCTCAAGCATCGACAATAGCAAGAGGCCGTATGAATACCGAATCTAAACTCCATGCCCAGCTTTCAACATCAGATCAACCAAGTCATTTCTTTGCCCACCTTGCACGGATGAAGCTTATCCAACGTTGGCCATTAATGCGTTCAATCTCAGCCGAAAATATTTCCGAACATAGCTTACAAGTCGCCTTTGTGGGTCATGCTCTGGCGATCATAAAAAATAAAAAATTTGGCGGTAAGGTAAATCCTGAACGAATTGCCTTGCTCGGCATGTATCACGATACAAGTGAAGTATTAACCGGCGACTTGCCGACACCAGTGAAATACCACAATCCCGAAATTGCGAAAGAATATAAGAAAATTGAATTAGAAGCAGAAAAAAGATTGGTTTCGATGCTGCCTGAAGAACTACAAGAAGATTTCGCTCCTTTTTTAATTAGTGATTCCATCCATCCTGAAGAGCAAGCGCTAGTGAAACAAGCCGATAGCTTATGCGCTTATTTAAAATGCCTAGAGGAACTTTCGGTTGGTAACCATGAATTTGAACAAGCTAAAGCACGCTTATTACTGACCCTAAAAGAACGTGAGACGCCTGAAATGCGTTATTTTTTAACCGTTTTTGCACCAAGCTTTGAGCTAACCTTAGATGAGATAAGTTAATTAAAAACCTTTAATGAGGGAAAGTATGTCTAAACCACCTTCTGTATCCAAACCATCTAATACATCCGTCAATACTGCATCGATCGATATCTCTAATAGCATGATCTGGCAAGCTCGCATGAATAACGAGCAGAAATTAAGACGAAATGATCACCGTGATGTATTTCAACGCGATCGAGCTCGAGTTCTTCACTCTGCTGCTTTTCGTCGCTTACAAGCCAAAACTCAAGTACATAGTACCGGACATAATGATTTCTATCGCACTCGCCTCACACACTCCTTAGAAGTGTCTCAAATAGGTACTGGCATTTTAGAGCAAATAAGACGTAAACAACCTCAATATTCAGAAATATTACCCGACTCTAGTTTGATCGAGACACTGTGTTTGGCACATGATATTGGCCACCCTCCTTTTGGTCATGGTGGTGAAGTCGCGCTTAATTATATGCTGCGTCACCATGGTGGATTTGAAGGTAATGCACAAACCTTCCGAATTGTCAGTCAACTCGAACCTTATACTGAAAAAAATGGGATGAATCTTGCTCGTCGTACTTTATTAGGCTTACTGAAGTATCCTGCATTAATTAGCCAAGTACAGTCGTCGATTCGCCCGCCTGATGTCGCAACGCCACGACAACTCAAAGCTAATGACTGGTTGCCAGCAAAAGGGATTTACGACATTGATCAAGCATTTTTAAAATGGGTGCTTGAACCACTATCTCTTAGCGATCAAGCTGCGCTTTCGACTCTACGTCCAATAGTTTTAAATCCAGAAGGTGAAAACAGTACCCCTTATGCTCATCATAAAACTCGCTTTAAATCCTTAGATTGTTCCATCATGGAACTCGCCGATGATATTGCTTATGGTGTGCACGATTTAGAAGATGCCATCGTATTAAATATGATCTCTCGTAAACAATGGCAGGAAGGTGCGGCCAGTCAATTAGCCGAGTGCGGTGATGAATGGTTTGAGAAAAATATCGATACCTTAAGCGAAAAATTATTTTCAGGTAAACATCATCATCGTAAAGATGCGATTGGGGGAATCGTCAACGCCTTACTCACCAGTATTAATCTCGATACCGTTAATTCTGATCAACCTTTTGATACCCCCTTACTCAACATCAACGCTTATATGGATGCACCCGTTGCTGGTGCGCTAGAAGTGTTTAAGCAATTTGTTTTTCAAAATGTCATTTATGCCCCAGAAGTTCAGCAATTTGAATATAAAGGGCAACAAATTATTATGGATATTTTCGAAGCATTAAATGCCGATCCAATGCGGTTATTACCAAATGCAACGAAGGAAAAATGGCGACAAGCCGAAAATGATCACCAGGGTGGCATTCGAGTTCTAGCCGATTACATTTCAGCGATGACCGATGGTTACGCACAGCGAATGCATCAGCAATTATTTTCAGCGATTTGATAAACTTATTTATAATTTTTATCAAACACACCTTCGGGCATTTGAGAGATATGAAAATCCACCATTTGCTCGAAAGTGTGTATCAGCGGAGTGAAATCCACAGAAGGTTCTATTAATTGTAAGCCATAGTACCCAGCTTCAACAGTAGAAAGATGTTGAGTGGACGGCGCTTTACGAATGCGATAATTACCTTCAAGGTTTTCTGGTAATTGAACTCTAGCGAGGTCATGAAGGTTAGTGGAAAGATGCCAAATTTTATATGCTTTCTTCCAAGTCCCATCGAGTAGAATTAGACGCTTTTTTGATTTCGTTACATGAACCAGCTTAGGTTGAGTTGCCGCTTGTATTATCTCAGCACTAGGGTGTCTTATATTCTTTTGCGGTAAACTATATTGAAGCCAGTCACCAATCTCTATGCTTTCAGAACCTGGATACAAAACCGCAGATTCTACATCCATGTCAGCTAACAATGCATTAAGGTCAGTATGCTGGCTAAAGTCTTCACCAACAAAACACACACAATTACTTAAGCTTAATGCTAAAATCTTAGCCGTTCCCATCGGGCGTGTAGATTCAGATGGATGTTGCAAGATCACGATTTCAGTCTCATTCGAGATAGAGGTGATCCACTGGCAAATACAAGCAAGCTTCGCTTTACTACATTTTAGGCAATATCGAGACATAAGGACGTTATTTGTTCCGTACACTGGTTATCATAAGTGCCGTCATGGCTATATTTCAGGTCCCTTTATTGCAAGTTTGGATGCAATGGGATAATGACTTAATTGCATCTGGGCAAATATGGCGGATCGTAACAGGAAATTTCACTCATACCAATATCTATCACTTAAGCATGAATCTAGTTGGTTTATGGTTGATAACCTCTATATTCCGCTCAGAATTTCATTCTCAAACCTTTATCTGGCTTGTCATGCTTCTTTCTGCATCCATTGGTCTGCTATTACTCACAACTCCAACCCAAGTCTATGTGGGCTTTTCTGGAGTGCTACACGGCCTATTTGGCTTCTATGCCGTGAAAGAATGGCGGGGAGGTAATAAATCAAGTTTAATTTTGACAATTGGATTAATCGTCAAAATACTTTGGGAGCAGTTATTAGGGTCACCAACGGGCAGTGAGCAGTGGATTGGGGCAATTGTCGCAATTAATGCTCATTTATTCGGAGCCGCCACTGGAATCATTCTCGCCTTCTTTTCCACTAAGAAATTATGGAAAAATGCACTTAAGCGTACCCGTTAAGTGCATCTCATTTAAAAGTATCTCATCATTTTATCTATCCACGCCTGTAATTGTACAGAGAAGCTTATATACAAACTTTCATATGGATTAAAAACTCACAATAAAAATCTCGATGAGAAAGATAAGCTAAAGTTGAATACGATCTTTGTTTTTATCAATGATGGCTTGGCCAATCCCTTTAACCTGTTTTAATGATTCAATATCTTTAAACTTACCGTGTTCTTTTCGGTAACTAATAATATCTTGCGCTTTTTTATCACTGATACCTTTGAGCATTGTCGCAATTTCAGTCGCATCAGCGGTATTAATATTCACGGTAATGACGATACCTTCATGCTGTACATCCGCATTTTCAGCAATTGCCATCCCTGCTGGCATTAAGGTTGTGATAAACAATAAACATAAACTTGATAAAATTCGCATAGACTAACTCTTTCCCTTTAAAAAATTGAAGCGTCAGGCTAAACCAATCAACAATGTAATTTTGTCTCAAATATGGACTTGAGAGTGACCACATAACAATAAGTAATTAACCAAGGTAATAATTACAACTCACATAGAACATATTGGAAGTGGTAATCAGAACTGGTGGCTAATCGCTAATAAGCAAAAAGGCTGCATAGAGCAGCCTTTCATTACTTATTGAGTATTCACATTACAAACTCTGCAAGCTATTGCTCTTCTTTCAATCCATTATATTCAATAGACGTATTCTCGCGCAATCCAGCAATAATCGCCGTAATATCTTGTTGGTTATTCAGTTTCAATAATTGACCACCAATTTGCTGTGCATATTGACCATTATCGTCACTAGTTACTTTATTCAACTTAACCACGACAATGTTACCTTGTTGATCACGAGACTGACCATAAACGGGTTTATCATCATTAGGATGTGGCATCGCATAAACGCTTGCGGCAAGAGGTGAGCGACGATCAATCATCTCCGTATCACCAAAGCTAACATTATGCGCAGCTAAAACTGATTCATCCCCACCTTGAAGTGCTTCGACCATTTTTTTGGCCGCCGCTAACGCATCTTGTTCACCCTTTGTTTTCGCAACGCTTTGTTTAACTTCAGCGTGCACTTCTTCAAGTGGCAGAACCATTTCTTTGCGTACATTATCAACGTGGACAACTACAACATGTTCAGGTGCTACTTCTAATACTTCAGAGTTCAAACCATCTTGTTTAACATCCGCACTTTCTAATGCTTTTGCTACACTTTGAGATTGTAAAATTTCAGGTGCATTATCAGTCGAAATATAATCGGTTTTTTGTACAGTTCCGTTAATCGCTTTCGCCGACTCATTCAATGAATCTGGCGATTCAAATGCTACGGACTCAAGTTTGGTTTGCAATTTGTAGAATTGGTCAACGGCCTTTTCATCTAATAAATCAGATTTAATGCTAGCCACGACTTCTGAGTATGGTTTAGCTTGTGCTTGTTTTACATTTTCAAGCTCAATAATATGATAGCCAAAATCAGATTTAACGATTTCAGAAACATCGCCTTTTTCTTTCAAATCAAAAACAGCTTTCTCAAACTCAGGATCCATTACACCTTTTTCAATCCAACCCAAATCACCACCAGATTTTGCACTACCGATGTCTTCTGAATTTTCTTGAGCAAGCGTAGCAAAATCAGCACCGCCTTTTAATTTAGCTAAAATAGACTCGGCTTTCGCTTTATCATCTTTAATTAAAATATGTGCAACCTTACGCTGGCCTTTAGATGAAAACTTATCTAAATGCGCATGATAGTATTTTTCTGCTTCTTTATCCGTGATCTTAATAGATTTTTTTAACTGCTCAGCTGACAGTTCAAGGTAAGACACTTTCATTTGCTCTGGGCGAGTATAAGTATCTTGATGGTCTGAGTAATAAGCTTTAATTTCATCTTCAGAAACATTAGCCTTTTTAGAAAAATCAGCCACATTCAGTACCAGTGATTGAATCTCACGCTGTTGAGTAATCAGTTTACTCTGGATACTAACTTCAGTTGGAAGAACGAACTCACTTCCTTGTAACGCGGTTACAACTTGGTTACGCAATAAATCTTTACGTAAATACTCAGCAAAACTGTCCGCAGAGAAGCCAGCACGACGTAATGTTGCAGCATAGCTATCTTGATCAAATTTCCCATCTTTTTGGAATTGAGGCATCGTCAAAATCAAATCGCGCACTTGTTTATCACTGATACGCAAGTTCAATGACTCAGCATACTGCTGTAACAAGACATCGTTGATCATTTGGTCTAAGACGCTTTTACGAAATGATTGAACGTACTGAGGATCACCCATCATTTGAGAAAAATAATCGCCCATTTGTGATTGCATTTGATTACGCTGATTTTGATAAGCTTGCTCAAATGATCCACGGTCAATTTCTGTATGACCCACTTTCGCGGCAACATTGCTACCGCCAGTGACTAAATAACTGCTTACACCAGCAAATACAAATGAAAGGATAATTAACCCTAAGATAATTTTAATTGCGATGCCATTTACGCCTTCGCGTAGTCGATCCATCATAGTCTGATTGCTCTCTAGATACTGACTGATATCAGCATGAATACCACACTGACAAAATGAAAAATATTACATTCGATAATATCAGAAAAAGAAAAGCGCACCAGTAAGATGCGCCTTTTGATAGTGAAAGATTGAGGTAATTCGAAAAAACCCAACCTAAATTATCCTTAAATAAAACTAATTATGCGTTGCAAGCATCTTTTAGTGCTTTACCAGCTTTAAACGCAGGTACTTTAGCTTCAGAAATTTGAATCTCTTCACCCGTTTTTGGGTTACGACCTGTGCGAGCGGCACGAGTACGTACACTGAAAGTACCAAAGCCTACGAGTGCAACTTGATCTTCTGATTTCAATGTTTCTGTTACTGCTTCAATAAATGCGTCTAATGCACGGCCAGCGGCTGCCTTAGAAATATCTGCGTCACCAGCAATTTTTTCTACTAATTGAGTCTTATTCACTTGTTGTTCCTCTCTTTGCTACTTACAAATATAAGCAGTGTTTCGTTCCATAAAATGAAATTGCAATATTTAGACTGAACCTTTATTACTTTAAGTCTTTATGACTAGGCGGCTCAGGTCTATAAAGACCTAACTTAGCCTTGAAAAAAAACGCTGACAAGTACTTTCCGACCTGTCAGTGTCAAACTTTTAGCTAAATTTGTTTAATATCACTACTTTGTGATACCAATCACACAACCAGTAGGGTCATTTACGAGTGCTAAAGCCAAAACTTCATCTAGCCACTGCACTGGTTTCACGACTAAGTCAGCGATGACGTTCGCTGGAATTTCTTCAAGATCACGTTCATTCTCTTTAGGAATAAGTACCATTTTTATGCCACCACGATGCGCCGCTAGCAATTTTTCTTTCAAACCACCGATTGGTAACACTTCACCTCGTAAAGTAATTTCACCTGTCATAGCAACGTCGGCTCGCACTGGATTGCCAGTCAAACTGGATACAAGAGCCGTACACATGCCAATACCTGCACTAGGTCCATCTTTTGGCGTTGCACCTTCCGGAACATGAACATGAATATCACGCTTTTCATAAAAATCAGGATTAATACCTAATTTCTCTGCGCGAGAGCGCACGACCGTCATTGCGGCTTGAATGGACTCTTGCATCACATCGCCTAGTGACCCTGTATAGGTAAGCTTACCTTTACCCGGCATAGATTGAGTCTCGATTGTTAATAAATCGCCCCCCACTTCTGTCCATGCAAGGCCAGTGACTTGACCAACACGATTACTATCATCTGCTTTACCATAATCACAGCGCTGTACACCAAGATAGTCTTTTAAGTTATCCATATTGACGGTGACTGATTTCAAGTCTTTATCTAGCAAAATATTCTTGACAGCCTTGCGACAAATCTTAGAAATCTCACGTTCCAAACTACGAACACCAGCTTCACGCGTGTAATAACGGATAATCCCAACAATAGCGGAATCTTCAATGGTGATTTCATGAGGCTTTAGCCCATTACGCTCAATTTGTTTATCCGTTAAATGTTTCTTGGCAATATTCAGTTTTTCATCTTCGGTATAACCAGAAAGACGGATCACTTCCATTCGATCCAATAATGGACCCGGAATATTCATTGAGTTTGAGGTTGCCACAAACATAACATCTGACAAATCGTAATCCACATCGAGATAATGATCGTTAAACGTATTATTTTGTTCAGGGTCAAGAACTTCAAGCAAGGCTGATGATGGATCACCACGCATGTCAGACGCCATTTTATCAATTTCATCCAGTAGGAATAATGGATTTTTCACACCCACTTTAGACATTTTCTGAATTAATTTACCCGGCATAGAACCAATATAAGTACGACGATGACCTCTGATTTCAGCTTCATCACGCACACCACCTAAAGCCATACGTGTGTATTGTCGGCCTGTTGCCGCAGCAATAGAACGGCCCAGCGAGGTTTTACCCACACCAGGAGGACCAACCAAACATAAAATTGGTCCTTTTAATTTATTAATTCGATTTTGAACGGCTAAATATTCCAAAATACGTTCTTTAACACGCTCCAAGCCATAATGGTCTTCATTTAGTACCGCTTCCGCTTTCGCTAAATCTTTTTTCACCTTGGATCGTTTGGCCCAAGGCACACCAACCATCCAATCAATATAACTACGCACCACCGTCGCTTCCGCAGACATTGGTGACATCATTTTTAATTTTTGGAGTTCTTGCTCAGTTTTCTCACGAGCTTCTTTTGGCATTTTGGCGTCTGTAATCTTCTTCTGCAAAGCTTCAAACTCATCAGGCGCATCATCCATATCACCGAGTTCTTTTTGAATGGCTTTCATTTGCTCATTCAAATAATACTCTCGCTGAGACTTCTCCATTTGCTTCTTAACGCGGCCACGGATACGCTTTTCAACTTGCAATATATCGATCTCAGATTCCATCATACCCATGAGGAATTCCAATCGCTCAACTACATCTGAAATTTCAAGCACTCGCTGTTTATCATTCAATTTAAGCGGCATGTGAGCTGCGATTGTATCGGCAAGTCGCGCTGCCTCATCAATACCATTTAGCGAGGTCAGAACTTCAGGTGGAATTTTACTATTTAGCTTAACAAAACCTTCAAATTGGTTAATAGCTGTGCGAACGATCACTTCTTGTTCGCGCTCATCAACTTCAGGCGTTGGTAAAAACTCAGCGTCAGCCATGAAAAATTCATGCTCAATAAAAGCATGTACTTTCGCTCGTTGCTGCCCTTCCACTAATACTTTCACTGTCCCATCTGGCAGTTTCAATAATTGTAAAATAGTAGCAACAGTACCGGTTTTAAATAAGTCATCGATACACGGCTCATCAGTTTCCGCTTCTTTTTGCGCAACTAATAAAACTTGCTTATCATTTTCCATTGCGGCTTCAAGGCACTGAATCGATTTTTCTCGACCCACAAACAATGGGATAACCATATGGGGGTAAACCACGACATCTCGTAAAGGCAATACGGGAATCTCGATACGCTCGGAACGCTCCAAGTTCATATAATTCTCTCTATTCCGTTGGTACTAAATTAAGTTTTTTACACTAATGAAAGATATATGGGGGCTAACTTGCTAGATTCAATAACATAAATAAAAAAAGGAGGCCGCAGCCTCCTTTCTAATATTATTGGTTATTTCTAACCATATTATTCAGAACTTGCGATCTGATTTTCAGCATTTTGATAAATCAATAAAGGTTCAGATTCCCCTTTAATTACAGATTCATCAATCACAACTTTGGTCACATCTTTCGTTGATGGCAGCTCATACATAGTTTCAAGTAGAACTGATTCCAAAATTGAACGAAGGCCACGAGCACCGGTTTTACGGTCCATCGCTTTTTTCGCTATTGCTTTCAACGCATCTTCACGGAATTCAAGCTCTGCGCCTTCTAAGTCAAATAAAGCACCATACTGTTTCGTAAGGGCGTTCTTTGGCTTGCAAAGAATTTGAATAAGAGCTTCTTCATCCAACTCTGTCAACGTAGTAGTGACTGGTAAACGACCGATGAATTCAGGGATCAAACCATATTTCACCAAATCTTCTGGCTCAACTTGTTTGAATAGTTCACTCACCGTTTTACTTTCATCTTTACTACGTACATCGGCGCCAAAACCAATACCAGTTCCGACAGCAACACGTTGCTCAATGACTTTATCTAAGCCAGAAAATGCACCACCACAGATAAATAAGATCTTAGACGTATCGACTTGCAAAAATTCTTGTTGAGGATGCTTGCGACCACCTTGAGGCGGAACTGAAGCAACCGTACCTTCAACCAACTTCAATAATGCCTGTTGAACACCTTCACCAGAAACATCACGAGTGATTGATGGATTTTCTGCTTTACGAGAAATCTTATCAATTTCATCAATGTAAACAATGCCACGCTCCGCTTTAGAAACATCATAATCACATTTTTGCAGTAATTTTTGGATGATGTTTTCAACGTCTTCCCCAACATAACCAGCTTCGGTCAATGTCGTTGCATCCGCCATAGTAAACGGCACATCGAGGAAGCGAGCTAGCGTTTCGGCCAGTAAAGTTTTACCACTACCGGTAGGGCCTATAAGTAAAATATTACTTTTACCTAATTCAACACCATCTTTTGTTTTATCGCCATTACGTAAGCGTTTGTAGTGGTTATATACCGCAACAGAAAGTACTTTTTTAGCATAATCTTGACCAATAACGTAATCATCTAAGTGTTCACGAATATCTTTTGGTGTCGGCAACGCTTCAGCTTCTTTCTTTGGTACAACATCCTTCACTTCTTCGCGAATAATGTCATTACACAAATCAACGCATTCATCACATACGTATACGGAAGGACCTGCGATCAGCTTGCGAACCTCGTGCTGGCTTTTACCGCAGAAAGAGCAATACAGCAGTTTTGTACTACCACCCTCTTTGCTTTTATCTGTCATTCGCTATCCTCTTAACCTTTAATTCTTTTTTCAGTCTACAACAGTTTACCTTGAATTGCTTATTACAAGGTGAATTGCTTATGCTGGACGATTACTTAAAACCGAATCCACTAAACCATAATCCACTGACTGCTGTGCAGACATGAAGTTATCACGATCAGTATCGCGCTCAATCACCTCTAATGGTTGGCCTGTATGCTCGGCAAGCAAACCATTCAAACGTTGCTTGATGGTTAAAATCTCTTGTGCATGAATTTGTATATCTGACGCTTGACCTTGGAAGCCGCCAAGTGGTTGGTGAATCATCACTCGTGAATTTGGTAAGCAGAAACGTTTACCTTTTTCGCCACCAGCCAATAGGAATGCACCCATTGAACATGCTTGTCCCATACACACAGTGCTCACGTTTGGCTTGATAAACTGCATCGTGTCATAAATAGACATACCTGCCGTTACGCTTCCGCCTGGTGAGTTAATGTATAAGAAAATATCTTTATCTGGGCTTTCTGATTCTAAAAACAATAATTGCGCCACGACTAAATTCGCCATGTGATCTTCTACTTGGCCAGTCAAAAAGATAATGCGTTCTTTTAATAGGCGAGAATAGATATCGTACGAACGTTCACCGCGAGAAGTTTGCTCTACCACCATTGGTACCAGCGCATCAATAATTGGAGACATTGTATTATTTACTTGGTAGCTCATATTCCGCTTTCCCTGTAGTGGATTCATAATCACTGCAATTGATAACCATCGTTACTATTAACCACAAAAGTTAGTATTAACCATGAATAAATATTAGCAATAGCCTATTAATCATAAACCTATAAGCCCGCTATTAACAGCCAGCTATAAAAAATAAATGGCTCGAATGAACGCCTCATTTGAGTGTCATATCGAGCCATTGTTATGCCTATAACCTAGCAATAAAATACATAGATTTAGACATCATAAAGAGCAAATACACTGACTCTTTACACCTGCAACAGGCTTAAAAAATTAAGCTGGTTGTTGCTGGTTCATTAGTTCATTGAAGCTTACTTCTTTATCAGAAACATTAGCTTTAGCAATGATAGCCTCGATAGCCTGATCTTCTAGAGCAACATTACGGATGTTGTTCATCATTTGCTCATTTTGCTCGTAATAAGCAATCACTTCAGATGGGTCTTCGTAAGCCGTTGCCATTTCGTTGATAAGTGCTTTAACACGCTCATCATCCGCTTTTAGTTCTTCAGCTTTGATCACTTCACCAAGAAGTAGGCCAACTTTAACTCGACGTGCAGCTTGTTCTTCGAACAGTTCACGTGGTAGTTGAGCCGCAGCTTCTGGGTTGCCACCGAAACGTTGAGATGCTTGTTGACGTAGAACTTCAATTTCTTGATCAATAAGTGCAGATGGTACGTCCATTGCATTTTGTTCAACCAAACCATTGATAGCTTGCTCTTTAATACGGCCTTTAATCGCTTGCTTAAGCTCACGTTCCATATTTTTACGAACTTCAACTTTCAGTGCGTCAATGCCGCCTTCAGTTACGCCAAATTTAGAAACAAACTCATCAGTTAGCTCAGGAAGCTCACGAGTTTCAACTTTGCTCAATTTAATATCGAACTTAGCTGATTTACCTTTTAAGTTTTCTGCGTGGTAATCTTCTGGGAAGTTCACATCAATAGAGAATTCTTCGCCTGCTTTCTTACCTAATACACCATCTTCAAAACCAGGAATCATACGTCCTTGGCCCATTTCTAGAGGGAATGCATCGGCTTTTCCGCCTTCAAATGCTTCACCGTCGATGTAACCAACGAAATCGATGGTTGCACGAGAGCTTTCAGAAACCGCTTCTTCAACTTCAGTCCAAGTAGACTGTTGCTTGCGAAGTGTTTCGATCATTTCACTAACGTCTTCATCTTTTACTTCTACTGCTGGTTTCTCAACAGTGATGTTTTCAAGACCTTTAAGTTCTACTTCTGGGTAAATTTCAAATGAGGCAGTAAATACGATGTCTTTACCAATTTCATTTTGAACTGGAGCGAATGTTGGCGCGCCAGCTGGGTTGATTTTGTCTTTAACAATAGCTTCGATAAAATGACGGTGCATTACTTCGCCCATTACGTCTTGACGTACAGACTGACCGAACATTTGTGCAACCATTTTCATTGGAACTTTACCTTTACGGAAGCCATCAAAACGACGGGTTTTCGCAATTTTGCGCAGTTCAGTAGTTACTGCATCTTCGATGTTAGCAGCAGGAACAGTAATAGTAAGACGGCGTTCTAGGCCTTCTAGAGTTTCAACAGTAGATTGCATTATATATAAACCTCAAAACTGGCTCAGAAATCTGAGCGTATGAGTCGAGCCAGTTGCACCAATTGGGCAGAGCTCAACATCATTCCTTGTGTGGCGTTCAAATGAACACTTAAAATTAGTGAGCATCAACTATCTTTATAGTAAGTAATATCGCTCTATGGCAATAATCTCACTAACCAATAATTGAACTAATGAGTGAAGCCTTCTGCAAAAACATGACTAAAACGCCACATTCTTTTTTAACAAAGGCATCTCCTATTAGTCTCAGAATAAAGAGTCTCAGGATAAAATTCAGACGCGCCATTCTAGCGACATGAATAGAGCCTGTCGAGCCAAGAGCTAAATTCTCACAGTGACATTTCATCTTTTTTCGTTATTTTTTTAACGAGAGCGAGAATGATCACGTTTCAGAAGTGGGGACATAAGGAAATATTTTCAAGGGATAGGCGATTTTTTTCATCAATAAAAGGAAAAGTAGCTCAATATTACGCCATTGAGCTACTAAATCCGAAATTTAGGCTAAATCCTCATCTCCGTTTTAACATCAAAAAAGACCGCATGAGAAAGATCAAAGTACAAAGGAACCATATCACCAACTTTTGCATCAAATTCGGCGGATAAACGACAAGCGACATGTTGCTGATTAATTTCTACAATCGCTATGGTATCTGGCCCGGTTGGTTCTAAGACATCAATTTTCATCGGTATTTCAGTCCAAGTGCGCCCCTCTTCTGTTGATTGCTCAGTGATGTACTCTGGTCTTAACCCGATGATGATGGTTTCGCCGTCAAATTTACGCAACCTGTCAGGTAAGTTTATTTGATGCGCTTGCCCATCGGCAGTCCAAACTTGACCTAACGGATTATCGTGTTCACCCAGATCAACTCTCGCCTTAATGAAATTCATTGACGGCGACCCCATAAAACCGGCCACAAACATATTGTTCGGCTGGTTGTAGATTTCTTTCGGTGTCCCAAGTTGCTGTAACTCGCCATCTTTCATCACTGCAATCCGGTCAGCTAACGTCATCGCTTCAATTTGGTCATGCGTCACATACACAATAGTGGTATTGAGTTTTTGATGAAGGCGCTTAATTTGGGTGCGCATTTCAACTCGCAGTTTCGCATCCAGATTCGACAATGGTTCATCAAATAAATACAACTTAGGCTGACGCGCTAATGCTCTTCCCATCGCCACCCGTTGACGCTGACCACCAGATAATTGTGCGGGTTTTCTATCAAGGAGATGATCGATTTGTAGCATTTCTGCCACACGATTCACTTCCGCTTCGATTTTCACTTTTGGCATTTTTCGGATCTCTAATCCAAACGCGATATTACCGCGAACCGTCATATTCGGGTATAAAGCATAAGATTGAAACACCATCGCAATATCACGGTCTTTAGGTTCAACGTTTGATACGTCAACGCCATCAATGACTATCTCTCCAGAACTTATCGATTCAAGCCCTGCTATCGCATTCATCAAGGTTGACTTTCCGCAGCCAGAAGGCCCAACAAGAATCAAAAACTCGCCAGATTCAATCGAAATATTAATGCCTTTTAACGTTTCATTATCCGCATTGCGGTAAGTTTTCCGTATTTGGTTTAGCTCTAACGTCGCCATTTATTATCCTTAATGTGAAGCTAATTTTAGTTTGAGATTGTTTTTAACTAGTCAATATACTCAAAGTAATTGGAGTTACAGTGAGGCGACAAGAGAATGAAGCCCCATGAGCCTAGCTTGTCTAGGTAATTGGGGTGAGTGAACGCCGTCAACAAAACTGTAGCTTCAAGTACAAAGAGTATATTTAGCCCTTCACTGAGCCTGCGGTTAACCCACGCACAAAATACTTTCCAGCCACCACATACACCAATAAAGTGGGTAATGCGGCAATAATCGCAGCAGCCATATCAACGTTATATTCTTTAACCCCTGTGCTGGTATTAACCAAATTATTCAACGCTACAGTAATGGGCTGAGTATCCGATCCCGAATACACCACGCCAAATAAGAAATCATTCCAAATCGAAGTAAATTGCCATATCACTGTCACCATGATGATAGGTGTCGAAAGCGGCAACATAATTCGGAAGAATATAGTGAAAAAACCTGCGCCATCTAATTTCGCCGCTTTGACTAACTCATCAGGAACGCCAACATAGAAATTACGGAAAAATAAAGTCGTAAACGCCAAACCATAAATCACATGCACAACCACTAATCCGGTTGTGGTGTTTGCCAAGCCGAAATATCCTAAAGTGGCCGCCATTGGTAGCAATACGACTTGAAAAGGAATAAAGCAGCCAAATAGCAATAAACTGAATAACAAATTCGACCCTCTAAATTGCCATTTACTGATCACATAACCATTAAATGCGCCCATTAGAGTTGAAATTGCTACCGCTGGGATCACCATTTGAAATGAATTCCAAAAATAGCTTTTAATACCTTCGCATTTCACTCCAGTACAAGAGTCTGACCACGCTTTGTGCCACGCATCTAATACCCATTCTGTCGGCATAGACATTAAGTTACCAGTACGAATATCCCCCAAGCTTTTAAATGAGGTGATCACCATGACAAATAATGGCATCAGA
Organism: Vibrio hibernica; assembly: GCF_015223435.1. GTDB lineage: Bacteria > Pseudomonadota > Gammaproteobacteria > Enterobacterales > Vibrionaceae > Vibrio > Vibrio hibernica. The sequence continues at coordinate 32,028 of NZ_VHKO01000026.1, forward strand.
TAAAGCACACAGAAAAAAATCAGCAAACTATAAATAGCAATGCGCCCAACTCGCTTAGAATTAAAGTAATTAGATTTATAACGTTTAGTGGCAATCATGATTTTTTCTCCCGTAATTCGGAATACAAATACGGCACCAAAATCGCCAAAATACCTGCAAGCATCATCATCGCACTGGCAGAACCTAGCGCAGTTTGCCCACGAGTAAAGGAGTAAGCATACATAAATAGAGCAGGTAAATCAGATGAATAACCCGGCCCACCCGCGGTGAGAGCTGTAACTAAATCGAAACTTTTAATGGCGATATGAGAAGTAATGATCACGGCACTAAAAAATACCGGACGCAAACAAGGTAGAACAATACTCCAATAAATACGCGGTAAACTCGCACCATCAATCTGTGCCGCTTTTATTATCGAAGAATCAATACCACGCAAACCTGCTAAAAACATCGCCATAACAAAACCCGAAGATTGCCATACAGCCGCAATCACTAGGGTATAAATCACCATATTCGAATCAACAATCCAATCAAATCTAAAATCGGTAAAGCCCCAATCTCGCACCATTTTCTCAATGCCTAGTCCGGGATTTAAAATCCATTTCCACGCAGTCCCTGTCACAATAAAAGACAACGCCATTGGGTAGAGGTAAATACTGCGGATCACGCCTTCATTACGAATATTTTGATCAAGCAAGATAGCCAAGCCAACGCCAAGCACAATCACGATTGCCAGAAAAAGAAGACCGAAAATACCTAAATTGGTAATAGAGGTGAGCCAACGATCGTTTTCCATTAACTTGGCATATTGCCCAAATCCAATGAAGTGATTGAAACTTGGAAGAAAACGCGAGTTAGTGAGCGATAAAGCGCCTGTCCATATTATGTAACCGTAGATACAAACGACGGTGATAAGCAATGTCGGGGCTAGTACGATTTTAGGTAGAAGATATTGCAGCCTATCCAAAAATTTTGGCTTTGGCTTTTTGTTAGAAGTAACCTTTTTTGTCTGTTTGGAATCGAAAGCGTTGTCCATAACCGATCCTTTAATAACGCTGTTTTGTGTATACAAAAATTAAGTACAGCTCATTAAGTACAAATCATTAACTACAAAGATAAACAGCTAAGAAAATAAGGCTGGATGCAAACTTACTGACATCGCAGCCTTATAATTTATTGCCTTTAACTTTTAATCTGCTTTGTACTTAAAACCACAATTTAGCTGGCAGAAATTACATTGCCGCTTTCACTGCTTTTGCTAACTGCTGCGCTGCTTGTTTTGGATCGGCATTGCTATCATTGAAGAAGTTGGTGATCACATCAAACATTGCGCCTTGAACATAGCTCGTAGTTGACATGCCATGCGCCATACTTGGTAATAAATCACCCGATTTCGACGTCGCTTTGAAAGAAGCCATAGAATCTAACGCACACTGATCAAACTTAGACATATCCATATCTAAACGCACAGGAATCGATCCTTTGTTTAAATTGAATATTTCTTGGAAGTCTTTAGAAAGGATGGTTTTTGCAAGATCTTTTTGTGCTTTTTGATTGGCTTTATCTTTAATTTGGAAGAAAGCAAAACTATCGACATTAAAGGTAAATTCACTTGCAGTGCCTGGCGCTGGCGCACAAACATAATCTGTGCCGGGTGTTTTATTGGCGGCGGTAAATTCACCTTTTGCCCAATCTCCCATGATTTGCATCGCAGCTTTGCCACTGATCACCATAGAGGTTGCAACATTCCAATCTCGGCCAGGAGAGTTAGTATCAATATAATTATGCACTTTTTTAAACGTCTTAAAGGCTTCTACCATTTTATCGCCTGACAACACACTTTGATCAAGATCGACAAAAGCTTTTTTATAATCTGCGCTGCCTAGTTTTTCTAAAGCAATCGCTTCAAATAAAGTCGCGTCTTGCCAAGGTTGGCCGCCATGAGCAAGCGGGATAATTCCATCGGCTTTTAATTTATCGCCAACTTTAAAAAATGCATCCCAAGAATTCGGAACCTTCAAGCCTTCTTTATCAAATACCGATTTATTTGCCCATAACCAATTCACCCGATGCACATTCACTGGAACCGAAACATAATGGCCTTGATACTTACTGATATCAGCCACCACAGTCGGTAAAATACCATCCCAATTATTGGCTTTAGCGACATCATCTAAATTAGTTAAAAAACCAAGCTCAGCCCACTCTTGAATATTATGTCCTTTCATTTGCGCTGCCGCAGGAGGATTACCAGAAACGGCGCGAGTTTTAAGTACCGTCATGGCACTTTCACCACCGCCGCCAGCCACAGCAAAATCTTTCCAGGTATGCCCTTCTTTTTCCATCATATCTTTTAGCACGGCGACCGACTTAGCTTCACCGCCAGATGTCCACCAATGCAAAACTTCCACTTCACCAGCATTGGCAAGTTGGCTTGCAGCAAGTGAGCTCGCAGACAGTAATCCAAGCGTAATAAGGGTTTTCTTCATCATTTTCATTATTATCGTCCATGTAGGTAATGTTATTAGAATAGAAAGCTAACGCTATATATAACGTTTCAGTAAAACTATAGAAGAGGAAAAAAAATAGAATGGTACAAAGTGTAATGGCAATGTAACAATGTCGTTACATTGAAGGATGGATAACTAAAGATGAAAATCAGAATGAAGAGGCAGCGTCATCGTCACTTCCAGTCCACCGCTGTTTCGGTTTTGAATAGCAATATCACCACCATGTGCATGTAAAATGTTACGACAGATACCGAGCCCTAAGCCATGCCCATCAAGATCATTTTCTAAGCGTACATAAGGTTCAAATACTGAGCTTAACTGTGATTCTGGAATACCTTTTCCTTGGTCACAAAACAATAGAATAATGTGCGATTCCGTGTGCTGATAAAAAATCTCAACCTGATCCCCATATTTCACACCATTATCAATAATATTGGTGACGACTCGCTTTAATGCTAATGGCTTACCGAATACTGGGATTATTTTTTCGAGAGGCAACTGTACTTTTATTTGCTTATGATTATGCATTTCTGCGGCTTCCAATAGCAATTTGTTGAGATCAACCTGAACCGAATTTTCATGTAACTCGGTATCGTGCACACATTGCAATGCCCCTTTTACCATCATCTCTAGCTCATCAAGATCCTGATTGAATTTTTCACGTTTGGTGTCATCGATTAACAATTCAGCCCGTAAACGTAAACGAGTGATCGGTGTTTTTAGGTCATGCGAAATAGAAGAAAACAGTTGTTCACGATCCACCACATAGCGATGAATTCGCTGCTGCATACGATTAAACGCTAGCGTTGCCGTCACAATCTCATTCGCCCCTTCTTCCATTAATGGCGACTGATCAACATCAAGACTCATTCGGTTCGCCGCTTTAGCTAAATTACGCAAAGGTCGAACTTGGCGGCGGATCATAAAATAACTAAACAGTAATAATAACGCGGTCGAAAGTAGCAAATACAACCATTGCGACGGCGATAAAATAGTGTCATCAAGCTCGTTATAAGGCGGAGGCAAAAGCGCTGCAATATAGATCCATTCATCGGATTCTAATTCAATTTGCACCACCATCACCGGAGGATTAAGCGGTTTTAACGTTAACGTATAATGCGCCCATGATTTAGGGAGATCGCTAAGATAAATATCATTTTTTAGTATTTTTAATTTATCGGGTGGGGAAAAATTAACATGAATCGATTTCACATTATTCAACTTACTTTTCAAAGCGGATGACATCGATTCAATAGCTACATCTTTTAAATATGAATCAGGAATGGTTTCTAACCTCAAAAATTCATGATTGAACGATACAAAAAAACGAGTGCCACCCATTTTACGCAATTGCTCCATGATCACATGCCGATAGCTAACTGGCAGCGCTTGGAAGTATGAAACCGTAGAGGCAAACAAAGACGCCATACTGATGGTGGTGGTTTTAACGCCTTCAATTTCTTGCAGGCGAGAATTGGTATACCACACCGAGGTTGAAATCCCCTGTGCAATCACCACTGTTAGCAAGGTAAATAATAAAGTACGCGATACTAAAGATTGCTTAGTCCAACGCCATTGAGGCCAGCGCCACTTTTTCCATAGGCTCATTTAGAGGTAGCACTCATAACTTCAATGTCCATACTGCACTGGCGCGGTAAAAATATAGCCATTACCACGCATCGTTTTTATGTATTTATGCTGTTTACCCGTATCGCCCAATCGCTGGCGCAAACGGCTAAGTTGTACATCAATACCTCGCTCAAAAGGTAACGTTTCTCGACCTTTTATCGCGCAAGAAATAGTGTCGCGATCCAAGATTTCATTAGGGTGAGAGATGAACAGCATCAGTAAATTAAAATCACTGCCTGACAGTTCAATTGTTTGTTGAGTATGTAAATTAAATGCCGTATGTGACAACGTATCTAATTTCCATTCACCGAAGGTAATCATGGTCGGCTTTAAAAGCTCATCAGGTTGAGCTCGGCGTAAAAGCGCTTTAATTCGAGCCATCAACTGCCGAGGACGAAATGGCTTGGCAATATAATCATCCGCGCCAATTTCCAAACCAATAATTTGATCGGTTTCATCTGACACAGCGGTTAGTATAATAATAGGCACATTGGAGTGCTTACGAATATTCTGGCACAGCGAAAAGCCATCCTCTCCTGGCATCATTACATCGAGCAAAATCAGATCGGGGTAACCTTGAGAATTCAAATGCGCTTGCATCGATATTCCCTCTTGCGCCACCGACACCAAAAATCCCATTTGGGTTAAATATTCATTGAGTAGATCTCGAGTTTCCTTATCGTCATCCACCACTAAAATATGCTGATTCCTGTGCATACTCACCTCTATTATTCTATTGATAGAAACAATAGCGCATCATGGAAGAATGGATATGATTATCCTTCGAAAAGGAAATACAGAAATAAAACTCTGCGGAGACCATCACTATATGAGAGAAAAAATCAAATACCGTGAGGCCTTAAAACTGCAGCGTTAACGATGTAAGTCCCCGCCTAAGCGCCCTCCACCACCCAATCCACCAACGGGGCGAGTTACCGGTCGTGCTGGGGTATGTATCGGGCGTGAAATATTTGAACGTTTCAGAGTAGGGCGATCTTTACTTTGCCACTGAGTACGCACCGCTTGTTTTTGATCGGTAGTTAACGTTTTACCCGACATTTGTTCACGCACTTGATCGCGTTTAGTTGATAAGGCTTGTTGTTTATAGGCTGGTAGCGATTGATATTTTTTATTCAAGTCTTGTTTGAATGCTGAGATATCAGGCCCACCATCACCTTCTTTCCAACCTTCAATTTTCTCTTTGATTTCCGCCTGCTTATCCGGATCAAGCGTGTGCCACCAGCTATTAACGGCATCTTTAAGTTCGCCATCAGTATGACAACAGTTAGGATAAACATGATCTTGATAAAACCAATAATCGTCGTACCACCACCCATTGGTATAAGAATATTCTGATGTGTTTGAAGACCCACTTAAGCAGCCCATCACCATCAAAGTGAGCAATCCGACCAAGCTGACACGAAGCCAGTTAAAATATAACCTCGAAAAAATTCGATTCAAAAACATGCTCACCACTCCTTATTCCAAATCGGTTACCGTCGATTTAATGCCTTTACCTGCATCTTTAATTAAATTAATCGGTGACAAAATAACACCTTTAACTGCACCTTCAGCAGCTTGTTTGGACAGCTCTTTACTCTTGTCTAAAATTTGATTTACTTGCGCTAACATGGGTGGCATTTCTTTTCGGATACTGGACGTTTCTTTTAATACCGCAGGAATCGTATCGCTACGTACCGCTTTAACTTCATCAAGAATACTTGGGATTTTTTTATTCACTGAAGCAACGGTTTTATTAACATCTCCGACGGTCTTATTGATGTCTTTGGCAGTAACTTGCATTTTCTCCGTAACCGTTAATGCCCTTGGTGTTAGTTCTTCAAATTTTTGAGCGACCAACAGCCATTGATCAATTTGCAGTTTATCGGCAGTCTCATTGATATCACTCACCACTTGTGGGTAAGTATCAACAACAGAAGATATGGTTGAAGTAAAAGAATAAATGG
>NZ_VHKO01000027.1 GCF_015223435.1 Vibrio hibernica
GTCCGAGCCGCTGCTTTATTCAGGCTCGTAGGTTCATCTGGTGATACAGATGGTTCACTCGTTAAGCGGTGAACAACGCTTCATACGACCTCAGGTCGCACAAACATTAATGAGTTACCAATGAAAAAAGCCACCATGGTGATGATAACAGCATTCATCGGTTTCTTACCAAAGCGCACGAAATCCGCAGTTAACGTCCCCGCGCTGATAAAAGAGCCGATTACCATCGCAAGTGCTATTGAAAAATCGATAGGTTGTTCCGGCACTTTATGTTGAATTACGTCAAGTCCGCCAACGCTGCGGATGGCTTCATAGACAGAATAACTACCCAGTAAAGCAATGGCAGGAACGGCGATAGACGAAAGCACCATGAGGGCTGAAATGCCAAAATACACGGTGACGGTCATTAATACTCCTGAAGCAATGATTAATGTATTGGTATCAATGCCTGTGGCTTTTTGGACAGGAATCGCAAACATTGCAACGCCTACACCAAACCAGCCGACTTGTGTGCCGCTAAGTAGTAAAGATGGGAGCCAAGAGCCTTTTGAGCCAAAAGAAAAGCGTGCTAATAAGTGGGTGGAGAGTCCGGTAGAAGAGCCGATGTAACCGAGGAGAGAAGTGTAGATGCCGAGTAATAAGTTACCAATTAAAACTGCCATGAAGAAATCGTGGTAGGTGAGACCAGTTCCAAGCGAACCTCCTGTCCACATACTGGCAGAAAAAAGGTCAATCCCAGCATCACCAAAGTGAGTGAGACGACCCCTTTTCGCTCCGTTTTTGGTACGGGGCCTAAACTAAAATTATCATCCTTCGCCATCTTTTTCTCCCTAATTTATCGTTTGCGTAGTGAAGATGGCGCAATTTATATGATATTTGTCTTTTTCCTGCAAGTATAATCCAGTAAAAATAGAGTTATTAGTTGCCTGTCTTAATCTGTAATTTTTCTACGCTATTACTCTTCCCAAATAATGAGTTTATCTGATGGCCAGTTTTCACCAATGTCATGATACTTTTTTTCTAATACATGACGTTTGATTTTTAATGTTGGCGTTAAAATATTATTTTCAATTGACCAAGGCTCTTTGATCATTAACACACCTTTTATTTTGGCGTGAGATTCAAGGTTTTGATTGATTTTAGTAATGATTTTTTTTGTTTTACGTTCATAGCGAGCCCGATCAAAGTATTTAAAAGCATGCGGGATCACGAGTAAAATAGGGGCAGGTAATCCTAGGCCAATCAAACACATAATTTCGACACGTGAATGTTCAAAGATTGTTTTTTCTATAGGAACTGGCGAGACAAACTTCCCTTTAGCGGTCTTAAAGGTATCTTTTTTACGCCCTTCAATGGATAAATAACCTTCATTATCTAGGCTGCCAATATCACCAGTGTACAACCAGCCTTCATTATTAAATGCTTCTCGAGTGGACTCGTCATTCTTGTAATAACCAGCAAAGAGACCATGACCACGAACCATAATTTCTTTATCTTCTGATATCTTAATCTCAACACCAGGGCCAGCAGGGCCGACGGTGCCAATTTTATCGGCTCTAAATGGGTAATTAATGGTGTTGTAAGCAAAAGTTTCGGTCATGCCCCATGCTTCGGTAATATTTAAACCAATCGAGTGATACCATTTTAATAAAGAAGGGGATATTGGCGCAGAACCAGAACCTAGTACGCGAGCTTTATCGAGCCCTAGACCTGATGCAATTTTCTTTTTCACTATGCCGCTAATAAAAGGAATAGCTAATAAAAAATTGAGTTTACGTTGCGGCATTTTTTCTAAGATCCGTTGCTGAAATAGAGTCCATAAGCGAGGAACAGAGATAAAAAGTGTGGGCTGCTGAATTTTTACATCATCAACAAAAGTATCCAAGCTTTCAACAAAACCAGTTGGAACGCCACCGATCATAGAAGAACCTAAGATATACACGCGCTCTGTAATATGGGCAAGAGGAAGATAGGACAGTAATTTATCATCCTCTTCGATACCAATATGATTCACTATATTTTGTGCGCACCAAGCAAAACCGCCGTAATTTAGCATCGCACCTTTAGGTAAGCCTGACGTTCCTGAGGTGTAAACCAGAGACATTAATGTGTCGTTGTGATGCTCAGGTATATCGGTGTTCGCCTCATGACTTTCGACTAAAATCGAGTACTCTTGTTTACAGATAGGGACATTTTGATAGGGCAAACTAATAGAAATAATATCAGGATGAGCAGCTAATACCTCAATAGTCGCTTGTTTATCATCAAGCTTACCAACTATGACTGCTTTGGATTCACTATGAGTTAAGCAGTGTTCAATCGTATCGCTTCCTGCGGTTGGAAAAATAGGGACGCTAACATAATTACCTAGCATTAAGGCTAAATCGCAAATGAACCATTCAGCGCAATTTTTAGAGAGCAAAGCGACTTTATCTCGTGGTTCTAGCCCTAAACCTTGTAATGCAGTCACTAAGCGTTGGGCTTGGTCGACGACTTCAAAGTATGTAAATTCCTTTATTTCTTTATCAATAGGTTGAGATAAATAGATTTCATTCGGTCGATCTTTTGCCCATTGTAGAAGCTTTTCATGAGGCATGATTAATGTATTGAAATCTATATCTAAGTTTGAAGTCATAGTCACACCTTACTGGATGAATTTACATGTTATTAACATTTGTAGCTTGTCCAATATTAAATAACAAGAATACTAAGGTCCAACCAGTTTAGATGTGTGAGCTAAGTCGTTATTTTCAATGTAACTATTTATGTCGAGTCTCAATATAGGCTTTATTATTAAGTCTTTTGATTTGATTGATCGCGTGGATTTGAGCTCCAAATTCGTGCGACATTTTCAGCCAAGTTACTCATGTTTATCTCAGCTTCGGCAAAAGCAGTGGCGAGATCAAAGGGGCGAGGAGTAGCGGCAAAAACGGCATCGATACCATATTTATACACTTCTTGATAATTGTCACCAAGGCCGCCTGCGAGGGCAATAACTGGAATACCGTACTGTTTAGCGACTTTAGCCACCCCAACAGGCGTTTTTCCATGGGCGCTTTGCCAGTCAATTCGACCTTCTCCTGTTATGACTAGATTAGCGCCTATTAAATGCTTCTCCATTTCTAATGTCTCTAGCACTATTTCAATACCCGGCTTTAAGGTGGCAGAAGTAAAGCCTAAAAATGCGGCACCTAATCCCCCAGCAGCGCCAGCCCCAGGAATATTTTTAACTGATTTCCCCAATTGATTCTCGATTAAGTCAGCATAGCGATTGAGCGCTTGATCGAGTAATTGAGTATCTTCAGGCGTTGCTCCTTTTTGTTTGCCAAAAGTTGCTGTTGCTCCATGCTCACCACATAGCGGATTATCAACATCACACGCGATCTCGATTTCGCAATCGACTAAGCGTGGATCAAGTTTACTGATATCGATGGTTTGAATTTTGGTTAAACCAATACCGTTACCATTAATTAGATTTTGATCATTATCTAAAAAGCGAACCCCTAGAGCTTCTAGCATTCCCATGCCACCATCATTGGTTGCACTGCCACCCAAACCTAAAATCAGTTTTGTAGCGCCATTATCCAAGGCATGTAAGATTAATTCGCCGGTGCCAAAGCTAGAGGTCTGTTTCGGATCTCGTTGTGCTGGTTTAACATGGTGCAAACCACTTGCCGCAGCCATTTCAATAATAGCAGTAGTGTGGTTATCGCCACCTAATCGTCCATAGAAAGCATTAACTGGCATCTTGAGAGGGCCAGCCACGCTTATCTCTATTAATTCACCTTGAGTGGCATCAATTAATGACTGAACCGTTCCTTCGCCACCATCGGCTACGGGAACTTGAGCGTATTCAGCGTGTGGCCAGACACGGCGCAGACCGTCCTCAATTGCTTGGCAAACTTGCTTCGCGGTTAAACTTTCTTTGAATGAATCAGGGGCGATAACTATTTTCATAATGAACCTTATTAAATATTTACAGTAAAATCAGGCTTAAAATATAAACCAGTACCATTGATGTTATTCCTTGAATGAGTGTGGCCATTGTTTGAGCGCGATACGCTAAGCCAACACTCATACGACTAAATTGAGATACGACCCAGAAAAAGCTGTCATTTGCATGAGATACAGTCATTGCTCCCGCGCCAATCGCCATTACTGTGAGGACTCGTCCCATTTCAGAATCTAATCCGAGTTGTGCTAATAAAGGTGCGACTAAAGCGGATGTTGTTACCAAGGCGACTGTCGATGAACCTTGCGCCGACTTTAATGCTGCGGACACGATAAATGGCATAAAAATACCCACGCCCAGTGCTGATAAAGTCGTACCTAAATAGTCCCCTAATGGTGTGGCTTTTAAAACGGCCCCGAATGCACCACCTGCACCTGTTATCAATAAAATAGGTGCCGCAGCGATAATTCCTTGGGTAATGCGCTGACTAAACTCTTCAATTTTTTGAGCACTTTTTAATAAACGTGTTGCGAATAACAAGCCAATAACTAACGCTGTTAATGGTTGGCCAAGGAAGTTGATTGCGGTTTTAATGCTGCCTTCACCAAATGGATAGCTAGGAAAGCTGGCGATAGAAGATAAACAAATTAATACGATAGGGATAAAGATAGGAGCGAACGCTTGAGTGGCTGTTGGAAGTTTGCCATAAGATGCTTTTAAGGCTTGCCAATCTTGCTGTAGCTCGCCTGCGTGTTCTTCACTCTCTAACCCATCAGGTTCAACAGATTTAAATCGATTTGCCCATAGCATCCCAGCAATAGCGGCAACTGCAGCAACAAATATACCGACTCCGATAACTAAACCTAAGTTAGATTCAAGTCCTAAATTACCAGCGGCAGCAATAGGGCCAGGAGTGGGAGGAACAAAAGTGTGAGTTGCATATAAACCCGTCGCAAGAGCAACACTCATCGCTACGCTAGAGGTTTTCATTCTTTTGGCGAGTGATTCTTTTAAGGAGTTTAAAATAACAAATCCTGAATCACAGAAAACAGGAATAGATACAATATAACCAATAATCGACATGGTTAAGGTTGGAAACTTATCACCAAGCTTATTAATGACGGAGTCCGCCATTGTAATTGCAGCGCCACTTTTCTCTAAAATGACACCGATGATCGTACCTAAGACAATGACTAAGCCGATGTAGCCTAAAATACCACCGAAGCCGGAAGCGATAATTTTCGCTATGGATTCTGCTGGTAGTCCATAAGCAAAGGCTGCCAAAAAGGCGGAGAGTAAAAGAGCTAAAAAGGGATGTATTTTATATTTTGTTGTGGTTATTACGATAAACGCAATCACCGCTAAAAGGATCAGTACTAGACTCATGGTGTGTTAACTCCGTATCGTTATTATAATTCTCATTGAAAATAAGCATTTTAACTACGCTCTTATTGGGATTTCGATGAGTTGTTATTGGAGTTAATATTATTGTTGATAAGCAAATAAATAGCTTTAGTCGCATCTCCAAATTTCAGAGAGTAAAAATGAGTAATATTGTGCGTTTGTACAAAATTTAATTTACTTTGTGATCTGGGACGCAATATATAGCTCAACTAAACCACTGAAATTATGTGGTGATATTTGAGTGATATCTTCAATTTTGTTAAGCCGATAGCGCAAAGTATTGCGATGAATAAAGAGGCTTTCAGAGCAATGCTTCAAATTGCCTTGGTGCTCAAATAATGAGTATAAGGTTTTCATTAATTGGCCTGATTTATCGTGACTTTTCAGTTTTATGATGGATTGCCTCAGCTGTTCTCCTTGCCAACTATTACTTAAAGGCGTGAGCAGGACTGGAATGCGTAAATCGTCAAAAAGGAATTTCTTGCTTTGAGGTGAGTGTGATTTACCTAGGGCAAGCACTTGTTTAGCGCTTTGATAAGAAAGAGGAAGTTGAGCAAGGTTAGAATAAAACTGCCCGAGAGCAATCTGAACATTGTCTATTCCATGTTTATCTAATGTAGCTAGCAATTCATCAATACGCTGACTTTCATGGCTATGATCCCACTGATGATTACTTACTTTACAGGGTTTAAGTACGACAATTTCATTCATAGCAATCACGGCAACTAAATTATTTCTCTTAGGAAATTCTAGTAGCTCGACAATCTGCCTAATGGTCGATAAGTGGTTAGCTTGTGTATTTTGTTCTACCTCGATCACCACCGCAACTCTTGGCTCAGACAGATCTAGACTTAACCTTTGTGCCCAGTTATTAATTTCATTTTGATCCAACTCGCCATTGATCCAAGATGAAATGAACTCCTCTACATGTCTTTTATCCCACTGTAGCTGTTCTATTAACAGCGAGCGTTCAATGATCATTTCAGATGTCATTTTGACTAGAGCGGCATAATTGCGAATATCTTCAGGGTGACCGGTAATTCCAACAACACCAATAATGTTTTGGTTGAATTTAAGTAATAAGTTGATGCCAGGTTTTACACCTTTGAGGCCATAGCTACTTTGTTCTGTGATTTCAACGGTATCACCATGATTGATGGCTAATAAGGCTCCATCATGGATCTGTCCAATACGTTTCGGGTCGCCACTGCTGATAATAATGCCGTATTGATCCATTACATTGATGTTGGTTTCAATAATCGCCATGGTGCGATCAACAATTTGTTGGGCTAATTGAGTGTCGAGAAGCATGTGGGCTGACCTTACTAAGATAACGTTTATTGAGGTTATCTTAGTAGGATGAAGTTGCCAGCATTTATATGTTCAATTGTGACTTTGCACAGTTATTGTGTGATTTTGATCATGAGGTCTATGAAGCCAATTGAAACGCTTGCCTTAACTGCCGCAAGTAGTCTTCATCTTTACACATGCTTTTACCCGGTTCATCAGAAATTTTTGCCACTGGTTTACCTTGGCATGCTGTCAGCTTTAATACGATATTTAAGCTTTCTACATGAGGAATGTCACAGCTGAGCTTAGTACCAATTCCAAAACTAGTTTGAATTCGGCCATTAAAATGATGGTAAATAGAAGCGGCTTTCTCGAACGATAAACCATCAGAGAAAACGATCAGTTTACTTTGAGGATCGATACCAAGCTTTAAATAATGGTTAATGGCTTTTTCACCCCATGCAATCGGATCGCCACTGTCATGACGTAAGCCAATAAATTGATGAGAAAAATCGACATTAAAATCACGCAAGAAGGCATCCATATTGATGCAATCGGTTAACGCGATACCGAGTGTATCTGGGTATTCTTTCAACCAGGCATTGAGCGCTATTTTTTGTGAGCTAGCTAAGGTTGGTGAAAGCTGTTGGTGAGCTTGAAACCATTCATGTGCTTGAGTGCCCACAGGCGCAATATTATATTTAAACGCCAATGCGAAATTTGACGTGCCTTTAAATTGCGGACAAGACTCAATGAGGTTACACACAATTTCTGTTTGTACCGCTTTTGAAAAACGACGACGAGTACCAAAATCAATCAAGTTAAAATTAGCCGTGTTTTGTTCTTGATTAAATATGGCGAGTTTGTGTTGAAGGTGTTGAGTTGCATCTTCAACTTTGATGTTTGGGTATTTTATTTTTGATCGTAATTCACTGATGATCGCGAGCAGTGGCACTTCCCATAAAATCACATCCAACCATTTACCTGTCAGCTTAACGGCTAGCTGTCGATCTTGGAGGCTCACTTCAATGGTCTCTTCATTTAATTGAAATTGAGTTAAATACTCCAAGTAATCGGCTTGATAGAAAGATAATGATGTTAAGTAGTCAATCTCTGGACGTGTAAAGTGCAATTGACATAGGGCTTTAATTTGCACTTTTAATGGTTCAATCAGGTGGGTGAGATCTTCTTGACTACGGCAATGAAATTCAGCGACGACATCGACATTGGGATATTGATGAAAAACCGCTTGTTGCATGTGCAGTTTATAAGCATCGGTATCGAGCAAAGAATCAATGATTGGTAAATCAATCAATGTGGGTTGAAGCGAAGAGTTGGAGTGGGTCATAGTCATCTTCAAATTACAATAATTTGGGTATTTTACCTTACCTGTTTATAAATAGGTAACATTGTCAGTTTTAGAGACTAGTTAAGCTGTTAATTATTTGGCCTATTATGATCTAAATGCTTTTTGATCATGGCAATCACACCTTAATATTTAATATAAAAAATCCCAGATATAACTGGGATTTCAATTGATTAACGTGTACAGCTTAAATGAATCTTCCCGCTTTTAGTCTATGGTGATCTTTAAGCCTAATAACCTGGGTTTAGTTATTGCTGTGCAACTCACTGTTTAGTTCAACCGCAGATTTATTGGTTAAGCATTCAATTTTACCCGTCACAGAGTTACGACGGAATAGAAGATCAGGCGTACCAGAAAGGTCACGTGCTTTTGCTACTTCTACTTCATGACCAGAAGCATCAAGCATGGTTACTTTAGTACCGGCTGTGATGTAAAGACCTGACTCAATCGTACAGCGATCTCCTAATGGGAAACCAAGGCCAGCATTGGCACCAAGTAGGCTGTTTTCACCAATCTTAATAACAACCTTACCACCGCCAGAAAGCGTACCCATAATAGAAGCACCACCACCAATATCCGAACCTTCGCCAACCATAACGCCAGCTGAGATACGTCCTTCAACCATGCTTACACCCGTTGTACCGGCGTTGAAGTTAATGAAACCTTCATGCATAACCGTTGTGCCTTCACCCACATGAGCGCCAAGACGAACGCGCGAAGTATCTGCAATACGCACACCAGTTGGAACAATGTAATCCACCATTTTAGGGAATTTATCTACGCAATCGACAGTGATAACTTCACCATTAAGACGAGCTTCAATTTGACGACTTGCCAGTTCAGGTAAATCGATTGGACCTTGGTTCGTCCAAGCAATGTTATGCAGTAAACCAAAGATACCATCAAGCACAATACCGTGCGGTTTAGCTAGACGGTGAGAGATTAATTGTAGCTTCAAGAAACCTTCAGCAACAGAGGTTGGTTGCTCATCAGTCGCTAAAATAACTAACACTAATGCCGCTGACGCTTGAGTTGCTTTTTCTGCAAAGTCAGCATTAGCAACATCACCCTGGGCTGCAAATGCAGTTGATAGCTCAGAGGCAATTGCAGATGTGATCTCAATAGCTTGGTTACCTTGTTTGTAGCCAGTAACTTGAGAAACGGCAGCAACTAAAGCGTCAGATGGATTTAATACTGGGTGAGGGAAGAATGCTTCAATGATTTTACCATCACGGTTTTTGGTTGCGGTGCCGAAGGCAAGTGCGAAATTAGCCATTTAAGATGTCTCTCCATGTCAAAATAGTGGGCTTGTGTGATTTGGAATATATCAATCAGATTGCCCATTGAATGTAATGTTGTTAGGCCAATCATAATGATTGCTTGCCTAGGTGGAAAGGCTTGAAATGAAAATAATCACAATTGATGATGGTTTCTCATGAATGTTCTTGTTGAATGTCAGTATTTTTTGAAGGTAAAACTATTTGAGCGGGTAAAGGCAGGAAAACTAATTCCTGTTGAAGTACTTTAGTCATCGCTAAATAAAACGCACAGCAGCCACAAATGATTCCCATAATGCTGGATAAAATGTTAATGCTGGAAAATGGTAGAAATTGATGCAGAGCGAGTAAAAAATACACCACGGCTAAGGTGAGGAAAATTATAAAATCCAGTCGACTTAAACGATGAGCCATAATAGTCATAGTGCTAGTGAAAACAGCCCATAAAATGAAATAAGACCCCACTAAAGCTGCGGGTGGTGTCGGGACGATATTAAGAGCAGGAAGCAATAAGATCCCCACATAAGATAGCCAATAAAGACCATAGGCACTGAAAGTGATCCCTGCAAAGCTGTAACCATGCTTATACGCTTGTAGACCTACCAGTAATTGCGTTGCGCCACCGAAAACGAGTGCCATCGAAATCACTAATGCATTCAATGGAAATACGCCTAAGCCATGTAAGCTAATTAAAATACTGGTGATACTAAAGCCGAATAGGCCAAGTGGAGTGTAATCAATGGAGGCGTTTTTCATAGTTTGCGGATGATTAGTAATTGAACATACCAATACTAATATCATTGAAATAACGACTTGTAAATAATCGCATTCAATATTGTATACAATATTTCATTTACAGTGAAAAGCTAACTGAAAAATAGAACCGTTAGCTTTAAATTAAGGGGACTAGATGCGCTATGAAAAAGTCTTATAAGCTTGCTCGACTCCTTCGATAAACATTTGAGTTCCGATAACAGCCAAGATAAGACCCATCATACGAGTGACCACGTCTAAAGCACTTGGGCCAATGGCTTTAACAAGGCGTTCACCAAAAACAAAGATAAAATAAGTCAGCACACATAATAATCCAAAAGACACAATGGTGATGATCAGCTGGGTAAATCCACCAGAAGCGGCAAAGTTCATCGCGGTGGCAATGGTTCCTGGGCCAGCAAGAAGCGGTGTTGCAAGTGGTGATACCGCAAGACCTAAAGCCGCTTGCTTTTGAGCTTGCAGATCGGCGCCATGTGTTTTAGGTTTCTCCGCTAATCCTTTCCCTTGCAACATATGAAAGCCAATCAAAAAGACTAAAATACCGCCCGTAATACGCAATGCATACAAGGTGATACCAAAAACGTCAAAGATGATTTTTCCACTTACGGCAAAAATAGCAATGATAACAAAAGCGATGAAAGTGGATCTCAGTGCAATAGATTTTGTTGTTTCTCTATCATCACCTTTGGTTAATCCTAAGAAGATAGGAGTGTTTGATATTGGATTCATTATGGCAAAAAAGCCCATGAAAACCGTTAAAATATGAATTATCAATTCTTTCATTATCATTCCTTTGAGGTAAAAACTGTCCGTATTTAAATGCCGATGAAATAGACGTTCGTGTAGTCAGTATAAACGGTATATACCATAAACAATAAAGGCAATAACGGCGTGTGCTGTTATTGCCTTTTGATTAATGAGAGCAAAACATGGGATGGATATTAAGCCACTTGCTCTTCATCGTTAGAAGCTGGTTCTTCTACGGTTTCTTTTTTGGCCTTTTTCGGTGCTGGTTTACGTTTAGCACCGAGCGCATAAAGTACTTCTTCTTTGTTTTGAGCAAGATAAAGAGACAATTCTTCTTTCTTCGCATCATCTTCAATCAGCTTACTGGTTTCTAGCAAAGTAAAAAGCTCATCCGCGATATCGAGCATTTTGTCATAAGCGTCTGCTTCAGCTTTAGAAGTAAAAGTCATCTTCTCTTCTCCGTTGCGTTCCACCACGTACTTGACGATTACAGCCATGGTTATCCCCGTATTATATAAGTTTATTTGAACTGGTTTTTTATACAGTTTTTTTGTGTGTTTGTCCAGTTGGGGAAAGTCTTATTGATGGTTACGAAATGGTTATCACGAACCGAGATGGGCGAGCGTGATTCAGGATCTCTAGCCGGCGGTTAGGACTTAAATCGCTGCGAGAGATCTAGTGCCTTTCTGCTAATTAGCTGTCGTTGTGTTATAACAAGTCGTTAATTTTTTATACACGTTCGACTTGTGTCCAATTAGCGGCTTTCGTTACACTCCCATTCTCATTCAAATACCAAAGAAAGTTGTGCCATGAAAAAATTAATTCCATTTATTGCCTTATTGATTACCGCGAATGTGTATGCTGCCGGATCGGATCTGAAAGCCACCATGAAAGAAATGAAACTCGAATTCAATCATGCGGCTGAAGCGCAAAGCATTAGTGAGATGCAAGTGCCAGTTACCAACATGACAAACTTGATCAATAAAGCCAAGTTAGGTACTTATCCGCCAGAAAAACAAGATTTGTACTTAGAAGGTTTCAATAAACTAACGGTTGCACTGAATAATGTAGAGGCAGATCTGGAAGCTGGGAATCTTGAGCAAGCACAGAAAGAGCTACGTCAAGTCGACAAACTTCGTATTGAATATCATGCTAAGCGCAATCCAAGTATCTGGAGTAAATTGTTCGGTTGATGTGTGTGTGAATTGCCGAATTAGATTAAGTGAATATAACTAATCATACTTAGGCTGTTTCCATTCAGAGCTAAAATCAATGAAGCTTTTTAATAGTGGGCTTTGGTATTTTTCTGTATGCACCAGTAACCAGAATCGACGAGTCATGTCGAGAGGTAACGGAATTTCAACAACTCGTTTGTTTTGAATGGCGGAATTCGCAGCCAAACGAGATAAACACGCGAGGCCAAGGTTGGCGGTGGTGGCGTTTAAAATAGCTTCCGTCGTATTAAGCTGAAAAGCCTCGTACCAATTTTCTAATCTTGGCGCGATGGTGCGTAAGAAAAACTCTCGAGTTCCGGAACCTGCTTCTCGTAATAACCATTTACTCGACTCTAAATCACGCATTAATATTTCTGGTTTCTGAGACAACGGATGGTCGGGTGAGCACACTACACACATTTCATCTTGGCCCCATTCTTTTGCTAAGATTTTTTCCGACTGAATCTTCCCTTCGATCAAACCAATATCGAGCTGATAATCGATCAATTTTTGACAAATTAGCGCCGTATTAGAAATGAATAAACTTTGTTGTTGATGCTGTGTTTGTTGGCGAAAATCTCGTAGAAGATAAGGGGCAAGATGATTACCAATCGTATCACTAGCACCGAGCTTCAATTCGCCATTAAGCGTATTACTCTGTTTAAAAAGATCGCCAATATCTTGCGTTCTATGGAGCAATTCATCAGCTAGTGGTAGTAAGCGCTTACCTTCTTGGTTGAGCACCAAGCGATTATTCACTCGATCAAATAAAGAATGTCCTAACTGCTTTTCTAATTCCGCTAAAGATAAACTCACCGCCGCTTTGGATAGAAATAATTTTTCAGCCGATATCGTTAGCGTTTTGTGCTTGGTGATGGTCGCAAATACTTTGATCTGCTTGAGTGTGATATTCATAGACATCCTTCATATCTGAAGCCGAAAGTATGAAGCGTATAGGGATAAAAAACAATTTTATGGTAGTCTTTTGTTATCCCACAGAAATTGTTGCCAGGTGCCTTGTGTTTACCATTTACCATTCCAATCAAGTTGATGTTCTTAAATCATTATTAGTGGAACTGATTCGCTTAAATCCTCTGCAAAATCCATTCGATTCAGAGCAAATTTTGGTGCAAAGTTCAGGAATGTCACAATGGTTGAAAATGGAAATGGCGCAAGAGTTTGGTGTTGCCGCCAATTTAACCTTTCCTCTTCCCGCCACGTTTATTTGGGACATGTTCACCAAAGTCCTCACCGATGTGCCTAAACGCAGTGCTTTTAACAAAGAAGCCATGACATGGAAACTGATGCAGCTGTTGCCATTGCAATTAGAGCAGCCGGAATTCGCGCCTCTAAAACAGTATTTACAAGATGATATTGACCAGTCTAAATGCTATCAATTAGCGGAAAAAATCGCAGATACCTTTGATGGATATTTAGTCTATCGCTCTGAATGGATTGCAACGTGGGAAGCTGGGCAAGTGGTTGATGAACTCGATGGTGAGCATCCGTGGCAACCATTATTGTGGCAAGCTTTGTATGATCAAACGGTCGCGCTCGATCAATCGCCTTATCATCGTGCCAATCTTTATGACCATTTTATTGAAACGCTCGACACTATGTTGGAATGCCCACAAGGGTTGCCACCTCGATTATTTGTGTTTGGTATCACCGCGTTGCCGCCACGTTATATGGACTCTTTACATGCGCTCGGCAAACATATTGATGTGCACTTAATGTTTACCAATCCTTGCCGATTTTATTGGGGGGATATCAAAGATCATAAATATTTGGCCAAACTTGAGGCCAAAAATCGTCAAAAAATGCATTGGTTGCAGGATAGATCTGAACTGGGCGACTTAGTGCCGCAACTTAAAGGCAGTATTGAACAAAATGCCCAACAAGAATGGCAGCAATTGCATACGGAAGATGCGGTCGGTAATAGTTTATTGGCGTCGATGGGGAAATTAGGGCGTGATAATTTGTATTTATTATCACAGCTTGAAGCCAATGAAATCGATGCTTTTGTTGATATTCAGGCCACAAATTTGTTGCAACATATTCAAGCCGATATTTTGGAACTGCACGAGCATCAAGATGACGAGAAGCTAGAAACCAGCGTACATAAACCTGTGATCGAGCCAAATGATACCTCATTTCAACTGCATGTTTGCCATAGTCCAATGCGTGAAGTAGAAGTGCTACATGACCGATTACTAGCGATGTTTGATGCCGATCCGAGTATAAAGCCACGCGATATTATTGTGATGGTGGCGGACATTAATGCGTATAGCCATGCGATTCAGGCGGTGTTTGGTAATGCGCCCAACGAGCGTTTTATTCCGTATTCCATTTCTGACCGTAGCGTTGACCAAGAAAACCCGATTCTGCAAGCTTTTATGAATTTATTGGCATTGCCGAAGTTGCGTTGCCAAGCGTCTGAATTACTTGAACTGCTTGAAGTTCCTGCTGTGATGGCGCGATTTGGTATTAAACCTGAAGAGTTCGAACGTGTGACGTCTTGGGTTGAGCAAGTCGGTATTCGCTGGGGATTGGATGAGAGCACCGCACAACAATTTGAGTTGCCGAATCAAAAAAACAATACTTGGTTATTTGGTATTGAACGCATGTTGCTTGGTTATGCGATATCGGAACAAGCGGGTTTGTTTTTAGATTCAGAAGGAAGTATTGCCCCATTTGATGAAGTGCAAGGTATGGATGCAGAGCTTGCCGGAAAGCTGGCGGAATTTGTCTCCCGTTTACAGCACTATCGTGATCAACTGATCCAAACTCAATCCTTTGCGGATTGGCAGCATTGCTTATTTACGTTGCTAGATGATTTTTTCTTGGTGGATTTAGAAGGGGAGAGTGTTCTTACCTCGATTCGCCATTGTTTGCAACAATTACAACAGCAGCTCGAAGATGCTGGTGTAACCGATGATATTTCACCTCAAGTTCTAGAGCAATATTTGATGGACCATTTATCCAGCTCGAAAGTGAGCCAGCGATTTTTAGCCGGACAAGTTAACTTTTGTACTTTAATGCCAATGCGCTCTATTCCATTTAAAACGGTTTGTTTACTCGGAATGAACGATGGTTTGTATCCTCGCAGCGTTAGCCCTGAAAGTTTTGATTTGATTGCAGGACGAACTCGCCCCGGCGATCGTTCTCGTCGGGATGATGACCGTTACTTATTTTTAGAGGCGCTGCAATCGGCTCAACAAACTTTATACATCAGCTATGTCGGACGTTCTATTCAAGATAACAGCGATAAAGAACCGTCGGTGCTGGTGGCAGAATTACTCGAATACTGCCAGCAAAACTACGGACTTTCTGGTAGTGAACACTTATCTAGTGATGACTCTGGATCCGCTGTAGTTAATGCCATTCGTCACTTGCATCCTTTAGTGCCATTTAGTCCAAGCGCTTTTGCCTCTTCGTTCGATGGTAAAGACTCTGCTATTGCTAGCTATGCTAAAGAGTGGCTGCCGGTGGTGAGGTCTCAGCAGTTACAAGGTTCTGATAATCTAACTGCACTCGATGATGCTGAGCTCGATCCCTATATCTCTCAACTTGAACCTGACCATTTAGGTGTGTATTCATTAGACTTACAATCCTTGCAGCGTTTTTGGCGCTTACCTGTGCGTTACTTTTTTAATCATCGTCTGAAAAGTTATTTTGATGACAGTGGCTCTTGGTCTAACTCTTTAGATGATGAGCCATTTAGTTTTAATGGTTTAGAATCTTACCAGCTAAGCGAGCACTTACTTCAATCTTGGTTGGAGATTCAATCCTCACCTAATCATTGTGGTTTAAATACTGACTTTAATTCTGTAGCGGAGCGATTTATTACTGAGAACAAAGCGCAAGGAAAACTGCCTTTGGCGGAGTTTGGTCAGTTAGCGTCGCAGCAATTAATAAATAAAGTGGAACCATTAACCCAATCTTTAGCGCAATTGATCGAGAAGCCATTAGAAGATATTGAAATTGACCTGGCGATTGATATCGATCTTGATGGCGTGTCTTACCCACATAAAATTGTTGGCTGGTTAAATGGTCTTTATGCTTCAGAAGACCAGCCAAGTTTGGTGCGCTATCGTACAGGTTCATTGCACTGCGTGACCATGATGAGTTGTTGGTTAGAGCATTTATGCATGAACGCCAGTGGTTATCCACAAACCAGTGATTTGCTGGGGCTGTCTAATAAGGATGGCTTACAACATATTCAATTTAAAGCTATGGACCAAAATGACGCCCTTAATCAATTAACGCATTTAGTTGGATTATATTATCAAGGACTGAACTCTCCATTATGGTTTGTTCCTAAAACGGCTATGGCTGGCGTTGAAACCGGATTTTTAAAATCTAATTGGGGCAGCGCAGATTCGACTTGGGTTGGATTGGATTCACCTGAGGCACAAGAGATAGCAACTAAAGTGATGGAAAAAACCTTCCAAGATGGTTATACCTTTGCCGGTGAAGGCAGCGATGATTATATCCAACGTATTTGGAAGCAATGGACGCCAGAGCTTGCGGATGAATTGTTAGAATTAGGCGTGGATGTTTTAAAGCCGATGCTCGATCAAGTCAGAAAAATACAAGTCTAAAATAAAAACCGCCAGCGCACTGTAGGGTACGGCTGGCGGCGAGAAACAAGGTATTTTATGTGTTCTATTTTCGTTTTATTGAGCGACTTTTGTTTTGTCTATCTTAATGATTAAAGAGCTCAATCATCTTCAATTTTAAGTAGAAGAAAAATAAGAGAGTGTGACTTTAATCGATAGATCATTATTGGATTTTCTGGGATGCGAGACTAATCGCGCCGGAGTAGAAAAAACGTGAGGCTATTCTCACTCTCTAAAATTGATGAATTTATCGATAAATCATCATTATAAATTAAGCACCAGATCACACTTGCGCTCATTTGTGCATAGAAATAGGACAGCAATAATATGGCTCAATCTCTTAACAGCATGACTTTTCCGCTGCATGGCGCACGTCTTATTGAAGCGTCGGCGGGAACAGGGAAAACGTTCACGATTGCCGCCTTATATTTACGCCTATTACTTGGGCATGGAAGCAATCCTATCGATGGACTGGAAGGTTCTGCCCATTGCCAACCATTAACCGTTGACCAAATTTTGGTGGTGACCTTTACCGAAGCGGCAACGATGGAATTACGTGGGCGTATTCGTAGTCGTATCCATGAAGCTCGAATAGCATTTCGTCGCGGTCAAAGTAATGATCCTATTATTAGCCAGCTATTACTTGAGTTTCCTGATCATCAAACCACGGTGCCTATTTTATTGCAGGCCGAACGTCAAATGGATGAAGCGGCAATCTTTACCATTCATGGTTTTTGTCAGCGCATGCTCACTCAAAATGCGTTTGAATCGGGTAGCCGTTTTCAAAATGAATTATTGACCGATGAAAGCCAATTGAAACTGCAAGTGGTGAGTGATTATTGGCGTCGTAATTTTTACCCAATGTCCGCCAGTTTAACCGCGAAAGTCAGCCAATTGTGGTCTTCTCCTCAAGATTTATTGCATGAGATTTCTAACTATTTATCTGGTGAAGCATTAAGTTTTCCTAAAGTGGATCTTGACGCGGATTTAGAAGCATTACAGCAAAAGCATCTTGCTCGAATTGATAACGTAAAGCAGTTATGGCGCAGTGCTGAGGTCAATTTTTTTGATGTGATCAGTGATTCCGGTGTTGATAAACGTTCTTACAGTTCACGCAATTTACCGAATTGGATTGAACAAGTGTCTGATTGGGCGCAGCGCCATGATATTACTGGATTTGTGCCAGACAATGTCGAGCGTTTTGCACAAAGCGTCATTAATAGTAAAACGAAGAAAGGTCAGCCAGCCAGTCATGCGGTATTTTCTGCTATTGATGAGCTCATCGATAACCAACCAGACTTTGGATTGCAGTTTAAATATCGCGCGATTACCCAGTGTCGAGCCATGCTGCTACAAGCAAAGCAAGCACACAGTTGGTTGTCGTTTGATGATTTGTTGAGTCAGCTTGGCGGCGCGATTGAAAACGATCAACAAGGTTTGCTGACTGAGCGTATTCGTCAGTTATTTCCGGTGGCGATGATCGATGAATTCCAAGATACCGATCCGTTGCAATATCGTATTTTTAGTCGGATTTATCTTGAGCATCCACAATGTGGTTTATTCATGATTGGCGATCCTAAACAAGCTATTTATGGATTCCGTGGCGCAGATATTTTCACCTATATTCAAGCAAGAAACGAAGTGGCGGATCACTACACCTTAGATACTAACTGGCGTTCAAGCCAAGCGGTGATTAGTGGTGTTAATGGCATTTTTGAATTTGATGACCGCCCATTTATTTATGATGCTGATATTCCATTTCTGCCCGTCAACGCCAGTCCTAACGCCGAGAATATGCATTGGTCACTTAATGAAAAACCACAAGCAGCTTTTAATGTGTGGCTGCAAAAAAGTGCAGATGGCGCGCCTGTTTCAAGTGATGCTTATACCTCAATGATGGCCAATTCGACCGCTTATAAAATTAATGAAATTCTATCTTCAGCTCAACAAGGCAACGCCATCTTTAGCGATAAAAAAGGACAGGCACATCAAATCCAAGCCAGTAACATTGCGGTACTTGTAAGAACAGGGCGTGAGGCTAAACAAGTGAAGCAAGCGTTATCCCAGCAAGGCATTGCCAGCGTGTACTTATCTAATCGAGACAGTGTATTTGATAGCGTGGTGGCAAAAGATGTATTGCGTTTATTAACTGCTGCAATCAATCCTAGTGATGAGAGATCGTTGCGCGCGATTCTAGCCAGTGACTTATTTGCTTTGAGTCTCAGTGAATTAGATAATTTTAATAACGATGAAAATGCGTGGGAAAATGTCGTTAATGAATTTGAACGCTACCAGCATGTTTGGCTAACACGCGGCGTATTGCCGATGATCCGCGCCGTGCTCACTCAACGTGAAATTGCCGAGCGTTTATTGGGTCGCTCTCCTTATGATGCGGATTTAGATCATGAAGGCGAGCGCAAGCTGACCGATTTATTGCATTTGGCCGAGTTGATCCAGCAAGCCAGTTTGTCTTTAGATGGTGAAAGCGCTTTGATCCGTTGGCTGGCTGATAATATTGAGCAGCATGATGGCGATGCGGGCGATCAAATTCAGCGTTTGGAATCAGAGAGAAATCTAGTGCAGATCATCACCATTCATAAATCCAAAGGGCTAGAATATGATTTGGTGTTCATGCCATTTGTGATGAATTATCGCGAAAGTAAAGTAGCGAAATATTACCGCCATGAAGATCAAAAAACCGTCCTCGATTTATCCAAACCAGAAGAGGGGATGGAACTGGCAGAAAAAGAACGTTTGGCAGAAGATTTACGCCTGCTGTATGTCGGTTTAACGCGTGCGGTTTATGGAATATTTATTGGCGTTACGCCTCTTAAAAAAGGCAATGGTAAAAAATCGACGGCGCACTTAAGTGCAATGGGATACTTATTGCAGCATCATCGGCAAGTAGATGCGAGTGAATTGACGCAAGCTTGTGAACAGTTGGCTGAAAAAGTGCCAGCGATTCATATTTGTGAGGTTTTACCAGAAAGACCAGATAGTGCTTATCTTCCCGCCATCAATGAGCTAACCGATTATAAAGCGCTGCAATTACAAGCTCGTATTGATCGTCGTTGGCGTATGACTAGCTATTCAAGTTTGATTAAGCAGTCTCATCTTCATGTAGGAGATGAACTACCATTGCGATCAGATTTTGATGTGTCCGTTGATTTAGAAAAGCCAATCGACAGTGACGCGGCAATTGATTTTTCTGATCAAGTAGCATCAAGTGATAGCGCCTCTTTGGTATCTTGGGAGCTTGAGGAACATGATGATCCTCAAGCTTTGGTGGAAGTGGATCCGTGGTCGATGTTTGCCTTTCCACGTGGCGCGAGGCCGGGAACGTTCTTGCATACCGTTTTTGAACAAATTGAATTTACTCAAGCGGCAACGAGCGCTGAGAATACTGCGGTTATTGAGCGTTTATTACAGCAAGAAGATTACCCACTTGAATGGTTGTCAACGTTGCAAGTCATGGTAGATAACGTGCTTAGTACCCCATTAGATGGGAAAGATTTATGTTTATCGAGCAAAGTACCAGCACAGCGTTTGGTAGAAATGGAATTTTTATTACCAATAGAAACGCTCTCGGCAGCAGCGGTTAATCGGGTGACTCATAAATATGATGAACTGTCCGCTCAAGCACCAGACTTAGGTGGTTTTTCTCTAAACGATCGACCACTACAAGGGATGCTGAAAGGTTTTATTGACTTGGTGTTTGAGCACCAAGGCCAATATTACGTTTTGGATTGGAAATCGAATCATCTGGGCGATCACTATCAAGATTATCAACCAAATCAATTACAACAAGCGATGCTTGAACATCGATATGATCTGCAATATCAGCTCTATTCATTAGCCTTACATCGATTTTTACGCAGTCGTTTAGCAAATTATGATTACGAGACGCATTTTGGTGGTGTGTATTATTTATTCTTGCGTGGTTTTTCAAATCCAGCAGAGTTGACACAATCAAATACTTTGCCGAATGGTGTTTTTCATACCAGACCAAGTTTTGCGTTATTAGATGAGCTGGATAACCTGATTGCAGACACATCTCCCGTAGTCAAAAAGAACCGAAAAATCAGTAATGATACTCAGCAACAAGGAGAGCTTTTCTAATGAATACGCTGGTTCAAGGTCATTGTAAAAATAGCAGTAATCGTGCGCTCACCTTTATGAAATTGCTACAACAACACGGTGTATTCAGAGCGATTGATGTGCAGTTAGCCACTTGGGTACATCAACAATCGTTACTCGCTGATCAGCAAGCGGTGAACACCGGTCAAACATTTTTGCTTTCTGATCAACAACAGCTAAACGCAGATTCAATGGCATTACTTACTTGTATGGTGAGTTATGAATTTGGTCGAGGTCATATCTGTTTAAATTTAGATGAGTGGGATCTCGTGCAGAGCTTATCGCTGCGGTTTCTATTTAAGCGTCAACCTGAGTTGCAGCAACAATATGGTGAATGGATTGAGAGCCTAGTTCACATTGATTGGCAGTCACTTTGCCTCGCATCATCATTAGTTGAATCCGCGCCGTCATTAACTACTTTAGGGCAGATATCACCGAAGCCTTTGGTGTTGGAAAATCGCCGTATTTACTTACATCGCTATTGGCAATATGAAACGCAAGTAGCAGATCAGTTACGCCAACGTGCAGAACCATTAGCATTAAGCACACGCGATGTTGAAAATATAGCGCAGACATTGAATCGCCTATTTGAGCGAGATTATTCCTATTTATGGCAAGCTATTTCGCCGCGAGAATCAAGCCAAGTGCAGCGTCAGCAATGGGTGTGTGAAATGCTGGATGTCCAAGTTGAATCTGATGCTTTGAAAAAAACAAACGCCTCTCAAGTACTAGATTGGAGCGCAATTGATAGCGTTTTAACGCAAGCGACATCGGTCAGTGATCTACAGATTTTAGATACTTTAGTGCCAACATCGGTCTGCTTAAATTGGCAAAAAGTGGCGGCAGCCGTGGCGTTATCTCGTCGGTTTGCAGTAATTTCTGGTGGCCCAGGAACGGGCAAAACGACAACGGTGGTGAAATTATTGGCCGCTTTGATTGAGCAATCGTTAGGGGAGTCAAATTCATCGGCTGCTTGTGTACCTACGATTAAGCTGGTGGCACCAACGGGTAAAGCGGCTGCGCGTTTAACTGAATCGATTGGTAGTGCAATTGAGCAGCTTCCGATTGCACCTAACATAAAAGCACTATTACCTTCGCAATCGAGTACCATTCACCGTCTTTTAGGGGCACGTCCTAATACAGTCGCTTATCAATACAATCGTAATAATCCGTTGCATGTGGATATTTTGGTGGTGGATGAAGCGTCGATGATCGATTTGCCTATGATGTTCCGATTACTTGAAGCGCTACCTAAGCAGGCTCGATTGATTTTATTGGGCGATAAAGATCAACTGTCTTCGGTGGAAGCAGGCGCAATTCTTGGTGATATATGTCAGTTTTCATCCATTGGTTATCAAGCCAATTATTTGCAAATCCTGTCTAAGTTAACTGGATTTGAAGCTTTGCCTGTTGCGGCTCAAGGCAGCGCGATCGCGGATAGTTTGTGTATGCTGCAAAAGAGCTATCGCTTCCATGCTCGTTCTGGGATCGGTCAACTGGCTAAAGCAATAAACGCAGGTGATGCACAAAAAATGCAGCTGACTTGGCAACAAGGCTTTGATGATATTGCCTTATACCCATTTTATCGCGAGCAAGATCTTTCTATTGATAGCACGTTAGCTACGGCTGTTGCTGATAATGAAAGGCTGACTCAAAAACAAATTCAACCCCATTTGTTGTCCCTTTTAGTGAAAGGTTATCAAACTTATTGCGCGGGTTTATCTCTTCCTATCATGGATGATCGTCAATCTGAAGTGGCGCTGAAAGCATCAATGGAGAAAAAAATATCAATGGAGCAAAAAGCTCTCCATGTGCTTAATGCTTTTTCAAAGACTCGATTACTGTGTGCAGTGCGTGAAGGAGAATATGGCGTAGTTGGAATGAACCGCGAGATCGAGAAAGCGTTAGCCCAACAACGTTTAATTCAACCGGTTGAAAACGAGAAATGGTATGTAGGTAAACCGATAATGATCAGTCAAAATGATTCGGCATTAGGTTTACATAATGGCGATATCGGTATGTGTTTACTTGATGAGTCGGAAACAAACCCAAGATTGCGAGTGTATTTCGAAATGCCAGATGGGCGCATCAAAGGTATTCTTCCTAGTCGTATTCCTACTCATGAACTCGCCTTTGCAATGACCATTCATAAATCTCAAGGAAGTGAATTTGATCACACAATATTGCTGCTACCCGTTAAATTAAACCCTATTCTAACTAAGGAGTTGATTTATACTGGTGTGACTCGAGCAAAATCGCGTTTAGATTTATTTGCTAATCCTCAAGTGTTAGCGAAAGGGATTTTAATCAAAACCAAGCGCACTAGTGGCTTGAGCGAGAAGTTAACTAATTATAAATAATGGACAGGTAGCGTATGTTTTTCGGAAATGTAAATCGATTGGAGTGGAGCACTTTTCTTCCGGCTCATTTTTTAAGTTACCTTGAGCAAGCACAGAAAATTGCGGCGGAAAATGAAGAAAACGGCCGTTATGATATTGATGGCGATAAGGTGTTTTGTGTTTTAATGACACCAGAAACTGAGCCTAGGGAAGATCGAAAAACGGAAATTCATCGTGATCATCTGGATATTCAACTTCTGCTAGAAGGGGAGGAAACCTTTGGGTATTCGATTGAAACCCCGCAAGCTTTATTAGATAAGCCTGATTACACTAATGATGTATTGCTGTTCAATGAAGTGAGTAATGAGAGTTTTATTTCACTGCGTGCAGGCGATTTTATTATTTTTTATCCGGGTGAATCGCATCGTCCCCAATGTGCAACGCGTGAGCCAATGGCGTTGCGTAAAATCGTCGTTAAAGTGCATAAGAGTATGATTTAGGTTCGCTCGACAGAGAATAAAATGCTTCGTGATAAGGTTATACGAAGCATTTTTTGTTTTGAATTGTATTACGCTTTTTATACTTTCAGCACTAATATTTTCGATTTCCGTTGATAGTTGTATAAACCTTGTTTTGCCATCGGCAGAGATTCTACCCCCACTTCCACAAAACCTTGTTCTCTGAACCAATGCAAGCTGTGTGTGGTGAGAACAAACAGTTTATCAATCCCTTTTTGCTTGGTTTGTTGGCGCATATGGTTAAGTAATAATGCCCCACGATCACCATCGCGATAATCAGGATGAATTGCGACACACGCCATTTCCGCCATTTTATCATCAACATAAGGATAAAGTGCTGCGCAGCCAATGATCAGGCTGTCTTTTTCTATAATCGTGAATTGATGGATCTCTTGCTCTAATTGTTCTCTTGAACGGCGAACGAGAATGCCTTGTTCTTCTAATGGCTGGATTAAATCTAAAATGCCACCAATGTCATTGATCTCTGCATTTCTGGTTTGTTCGGCACTCGCCATAACGATTTGTGTACCAATACCATCAAATGAAAATAATTCTTGTAGTAGTGCGCCATCTTCTTTGTAACTGACGAGGTGACAACGAGGCACTCCCGCACGACAAGCTGTGATCGCCCCGCGTAAAAAGCGAAATGTGCCACTAGAGTGACCATTTTCTATGTCCGGTTGCGCTTCCATATCTTGTACGATTTTCTCTGCGCTGCTTGGAAATAGTTCTGGGATCACTCGGTTATGTTCATCGATGATGCCTTGCTCAGAACAAAAGCCAATCAACTTGTCAGCCTTGAGTCGAATCGCGACTTGGGTTGCCACATCTTCGTACATCAGATTAAAACTTTCACCAGTAACCGAGCTGGCAATTGGACCTAATAATACAATTGATCCCATGTCCAACATGCGATTAATCGCGGCGTGATCAATTCGGCGCACCTTACCACTGTGGCAATAATCGACACCATCGTCGACACCAAGAGGTTGGGCAATAATAAAATTACCACTGGCGACATTGAGTTGCGTACCTTGCATGGGCGTATTTCGCAAGCTCATAGAAAGCCTTGCAGTAATGGCGAGTTGCAGTTGACCAGCCGCTTGCATTGCAATGCCAAGAGCATCTTCATTGGTGACGCGGATCCCTTTGTGGTAAGACGATTCACAATGATGTTTAGATAGATTGAGATTGATTTGTGGTCGAGCGCCGTACACCAAAACAATCCGAACGCCTAAGCTGTGCAGCAATGCAATATCATTAATAATGTTATCAAAGTTACTTTCGCTAAATGCTTCACCGCCGAGCATGATCACCATGGTTTTTCCACGATGAGCGTTAACGTAAGGGGCGGACTGACGGAATCCTTTCACTAATGCAGTACTGCGCATTTTAATACAACCTTATTGATTATTTATATCAAAATAATGACTAAAAATTCACTATTCCGCAATCATTATTTTTAACTAATGTGAGGTGTTAGTGAGTTGATTTTGGTTGCTTATGAATACTTTGTGGCAATGACATTGTGATGACAGATGAGTTAACAAAGTAAATAAAATGTTGGTAAATATTTCAGAGTATTGTGGCGCTAGTGTAATTTTGTCATGCTGCATGCCAACTCTTGAGTTAACTCATTTTACGGTGATTTTTGTGCTTAAACTTTTTTCGTTTTCTGATGTATTCCCTTTTTCATTGCCTTCTTGGTTAGTAACAAAGCGTTATGCAAAATTGACCTTAATGTGCAGTGCTGTTTCCGTTATGTTCGGTTGTGCTAATCCAACCGACCGAGGCCAGCAGTATCTAGATGGTGATTTACCGTCAACCTTAACCTCGGCAGATAATGTCGACTCGGATACTTCACGCGATTACACCACGTTTGCGGCTCAAGCTGAGGAGGTAGAAAAAAAATCCCCTTCTTTAAAAGCTAAGTATCATAATTTGTATGCACAATTAAATGTGTGGGCGCAAGAAAGTGGCGATCCTAATGAGTTAGCGAAATACGGGGTTAATTTTAATCAATTAGGCGGGGCTGATAAAAAAGGTAATATTTTATTTACTGGTTATTTTTCACCAGTGATTGAGATGCGCCACACTCCCGATCATCTGTTCAAATACCCCGTGTATGGAAAGCCTCAATGTGGCGCTGTGTGCCCAACTCGTGCACAGATTTATGATGGTGCATTAGAAGATAAAGGGCTAGTGCTTGGTTACGCATCCAATATGATTGATCCATTTTTGATGGAAGTGCAGGGCAGTGGTTTTGTGCATTATGCTGATAACGATGATCTTGAGTATTTTGCCTATGGTGGGAAAAACAACCATCCTTATGTCAGCATTGGTCGAGTGTTGATTGATCGTGGCATTATTCCAAAAGAAAAAATGTCGATGAAGGCGATAAAAGATTGGGTGGCGAAAAGTGATCCTGCCACAGTGAAAGAATTGCTAGAACAAAATCCATCGTATGTATTCTTTGATCGCCAACCAGGTGCGCAAGTGGCGGGTTCGGCAGGTATTCCCCTCTTACCAATGGCATCGGTAGCCGGTGACCGTAGTATTTTTCCTATGGGAACCCCAATCCTTGCCGAAGTGCCATTATTGGATGCGAATGGGAAGTGGACAGGTGTGCATATTATGAAGCTGATGATCGTGCTTGATACTGGCGGGGCAGTGAAAGGTGGTCATTTAGATTTGTATCACGGAATGGGCGCTCGAGCAGGAATTGCCGCTGGTCATTATCGTCATTTCGGTCGAGTGTGGAAGTTGGATTTAACTGCGCCCCCATTGCAAATCCCAGCAAACTAAAGTTAACCGCTAGAATTTATAGTTAACATTATTATTCAAATATCAGAACCGATGAAAAAGTGTGTATTATACCAATCACACTAATTAACTGGTCAGAAATTGCGAAGAAAAAAGCTTTGATAACAAGGCAAAATTTTTCGTTAAGTAGTTATTCTACAAACAAAAATTTTAACGCAGGTATCGAAGTTTTTAACAAGCAATAATGATCAGGAAATTAGTACGATTGGTATTAGCCTTAAGATAGGTATAATGCGCGCTCTTTTTTTATTCTCTGCTCCCTCTTGTTCGAGTACATAAAGGCTCCATTATGAAAACACTGCAACCAGCATCTGACAGTTATAACCAACGATTTGGTGGTACTCGCCATTTGTATGGCTATAGCGAAGTCGATATTCTGCGCGCTGCACATGTGTGTGTGATTGGGATTGGTGGTGTGGGATCGTGGGCGGTGGAAGCCTTAGTGCGTACAGGTATTGGGCATTTAACCCTCATTGATATGGATGATGTGTGCGTGACCAATATTAACCGACAAATTCATGCGATGACTGGCACAGTAGGGCAGAGCAAAATAGAAGTGATGGCTGAGCGAGTAAAGCTGATTAATCCAGAATGTGAAGTGGCATTAATTGATGACTTTATTACGCCAGAGAATATTGCTGACTATATTTCAAAAGATTTCGATTACGTGCTAGATGCGATTGATAGTTTGAAGCCGAAAGCCGCATTATTAGCTTATTGCCGCAGTAATAAAATCAAAGTGATCACCATAGGCGGCGCGGGTGGACAAGTGGATCCTACCCAAATCAAAGTCGCGGATTTATCGAAAACCGTGCAAGATCCACTGGCTAAAAAGCTTAAAGATACGTTACGTCGTTTTCATAATTTTAGTAAAAATCCACAGCGTAAATTTGGTATTGATTGTGTGTTCTCAACCGAGCAACTGAAATATCCACAACCGGATGGCAGTGTATGTGGGGTTAAATCGACGGCAGAAGGACCAAAGCGTATGGATTGCGCCAATGGTTTTGGCGCGGCAACCGTGGTTACCGCCAGTTTTGGGTTTGTGGCAGTGGCGAAAATCGTTGAGAAGATTCTTTTAAAAGCAAAGAATAAAGAATAGAGCTGAGTACGCTTTGCTCTCGATCCGAAAAGCTTAAAAACGTTTTCAGTGAACATTTTTTCAACACTTAATTGTTAACTTGTTATTTATAAGGTTAAAAGTCCGTCATCCTGAAAACGACGAAGGAGTGCAGTTCAGGATCTCCTACAGCCGTTCGGGTCTCGACGCGAGGTTGGATCTTCAAACAGCTTGTCTCTCACTTTGGAATAACAATGTTTAACTCGGCTGAAACCCTTCGTCTGCGCGGGTTGGTGATTCTGCAGCCGTGCGTGCTAAATCATCACATATTTCATTTTCACGGTGTCCCGCATGACCTTTAACCCATTTCCATTCAACTTCATGGCGAGCTGTTTCGGTGTCTAGTGCTTTCCATAAATCGACATTTTTCACTGGTTTCTTAGCCGAAGTTTGCCAGTTTTTTTTCTTCCAACCATGGATCCATTGAGTGATCCCTTGACGAACATATTGGCTATCAGTGGTTAAAGTGACCTTGCATGGTTCTTTTAACGATTTTAATGCCACCACTGCTGCCATCATTTCCATACGGTTATTGGTCGTTTGTTGAAATCCTTCCGATAAATACTTTTCTTGTTCTTTATAACGTAGAACGATGCCGTAACCGCCTGGGCCAGGATTGCCTAAACAAGAACCATCTGTGAAAATCTCAACGTGTTTCGTTATCATTTGGTATGATTACCTTAATTTTTTACTGGGGCTTAAAACCCTCATAGTTTTACATAGAGTTTATTATGAATACCAGTACCAATTCATCACATGACCGCATCATTGTTCTGGATACCGAAACCACCGGTATGAACCGTGAAGGTGGGCCAGTTTATATGGGGCATCGGATCATTGAGATTGGTGCGGTCGAAATTATTGATCGCAAGCTGACCGGTAAGCATTTCCATTGCTACATAAAGCCTGATCGCCTAAGTGATCCTGAAGCAATTGGCGTACACGGTATTACCGATGAATTTTTGGTTGGAAAGCCAGAATATAAAGCGATTCACCAAGAGTTTATTGATTTCATTCGTGGCGCTGAACTGGTCGCGCATAATGCTCCGTTTGATACGGGATTTATGGATTATGAATTCAAACTCAATGGTAGCAATGAAAAAACCGCGGATTTGTGCAAGGTTACCGATACCTTGGCAATGGCGAAAAAAATCTTCCCCGGTAAACGAAATAATCTAGATATTTTATGTGATCGTTACGGTATTGATAATTCTCATCGTACCTTGCACGGCGCTTTGCTCGATGCTGAGATTCTAGCCGATGTTTATCTGCTGATGACCGGCGGACAAACTAGCATGCAATTTAATGCTGGTCAGTCTAAAGATGGTGGCGTGGGGGAAACCATTCGTCGCGTTTCTTCTGATCGGGTGTTGAAAGTATTAAAAGCCAGTGATGAAGAACAAGAACAACATGAAGAACGTTTAGATTTAGTGGCCAAAAAAGGCGCTTGTTTGTGGCGTGAAACGGTCATTAAAGATTAAAAACTGAATAATAAAATAAATAAGGTAAGTATGATGAACCCAATTATTGCCCTGTTAAAAGAAAACAATATTAGTGATGCACAGATCTGCGAGTTATTTGAAACCATGACTCAAAACCCACTGGCGGCAATGGCAACCATTAGTCAGTTAGGCCTACCGCAAGAGCAACTGCAATTATTGATGGGACAGGTGATGCAAAATCCTGCTTTGATTAAAGAAGCTGTTGATGAGCTTGGGTTAGATTTCTCAAAAGTTGAAGCGGCGAAAGCACAACTACAAAAGTAAATCTATCTACATAAAATTAAGTTAATGGTCGCGACAGGGTTTGAATAAAACACCTTTCGCGACCTTTTTTTGATCTTGGTTTATGGTGTTTCAGTGTGGTGTAATCCTTCAAGCGTATCGCAATGACATAGCGTATATCAGGACAAATAAGCAGAAAATTAAAGATGCTCTGTGTAACGAATAAATATGAATGATCCAATAATAAATGTCATCCTGTTACCGTTTTAGATCACCCACAACGAACCCAGTTTTACCCTAATCATGAGTTAGGTTTATATTTGTCGTTGTGTTTACAATGTTTATTAAGGAGATATCGTGGAAATCTGGAAATTACTTTTTTTTATACCGGTTTGCTTTGCATTAAATATGACGCCGGGACCTAAAAATCTTCTCGCTATGAATAATGCGCGCTGCTACGGCTTTCAGTCTGCATTGATTGCTAGTTTGGGCCGAATCACGGCGTTTTCAGTCATGATTACTCTAACTGCTTCAGGCTTGGCGGTTGTGCTTTATGCCTCTGAAACTCTATTTTTGACGATAAAGATCGTGGGTGCCGCGTATTTGCTCTGGATCGCGTTCAATCTTTGGCGCTCAGAAGCCAGTCCAATATTAGAAATTGACAGTATTCGAAATCGTTTTGGTTTGGCAAAGCAGGAGTTTGTTCTAGCGGCGGGTAATCCTAAAGCAATTTTAATATTTACCGCTTTTCTCCCACAGTTTGTCGATGCTTCTGCCAATGCCACCGAACAGTTTTTCATACTGGGTAGTACATTTCTAGTATTGGAAATGGTAGCAATTTCTATTTATGCGGTATTTGGTTTATATCTCAGGCAGTGGTTTGCTAAGCCTAAAATGGCAAAGCGATTTAATCGAACTTGTGCGATTTTTTTGACAGTGTCTGGAGCTAATTTGTTACTTAGCGAGCAGCAATAAATTAATAAATATCTGTAATGAAAAGGCTTGGTTTGAGGGGGAATGTGACGAGTCGATATAAATTCTTAAAATCATACTCATAAATCGATTTTCCTAATAGGAAAGCACAGCGGTAATTCGCTGTGCTTTATGTTTAGTCTCTTTTATGGGACTTAACTTTTATGCCACTTGACTCATGTCTTTACTTTGCTTTTTTACCATTAGCTCGCTTGGATCAAAGTCATCCACATTGATGGTTTCTAGACGGACGATTTCAGCATCGCGTAATACTTGCGCTTCCTCTTCCGTAATCCAGTTATTTTCCAAACCAAGTTCGGCTACTTTATCGAGTTGTGTGAATGGTCGACGTTTCTCAGCTTTTTTACAAATAGCATCGAAAATTGGTTCGGCTTTAAGGATGGTTTCTAAAGCTAATTCAATTTTCCCAGCAGGATTATGTTCTGTTGGAGCGAGGTATTGATTACGACCAATACGAGAGCGCGTAGCCGATGGCGTTTGTAATATCTGTGCCACTTGGTTGTCCAGTTTGTCGCTTGGTGCGGTGCGAACCGTTCCTAATGGTAATATCAGTATACGCAACATCATTGCCGCGCTACGTGATGGGAAGTTACGCAGTAGTTCTGCAATCGCTTCTTCAGCTTGGCGTAGGCTATCTTGCACACTCCAATGCACCAAAGGCAAATCAGCTTCTTGGTAGCCTTCCATCTCAAAACGTTTTAATGTCGCTGAACTTAGATATAACTGGCTGAGTACGTCACCTAGACGTGCCGATAGACGTTCTTTACGTTTAAGCGAACCGCCTAGAACGGCCATAGAAACATCCGATAATAACGCCATGTTGGCACTGTAGCGATTCAGTTTTTGGTAATACGGTTTTATTTGAGCGCGCGTCTGTGCTGTCATATTTGAATCGGTCGGTGCATTTGAACCACGACCATCAGTGATCCCAAGCCACAAGCTGCGGACTGCGTTGCTCATGCTAAATCCAACATGACCAAATAAAGCTTTGTCAAAACGAGCTAAGGCATTGCGTTCAGTGGAGTGAGCCGCTTCCATCTCTTCAAGCACATAAGGATGACAACGGATCGCGCCTTGACCATAAATGATCATTGAGCGAGTTAAAATATTGGCGCCTTCTACCGTCACAGCAATAGGCGAGCCTTGATAACCACGTGCTAAGAAGTTAGCTGGGCCGAGGCAAACGCCTTTACCGCCTGCAATATCCATCGCATCAATTAAGCAGCGTTGACCACGATGAGTACAATGGTATTTTACAATGGCAGAAATAACCGATGGCTTCTCCCCAAGATCAATACCGGCAACGGTTAATTGACTGGCTGCATCCATCATATAAGCGTTACCTGCTAGGCGCGCTAATGGTTCTTCAATGCCTTCCATGTGTCCAATTGGTTGTTTAAATTGGCGACGAATTCGAGCGTAAGCTCCCGTTGCCAGTGCTGCGCTTTTGGTTCCGCCTGTCGAGTTTGAAGGCAAAGTGATGCCACGACCCACCGATAAACATTCTACTAGCATGCGCCATCCTTGACCTGCCATCGCTGGGCCACCGATGATAAAATCTAAAGGCACAAAAATATTGTCGCCTTGAGTAGGGCCATTTTGGAAAGGAACGTTCAGCGGGAAGTGACGTCGACCAATTTTAACGCCTTCCATATTGGTTGGGATTAAGGCACAAGTGATGCCGATATCTTTCTTATCATTACCAGAATTGTCTTTAATGCCGAGTAACCCATCAGGATCTTGTAATTTAAACGCTAGCCCTAATACGGTTGCCACGGGGGCAAGAGTAATGTAACGCTTATTCCATGTTAGGTTCATACCCAACACTTCTTTGCCTTCCCATTGGCCTTTACACACAATGCCGTAATCTGGGATCGCGCCTGCATCTGAGCCTGCTTCTGGGCTAGTTAAGGCAAAACATGGAATTTCTTTGCCTTCAGCAAGGCGAGGTAAGTAGTGATCTTGTTGCTCTTTTGTACCGTAATGTTGTAATAATTCACCTGGGCCTAAAGAATTTGGCACGCCGACAGTTGAGGACAATACGCCAGAGACGCCAGTCAATTTTTGCAAAACGATCGATTGTGCATAAGCTGAAAACTCTAAACCGCCATATTTTTTCTTGATGATCATCGCGAAGAATTTATGATCTTTAAGGTATTGCCAAATCTCTGGTGGTAAGTCTGCTAATTCATGAGTGATTTCAAAATCATTGGCCATTTTACACACTTCATTCACTGGACCATCAATGAAGGCTTGTTCTTCAGCACTGAGTTGCGGTGCTTTGATATCGTTAAGTTTTTTCCAATCTGGTTTGCCTTTAAATAATTCGGCTTCCCACCATACGGTACCCGCATCAATGGCTTCTTTTTCAGTTTGTGACATGGCGGGTAATATTTTACGAAATACCGTTAATGTTGGTTTACTGAATAAACGACGACGGACGCTTGGAATCGCAATGAACCCACAAGCAATAACATATAAGCCAAATAAAATAGGTGTCGTCTGTGTTATCAGGGTGGCTACTGCAAAAATAGCGCCGATAACCACTAAAGTAATAAGTTGTGACGTGCGATGATAAAGACAAATGCCAAGTGCAATAAAGGCGAGGATAAGGGAGAGCAGGATAGACATGGTTATATTCCTTAATTTGTAATGAGTTCAGCCATGAGTGATAGCTTAATTCTTAAGTGGTCGTACCAGATTGTTCATTGTAATAGTCTTGTTGATAAAATGTAAAATAGCAATGTGGTTGAAAAGTGATCTCAAGCATAAAATAATTTGTTACTGATGCTTTTGTTCATTATAAGTAAAAAAGTGTGGCTTTGTGTCGCAGGCTTTTCGCTTTATAGGTACACTCAAGTTAAGAAAAATAATCGATTGAGCTAAAGCCATTCCTCTTTTTTAAAAGAGATTTAAGAAAGGATAATAAATATGTATCAAGATCTGATCCGAAGTGAATTGACAGAAGCGGCTGATGTATTAAATAAATTTTTAAACGATGACCATAATCTAAGCCAAATTGAAGCGGCAGCAAAAATGATTGCAGACTCATTTAAGCAAGGTGGTAAGGTCTTGTCTTGTGGTAATGGCGGCTCACATTGTGATGCGATGCATTTTGCGGAAGAGCTAACGGGTCGTTACCGCGAAAATCGTCCTGGTTATCCAGGCATTGCGATTTCAGATCCAAGTCATCTGTCTTGTGTGAGTAATGATTTTGGTTATGAATATGTTTTTTCTCGCTATTTAGAAGCGGTTGGCTCTAAAGGTGACGTCGTATTTGGTCTGTCGACTTCTGGTAATTCAGGTAATATTTTAAAAGCAATGGAAGCGGCTAAAGAAAAAGGCATGAAGACCATTGCATTGACCGGTAAAGATGGCGGTAAAATGGCGGGTATCGCGGATATTGAAATTCGAGTTCCACACTTTGGTTATGCTGATCGCATTCAAGAAATTCATATCAAAATCATTCATATTGTGATCCAATTGATTGAGAAAGAGATGGAAAAATAAGGAATACTGCCATGTGTGAATTGCTTGGCATGAGCGCTAATGTCCCAACGGATATTTGTTTTAGCTTTACTGGACTCATTCAGCGAGGGGGCAAAACTGGCCCTCATCGTGATGGCTGGGGGATCACCTTTTATGAAGGCAAAGGTTGTCGTAATTTTAAAGATCCTAATCCGAGTTGTCATTCAAAAATTGCCGAATTAGTACAAAGCTATCCGATTAAAAGTTGCGCGGTGATCAGCCATATTCGTCAAGCTAATCGTGGTGAGGTTAATTTAGAAAATACTCATCCTTTTACGCGTGAGCTATGGGGTAA
The DNA here is from genome assembly GCF_015223435.1 of Vibrio hibernica. Classification (GTDB taxonomy): domain Bacteria; phylum Pseudomonadota; class Gammaproteobacteria; order Enterobacterales; family Vibrionaceae; genus Vibrio; species Vibrio hibernica. The sequence goes on from NZ_VHKO01000027.1 coordinate 34,124, forward strand.
GAATTGGACTTTTGCCCATAATGGTCAACTAACGGGTTATGATAATTTATTTACAGGTCGGCATCGTCCGATTGGTGAAACCGACAGTGAGAAATCGTTTTGTTGGTTATTAAAACAGTTAGAAGATAAATACCCAGAACCACCTCATTCTAGCGTTATGCCTGAAGTGTTTCAGTTTATTGCTAAATGCTGTGATGAACTAAAGCAATTAGGCGTATTTAATATGCTATTGAGCGATGGTGAATTTGTGATGATGTATTGCTCTAATAATTTACATTGGATCACACGACGTGCTCCATTTGGTAAGGCGACTTTAATTGACGAAGAAGTGTCGATCGACTTTCAGGAAGAAACCACGCCCAATGATGTAGTGTCAGTCATTGCGACTCAGCCGCTGACGGATAACGAACGTTGGCACAAAATGAAGCCGAGTGAATATGGTGTATTTCAGTTTGGTGAGTTGATTATGGATAACAGCTTAGATCTGATCGATGTGCCATTTTCAGAGTAAAGTACTCCATGCGCTGGTGGGCATATTTAATAGCAATCGTATTAATTTATGGTTAGTTAATTAA
>NZ_VHKO01000028.1 GCF_015223435.1 Vibrio hibernica
GAATTTTAGACCATTGGAATATTAGTACGCTTTATTTATCTGCTTCATTAATTACGCTGCTAAGTCTTGCTTTGATGGTTGGTAGTCGTAAAAGGGCTACGGAACAAGCTACTATGGTATAAGTTCGGAATGTTATAAAATACGTCGACGATCAGCAAAAAATCAAAAAAATTCTGCGCATGGTATAGATGATGGTATCGGGAAAGGTGGTGTTTCTAAATAGCTGTTATTTCGATGTATTTTGTGCCCGTTGATATTCGAGTGGGAATGATTTCCCAGTATTCGTTTTTTGAGTTTACTGTTTATCAAACCTCAGGTTCTGCCTGAGGTTTTTTATTGGGTCACATTTGTCGTAGTGCTTCCAAGAAAAATGTCACGATACAGTATGGACGTAGGATGATCGCTAGTGCCTCGCAAAACCGTCTTATCATCATTGGTTTTTGCTTAAAAGCAGATGAATAGCCTTTATCCTAAAGTGGCGTTTATCAATAAGAGGGATTTTTTCATGTTCATACTCAATAAAACGGCCTGTTGGGTGAGCCTTATTTGTGCACTGCCAAGTTATGCAATGACGATTCAAGTCGATCCTCTCGATAGCTCTGGGTACGTGGTATCTCGTGCTGAGCTACAAGCCATTGAGCAGCAAAAAACGGCTGACCCTATGTATGCGATTTGGTCACAAGCTTTACGAACAGCACCCAATAGTTTAGTCGAAAGTATTGAACCGGGGTTGGCGAGTAATCCAGACAATGTGAAGCGAGTAGAGCGGGTTTTTCCTGAGCATGAATGGAATTTCCTCACTCATATGGCCGCACCAGAATACACCTATACTCGATTTTTAAGGGCTATCGGCAAGTTCCCCGCCTTTTGTGGTGATTATGAGGATGGACGGGATGCCGATGCCATTTGTAAAAAGTCGGTGATCACGGCTTTTGCTCATTTTGCTCAAGAGACGGGTGGTCATATAGCGAAAGATAATATTTCTGATAATCCACTTGGATTGGAGGAGTGGCAGCAAGCGCTTGTCCATGTTCGGGAAATGGGCTGGTCGGAAGGACAGCTCGGTTATACCACTGGGTGTGGACAAAATGATTGGCAAAACCGGAAATGGCCTTGTGGTGATGGGCAAGGCTATTTTGGTCGTGGTGCCAAACAACTTTCTTATCACTTTAATTACGGTGCTTTTTCTGAGGTGATGTTTGATGGTGATGCTTCTGTATTGTTGAATAATCCCGGATTAGTCGCGGACTCTTGGCTTAACCTCGCTTCTGCGATTTGGTTCTTTTTAACGCCTCAAGCGCCTAAACCGGCGATGTTGCACGTTATCGACCGAACTTGGACACCTTCTCAACGTGAAATTGATGCAGGAATTGGTTATGGATTTGGTACCACCATCAATGTCATTAATGGTGGAATTGAGTGTGGCGAGCAAAACAAAGATAAAGGTCAGCCGGTTAACCGGATTCGTTATTGGGAAGGTTTGGCTGAGCATTATCAGATCCCGATTGAAACTGACGAGCTGAATACTTGTTGGCAACAAACGCCCTATGGCAGCTTAAATTTAAATGGCGCAACGGATGTCCTTTACACCAATTGGGATGGTAACTGGCGTTATTATCCTGATCGTCCCGGTGGCTATTCTTTTGAATGTAATTTAGTCGGCTTTCAAACCGCCTATTCAGCTCTGGTTGAAGGCGATTATGAAAAGTGTGTGACTAACTATTATCAGTCTCACGCTAGCTGGCCTAAAGTACGAGTGGTGGAACAATTAGAGTCAACCGAGCCTGAACAGCCAGATGAGCCACCGGTTGAAGGAACAGAGCTATGGCAAGCCAGTAAAGTTTACTATGCTGGTGATCTCGTGACTTATCAAGGTGCGGTATATCAAGCGAAATGGTGGTCGCAAGGTGATGTACCAACGGCGGGTGATCCTTGGATAGCGATTACACAGCCCTAGATAAATAGCGTTATCTTTAAAGCAGCGGGCGATATGGATGAAAGCATATTGCCTGCTGCTTTTCATAGCGGCTATTCTTTCGTGATTAAATTGCGTTCAAAATAAAGCGTTTAAATCGCGGTGAGACGCTTATTGCCTAGTTATGCTTGGTATTTTGACAGTGGAGTAAGGTGGATGACCAGCAAAGGCATGAGGTCTGATCTATTCCAGATGGCGTGATAGTTCAGGCCCTTTGACTATAGAAAGTTAAATGTAACAAAAGCTGTATAAATGTAATCTAAGTTTTCATTAATGGTTTTTCCTTTTTGACGACTTGTTCACTAAACTTCGCGCGTAATTTTTATTAACATTTTTGAAGGTAATGTGAATGTCGACGCAACTTGCTAACCCTGCGCCGCTTGGCTTGATGGGTTTTGGTATGACAACAATTCTACTTAATATCCATAATGCTGGTTTCTTTCCTATTGATTCAATGATTTTGGCAATGGGGATCTTTTATGGTGGCCTTAGCCAAGTGATTGTTGGCATCATGTGCTTTAAGCGTGGCGATACTTTTGGTACCACTGCGTTTACCTCATACGGTTTATTTTGGTTAACTTTAGTCGGTCTATTAGTGATGCCATATATGGGACTGCCAGCCAGCCCGGCTCATTTTATGGGCTGGTATTTAACGTTGTGGGGCATTTTTACTGGTTTTATGTTTATTGGTTCACTGTGCTACCCAGTCGCTAAACAAGTGGTGTTTGGTTCGTTAACTATCTTGTTTGCTTTACTGGCGCTGCGTGATTTTACCGGTAGTGAGCTGATTGGTACGATTGCTGGTTTTGAAGGTATTTTCTGCGGTGCGAGCGCGATTTATTTTGCCATGGCGCAAGTGATCAATAATGAATATGGCCGAACCGTATTACCGATTGGTGCTAAGCGTAAAGCGGCGGTGGTCGCTGAGCCAGTTAGCGCTTAAATCTAATATGGTCCATCAAAGCTGGCTCAGGCCAGCTTTTTGCGTTTTATGGCTATCAGCACACATTTCCACCGATGATTTGCCTGTCTTGTTTGCTGTGATAACAAGTTTGAATCATGACTCGTACGGCTGCTATGAGCGGTTCTAATCCTAAGCTGGGTAGTGATGGATTAGTCGCTGGAACTTGTTCTGGCAACGGCGGAACATGGATAAAACCGCTGCGAATATCCTTTTGAGCTAAATAATGCTGAACAGCATAAAACAGATGATTACAAACAAACGTCCCTGCCGAGTAGGATACTTCGGCGGCGATCCCTGCTTGCTGTAAATCCTCCACCATGGCTTTGACCGGCAGGGTAGTAAAGTACGCCGCTGGTCCGTTGGCAATAATGGCTTCATCGATCGGTTGATGACCAGCATTATCGGCTATCCGGTAGTCATCAAGATTAATGGCTACTCGCTCAGGTGTAATGGCGGCACGTCCACTGGCTTGCCCGAACATCAAGACTAAATCGGGTTGATGTATCTCAATGGCTTTAATCGCAGTTTCAGCGGCTTGATAACGGACCACGGGTAGAACACAGCCGATCGTTTCAACGCCAGGAAGTTGTAGTTGTTGTTGTGCATTGATTAATGCCAGTGATGGGTTAAGGCTATCCTCTCCAAATGGCTCAAAGCCGGTGATCAGTACTTTAAACATCCATGTAAATCCTTATAAAGCGGGGACGTAACAGTTTATCCTGCGCTCGTTTTTTATTATAAGCAACCTCCCTTTGCTATTTGAAACGATAGCGATGCTCATCAATATTGATGAGCATGAGGCTATTTCCCTTGCAATCTCAGGTACAGGATTTCGGTTTGAATTATCATAATGATTACCGTGCCAATCTCTCTAGTAGGTTGATCAAGAGTTTTATCCGAGGTTCAATGGAATCCAGTAAGAGATATTCTTCTTCGCTGTGGAATCCAGCACCAATTGGACCAAACCCATCTAACGTTGGGATGCCTAAAATGGCCGTGACATTAGCATCTGAACCGCCACCTACCGCTTGCCAATGAATATCTAGACCGATTTCACTTCCTACTTGCTCGACGATACTCATTAATGATTGTGTTTCATCGCTTGGAATCATTGCGGGTTTATAGGCTTCACGATGTAAAGAAATCTTAACCCCATCGAGGTATGGTTGCTCTATCATGCTGATTAATTGATGATTAATATCATCGTATTCTTGATTGTTCCAAAAGCGGACATCAACAATAGCTTGTGCCTGATCGGGCACGATATTCGCGCCAGTCCCTCCAGACACAACGCCGACATTCAAAGTGGTTCCTGAAGATAAGTTAGTCATTTGATTGATTGCTAAAATCCAATGAGCCATTTCCGTGATAGCACTGCGACCTTTTTCTGGTTCATTTCCAGCATGAGCAGCAATGCCTGAAAACTCGATTTTATACCGTGCCATACCTTTGCGTGCTTTGACTAGGCTACCATCGGCACGAGCAGCTTCAGCAACCAAAACATAGCGAGCTTTTTTGGCAATATTTTGTATCCATTGATGAGAATACAAAGATCCGGTTTCTTCATCTGGGTTCATGCAAATACAGATAGACAACTTATCTAGGGCGCTCTGGCTAAGTTTACGCATTGCATAAACGATATTGAGTAGTCCAGACTTCATGTCTGATACGCCGGGGCCGTAGGCTTTTTGACTGTCGAGTGTCATGGGGCGTTGAGCTGCGGTACCGGGAGGAAATACGGTATCCATATGGCCAATTAGCATTACATCGATAAGCTCTGATTCAGGTTTGTTACGAATTTCTAAACCGACCCCAGCTCTATCACAATCAATGCGTTTCACTTGCCAACCGGCTAACTGCTGAAACTTGTTTTCGAATTGTTCAGCTATAAAATCAATACCATCTAGGGTGTAAGTTCCGCAGTCAACGTTTATCAGTGGGCGAAGTTCATTGAGATATTCTTCTAAAGAAAATGACATTTTTGTCTCCTAAACAAATAAATTCATGACTAACATGGCACCAAATGCATTAAGAATGGAGATAATAATCATCACTGGAATGTAACGACCTTCAGTGCCAATAGGGCCCATAATTCGACCAATATACTGGACTTGCGATCCCATCAAATAAATGGCTGGAGCTAAAATAGCGATGTGAGCACCATTTAAAATGCCTTGATCAAAGAGAGTGATAACAACGCCAACGGCACCTCCCATAGACATCCAAGCGCCAATTAATACTGCAGCCGCTTCACCGGGTAAGCCGAAAATTGCCATGATTGGTGAAAATAAAACACCAATCAGATCTAACGCTCCTGTTATTTGTAAGGCTTTTATGATGACAAAAGCCATTAATACATTCGGGACGGTTGATGTGGTCGCAATTACCCAGCCTTTTTTAGCACCTTCAACGAATACATCAGTGATCATCGGTTTTTTTGTTGTTGATGATTGAGTTTCAGATGGATTATTCATTATTTGCTCTCTTCTTGTGCCTGATGAGTGGTTGTCGGTGGTGATTCTTTCCCTTCGGTAATATTGAGATAAATTCGGAAAATATTGGCTCCGATAATTTTAAAGACAAACATGACAGCAACAGCTAAGCCAATTGAAGAAGTCACCGCCAAAGAACCGTCAGCGAGAGTTAAGGTGAAGAGTACCGCCCCCGAGGAAAAGAAGTTAACAATCGTTGCTCCGGCGGTGAATTGGAACATCGTGAAGATATCGGTTTCCCGTTTAGTTATCCGCCCTTCGTCTTTCAGCTTACGGGTCATTGCAGCGCCGGCATCGGTACTCTGTAAGGAAGCTATAAGTGCTAATCCAGTATTACCTGGAATACTCATCAAGGGGCGTAATAGGGGAGTTAATAGTTTTCGAGCGGCATCGAGAGCGCCGTACTGTTCAAGGACATTAATCATGCCCAAAGCAAACATAACGGTAGGAATGAGTGAAAGAGCAAAGATGAATCCATCTCGAGCACCACTTCCGCCATTGCCACGAAAAGAAGTTGATACAGTTTGCACCCCTTCTGCTGTTTCCGTAACACTATAGGCGACTTTACCAAATGAGCCATTGAGGGTAGTAAAATCAAATACGCCGTACCATTCGTTAGACTGAAGTAGTCCAGAGAAAAAAACGACCGCAAACGTTAGGGCTAGATAACTTCCCCAAGTTACTTTTCTTTCATGTTCGATAGGATTTGTCATAGTCAAGCTCTGTATTATCAAAAGATGAGCTTATCTTCTCCTGACTTGATATGAATAATGATGATCCCTATCAACAGAACGATTGGATAGTATGTTGTTTTGTTTTTGGTTTTAAATTTTGTGATTGTCCTCAAAATTAAATTATTAATCTGGTTACCTATAGGGCACCATGTAGATGCTATTGATAATAGATTTTCCTTTTATTTAGTAAGCTGTAGTCATAGATCAAAAAAAGGGTTAGCAATCGCTAACCCTTGGTACTGTTTTTTATTTTTATATACAGCAGGTTGTGTTTACAAAGCGGCCTTACTATTTAGGTACTTGGCAGCTCGGTTGCTTTACCTTCAGGTTCAGCGGTTGGGGCTTGGCCTGTTTTACGTAGGTATTTCTCTTCCCAATAAGTGGCATTTTTAATGCCAAGCTTGACGGGGTTGAAAGTGAACTCCTCAACGCCTTGTTTTTGTTGTTCTTCGTAATCTTTTAACGCCACGATGGTCGGTTTAGCCAAAAAGAAGATAATTAAAATACCGACAATATTCAGCCATGCCATTAGCCCTACACCAACGTCGCCGAGCGCCCATGCAAGGTTAGCGGTATTGATACTACCGTAGAACACCACTGCAACCATGGCCACTTTGAGTAAAAACATAGCACTACTGATTTTGAAGCTACGGCGAATGTAGGCAATGTTAGTCTCTGCGATATAGTAATAAGCTAATATCGTGGTAAATGAGAAGAAGAACAGCGCCATAGCAACGAATGGCTTACCAATCCCTGGTAGGGTGGTTTCAATCGCCATTTGGGTAAAGGCCGGGCTGTTAGCTGCAATGTCTGCTGGTAAATTTTGCAGTATCATCCCCTCTGCGCCGTGAACATTATAAGCGCCGGTGATTAGGATCATGAAAGCAGTGGCTGAACAAACCAGTAAAGTATCAATATAGACAGAAAATGACTGAACTAACCCTTGTTGCACTGGATGTTGGACACTCGCTGCAGCTGCAGCATGAGGACCGGTTCCTTGACCTGCTTCATTAGAATATACGCCACGCATCACCCCCCAACCGATAGCAGCACCAAAGCCAGCCATAGGAGTAAAAGCATCACCAATGATCATAATGAAGATTGCGGGAACTTGAGTGATATTTAAAAGAATGATGATAAAGGCGAGGATAACGTAAGCCAGTGCCATAAAAGGAACGACAAACTGAGTAAATTGAGCAATACGCTTAACGCCACCGAAAATAATGAAAGCCAGCACAATACAGATTAATGCACCAGTAAAGATCTTCGCAAAACTAAAGGTGCCCATGGCTGTTTCGACCATGTCTCCAGAGCCAAACGCCATTTCAACCGCATTACCGATACTGTTCGATTGAATACCGGGCAGTAAAACCCCACAGGCTAAAATAGTCGCAATGGCAAAGATCCACGCATACCATTTTTGACCTATGGCTTTTTCAATGTAATAAGCCGGTCCACCACGGAACTGGCCGGTATCTTTGTCTTCTTCTTTATAAATTTGCGCTAAGGTCGACTCTGCATAGGCGGTGGCAGCACCAAAAAAGGCCACCATCCACATCCAAAATACCGCGCCTGGCCCACCAAAGCCAATGGCTGCAGCGACACCGGCGATATTACCTGTCCCGACTCGACCGGATAAAGATACGGCCAATGCCTGAAAAGAAGAGATCCCTTTTGATGAGCTTTTGCCTGACAGTAGCAAGCGCCACATTTCGGTGAAATGACGAACTTGTACAAAGCGAGTATTGATTGAGTAAAACAAACCAGCGCCAAGACATAAATACACTAGGGCTGGGCTCCAAATTATTCCATTAATAAAATCAACAAATGACTGCATGAAAGTTTCCCTGTTAACGAATTGTTGTGTTTGTTTTGCATCCACATCTTAAATCTCTTGTAACTATTTTGTTAACTGGTTTTTTCTTTCTTGTGTGTTTGCGTGGCTTTGATCACATAAATAGTCATAACATGTTAATTTTTAGTGATGTATTGTGCGAGGGTGATAGAGGCTAAACAAAAATGGCTCATACACCATAACGCGGTGTTGAGCCAGAGAGGAGGTGAAAATACGGATTGATTAGACGCTCATAATCCTATGATACCGCCTGACCATATCGAGACACGTTGAGTTCACTGGTTTTTATTTTACTCGGACGTTGGCTGATAATATCGGCCAGTAAACTGGCTGAGCCACAAGCCATCGTCCAGCCTAATGTGCCATGTCCAGTGTTAGTATAAAGATTGTCGAGCTTGGTTGCGCCAATGATTGGCGTACCATCGGGAGTCATTGGGCGAAAGCCAGTCCAAAATTCCGCTTGTTCGAAATAACCGCCTTGAGGGAAGAGATCCTTCACCACCATTTCAATCGTGGCTTTACGCGCTTCGGGAATTGAAGGGTCAAAGCCCGCTAATTCAGCGGTTCCAGCGACGCGAATACGTTCATCAAAACGGGTTAGGGCAACCTTATAGGTTTCATCCATCACGGTGGATTGCGGAGCAAAATCGGCGTCACGGATCGGTACGGTTAATGAGTATCCTTTTACTGGATAAACGGGGAGATCAATGCCAAATGGTTTGAGCAGCGCCGGAGAGTAACTGCCCATCGCAACCACATAAGCATCGGCTTTAAGTAGCCCCTTATCGGTTTGGACACCGGTGATCTTATTGCCTTCGCTCAGTAAGCCTTGCACTTGAGTATTAAACTCAAAGCGTACGCCTTTCGATTTTGCTAACTCGGTTAATTGTTGGCAAAACAGATAACAGTCACCAGTTTCGTCATCGGGTAAATAAAGGCCACCAACCAGTTTATCTTGAACAGGCGTTAATCCTGGCTCTTGTTTCAAGCAGCCTGCGACATCCAGCAGTTCGAAACGAGTGCCACTTTCTTCCAGCAACTGCATGTCTTTTTCAACCGCTTGCAATTGTTTCTGCTTTCGAAACACTTGCAAGGTGCCTTTTTGGCGGCCTTGATATTGAATATCGTAGTTTTTATTCAACTCAATCAAACACTCTCGGCTATGATTAGCAATCGATAACATGCGAGCTTTATTAATTTGATAACGAGATAACTGGCAGTTCGCCAGCATTTGGGTTGTCCAATTGAGTAGCTTGGGATCAAGTGATGGCTTAATTTTCAGCGGTGCGTGTTTTTCCAGTAGCCATTTGATGGCTTTTTGCGGCACACCTGGGGCTGCCCAAGGCGAAGAATAACCGTAGGAAACTTGCCCTGCGTTGGCAAAACTGGTTTCTTCTGCACTTCTGGCTTGACGATCGATAACCGTCACACTGTGCCCTGCTTGTGATAAATACCAAGCACTGGTTAAGCCAATAACACCACTACCTAAAACAATAATTTCCATGACAACCTCCAAATTAACAACGTAAGTAGTTTCTTTGCTTTACCTTTTGTTAACAATCGATAAAAATTATCATCAGTGTTTAGTTTTTCTAAAGGCTATTGCCATGTTAAAGAATACTTACCTTGCAGCATTACATACCTTTGTACAGGTCGCTCATCATACCAGTTTCAGTAGTGCGGCCAAAAGTTTACACATTACGACGGGAGCGATTAGCCAGCAATTATTGCAGCTTGAAGCGCAATTAGGTTTTAGTCTTTTTGAACGGCACTCGCGAGGGGTGCGGTTGACCGAAGCGGGACAAACCTTGTTGGTGGTTGTCCAACGTAGCTTGCAAGATATTGACAGTACAATTGAGCATCTTAACCAACGAGCCAATCGACGTGAGATACGTTTAAAACTCACCCCATCATTTGCTTTTAAATGGTTGGTGCCCCGGCTGGAAGACTTTTATCGTCATCATCCTGATATTCAAATTCAAACCTTCGCGGAAGGAGCATTGGTAGATAGCGATCGGCGCGATTTTGATCTGGCGATTGACTACGGGCCGTTTCCTTATTCTAAAGCCAACGCAGAATTATTATTGGAAGAGTATTTATTACCGGTTATGAGCCCGGCTTATCTGGCGGCTCATCCTGATTTAATGACACATGCTCGTCGTCCATCGGCGTGGCGCGAGGTCGTTTTGTTGCATGATGCCATGCCATGGGCAAAAGCGGCGCGAGATTATGAGTGGTTGTATTGGGCTTCGGAAATGGGCATTGAATTGGCGACTCATCAAGGTCATTTTTTTAATCGAACCGACATGGCCATGTCGGCGGCTGAGGCGGGCGTTGGTATCGCGATGGCAAGGCTGGCTCTACTGAGTAATGAATTAGAACAGGGCAAATTAGTCACGCCATTTGAGCCGATAGCGGCGAACGCAGGCTATTACTTTATTGTTCATAATCAAACGGAAACCACGGCGATTTTTATTGAATGGTTAAAAGGGCAAGTTTATCGAGCTGATTAATCGATACGATTGGCGATGGCTGCTTACTCTGTAGTGATATGTACCGGCGAGTAACGATGAATCAATCTGATCGTTCAAAAATCTTAACCAAGTTGCTGAAAAACTCAGGCTAGGTTTCATCGCTACGCCCCGTATAATAGTGAGAACTTGTCCTACTTGCCCAAGGAGTAAATGATGTATCACGCTCATGTTTATTTTGATTTATCTCAGCAGCCATTCGCTTATGCTTTGCAGCAAACCATTATTGCTGAATGCCGCGAGCAGATTAGTGCCATCTTTCCTTTGGTCCCGCGTTTGGTTGGCCCCCATCGCAAACCGATGTTTGAAATTCATTTCTCTGAACAGCAAAAATCATTTATTGATTGGCTGGATAATGCACGTGGTCCCTTGAGTGTCTTGATTCATCCTGTCTCTGGTGATGACTGGCATGATCATAGTGAACAGCAAGTGATGTGGCTAGGTGAGAACCTCGGTGTCAATCAAGAGACGTTACGTTAGTTGGCCTTCCTCCCAAGAGAACCGTTGTTGCTGGCTTGAGATAAATGGTAAAAAATGCGTTCGCGCTTAATTTTAAATTGACTTTCAATTGGTTGATCAATAATATTCAGCGCGAAAAATAACCCGGTTGATGTGATTTAACGCTATACTTTAAGCGTTAAGCCGAGCAACAATCGATCCCTTTTAATTTATCGAGGTACAATAGAAACCTATGGACTCGTCGAGTAGTCGAATATCACAGTATGGTCTTTTCGATGGTTCGAAAACACCAACGGTTTCTTGCTAGCCTGTCGCTAAATTCTCTTTAGCTGTTGTCAGGCGGTAACTACCCTTGGCAAAGCGAACTCTTTCCTTCCATCGTTAATTCCATACGTTAATACTTTGCGCAGTAAGGCAACGTTTGCCCGTGCGTAACCTATGACTGATGCTCACATGTTGTGAGCCGACACGTCGTGCTTCGCAAACCCATTGTTGCGCTAAGCGTTTTTCGTTTAGGCAAAATTTGTGGTTGCGATCACCAGGTTTCTTTGTCCTGAGCCCAACTCAGGAGAGACAAAGATGACAGTTTTTCGTACGCATTACATCGCTGATGTAAAAAAAGCCCGTACCCCAGTGCAACGCGCAGTATTGAGCCACGCTAAGCGTGATTTTTTCTGTGTTAGTGACCAATTGCAGGTGCAAGAAGTGATCACCATGCTCAAAGCGAGCCCGCTGTTTTCTTCTTCTGTTCATGTTATTGCTTTGATTAATGATCGCGCTGAGTACCAAGGTTTGGTGTCTATTAGCCGTTTATTATGTGCTGATAAAACCCAGCCCGTCACTGCGCTAGTACAAGGGTCTAACCATTATACTTTCGCCTTAAGCGAAGCTTATCCTGCCGCATTACAACTGAGAAAAAGCCAATGGCCCGTGCTACCAATACTGGATAGCCGCCACCGTGTCGTGGGTGTCTTGGAATTAAACGCTGCCCGCGCGATCATTCGTCATCAACTTGAACTTAATGATCAAGGTGTGGCTAAAACTTCATCTGGCTGGAAGCGCTTTGTGCGTTTTTGGAAGCACTAAGGGAAGAGCACGATGTCTGTTTCTATCATGACTCAAGAGCTGTTGGCACTGCACATCAGCCATAATCAAGCCGCGATGCTACGTTTTATCGACCAACATCCTTTGGCTGACTGTGCTGAAGCTTTTGCACAGCTATTAACCGAGCGACAATTTACTGAACAAGACGTATGTCAATTGCTTACGTTGCTGCCATTAGAAAAGCAAGTGGCTCTGTTTGGTTATTTCAGTTTAACGTGGCAAGAAAAACTCGCTGAGCAAATGGATGCTCAGCAACTCACTCAGTTAACTGAGCTTATGCCACACGATGAACGAGCCGATTTACTGACTCAACTGGAACCAGAACTGCAACAGCAAGTGTTGGATCAAATGGATAGCGAGGAGCGTTCTGACATTCAAAGGCTGGTTGCTTATCCAGAGGAGAGTGTCGGTGCGGTGATGACCTCTGATTTTGCTGTACTCGCTGCCGATTATACGGTCGAGCAAGCGATGCAAAAATTGCGCAGCATTGCTAAGCAAACCGAAACTATCTATCAGGCTTATGTGGTCGATGATCAGCAGCGTTTACAAGGTACGGTGTCACTACGCGATTTGGTGATTTCAGAGCCCAGCTCAACTGTGGGTAAGATCATGACCCGAGTGTTGATTTTTGTCCGAGTCGATGAAGATCAAAACGTCGCAGCACAAGCGATCAGTAAATATGATTTGCTCGCGTTACCCGTAGTCGATGGACAAAATCGTCTAGTGGGTATTGTGACTTATGATGATGCGATGGATGTGGCAGAAGAAGAAGCTGATCGCCACATGCACAAATCGGCAGCGGTCGATTTCACGGGTAACTTAAAAGAAGCCTCAGTGGGATTAATGTACCGTAAACGGGTCTTTTGGTTGGTCTTGCTGGTGTTCGGTAACCTTTTTTCTGGCGCAGGGATCGCCCATTTTGAAGATACCATTCAAGCCTACGTCGCCTTGGTCTTCTTTTTACCGCTGTTGATCGACAGTGGCGGTAACGCGGGGTCTCAGTCTGCCACCTTGATGGTTCGGGCACTGGCTACCGGAGAAGTGATCGGTAAAGATTGGGCAAAAATGCTCGGTAGAGAGGTGATGATAGCGGGGCTACTCGGCATAACCATGGCCGCCGCTGTGTCGATGCTTGGTTTATGGCGCGGCGGACCAGAGATCGCTTTAGTCGTGGCAATTACCATGCAAATTGTGGTGATTGTTGGCTCGGTCGTTGGTATGTCACTGCCGTTTGTTCTTAGCAAACTGAAGTTTGATCCTGCTTCCGCTAGTGCGCCATTGATCACTACGATTGCCGATGCGGTGGGAGTCATCATTTATTTCTCGGTGGCGACGATGATTCTGGATTTTCCGCCCACGGTATAAATGGGCATAGGAGCTCGCCATGTGGGACATTTTTGATTTTATCCTGCCGCTCATGTTAGCTGCAGGCTTGGGAGCCATGGTGGGGCTTGAGCGTCAATGGCATCAACGCATGGCCGGTTTGAGGACCAACGCTTTAGTGTCCCTTGGTGCCGCAAGCTTTACTTTGATGTCGATGATGGTTGATGGCGATGCCAGTCCAACACGCGTGGCAGCGCAGGTAGTCTCAGGCATCGGCTTTCTCGGTGCTGGGGTAATAATGAAAGAAGGGGCCAATATTCGCGGCTTAAATACCGCGGCTACTTTGTGGTGCTCTGCCGCGATAGGAGTGATGATTGGCGCCAATCAGTGGTCAGGTGCGGTTGCGGTGACGATCGTTATTTTGGCCACCAATACCCTATTACGCCCGTTAGTGAGGATCATCAACTATCGCCCTGTCGAGTCCGTCCAACAAGCGGAATGCTGGTGGCAATACCGTTTAGAGGTGGTTTGTTTAGAGAGTGATGAAGCGCATGTTCGAGCTTTATTATTGCAAGGTGTCTCTTCGGGGGCTTTGCAATTACAAAAGCTAGAAAGTGAAACCTTAATCCAAGATAAACAGACTCAGGTACGTGTCATCTCTTCGGTGATGGCAACACAACGGACCGATTCACACATCGAACGGGTGATTGGTCGATTAAGTTTAGAGCCGACCGTTTCACTGGCTAGCTGGCAAGTTGTGGAAGCTTAACTCGCTATCGTCTGGATAAGTGAAGCGACCTTGTCATTTACAACCTTCATCAGGCTATTTTGTCGACGTCTATTTTCTTAGCACGTAGTCAGAATAGCCTGATTTTCTTTTTCTTCGCTCTGGTTGTCTTATAACTGTGCTAAAATCAGCCATTTGCATGCTATTCATCTTATTATTATTTTATTTTTATTTCTCAGTATCTTTAGTCGCTAAGAGCAAAGAGCATGTCATAAGATAAAACAATAATGACGTTGATTCATGCTCACATGACAATGAAAAGAGTATTTAGATGTCAATCAATATCATGACTCAAGACCTCATGGCGCTGCACATCAGTCAAAATGCCGAAGCTATGGAACGCTTTGTTGAAGAGCACCCACTGGCTGACTGCGCAGAAGCCCTCACCGAATTGTTGGATAATCAACGTTTAACCGCTAAAGAAGCGGGGCAATTGTTACTGCTGATTTCTCTAGAAAAACAAGCCGCTCTATTTGGGTATTTTTCCTTGCGCTGGCAAGAAAAGCTCGCCGAAGAGCTTAATGCGCAAGAGCTCGCACAAATGACGGAGCTCATGCCCCATGATGAACGCGCTGATTTACTTACTCAATTAGAACCAGAGTTTCAGCATCAAGTTTTACAACAAATGGATGCGGAAGACCGGCGCGATATTCAGCGCTTAGTCTCTTATCCAGAAGAGAGCGTCGGGGCATTAATGACCTCGGATTTTGCGACGCTCGATGCCCATCAAACCGTTGAAGAAGCCATCAACCAACTACGGAAAATCGCCAGTGAGCGAGAAACTATTTACCAAGCTTACGTTGTTGATGAGCAAATGCATCTGCAAGGTACCGTTTCCCTGCGTGATTTGATGATTTCTGAGCCAAGTCTAACGGTTGGCAAAATCATGACTCAAGTGCTGATCTTTGTACGGGTGGATGAAGCGCAAAATGTGGCCGCGCAAGCGATCAGTAAATATGACTTACTCGCTCTTCCGGTATTGGATCAACAAAATCGCATGGTCGGTATTGTGACTTATGATGATGCGATGGACGTTGCAGAAGAAGAAGCAGATCGTTCGATTCATAAATCTGCCGCGGTCGATTTCTCCGGTAACCTAAAAGATGCTTCCGTTGGATTGATGTACCGTAAGCGCGTGTTTTGGTTGGTTTTGCTGGTGTTCGGTAATCTCTTTTCCGGAGCGGGGATCGCCTATTTTGAAGATACGATTCAAGCCTACGTTGCGCTGGTCTTTTTCTTACCATTATTGATTGGTAGTAGTGGTAATGCCGGGGCGCAGTCGGCAACGCTGATGGTCCGAGCTATTGCCACTGGCGAAGTCATTGGTAAAGACTGGGCGAAAATGCTGGCTAAAGAACTGTTTATCGCCGGTTTACTGGGTGTCACTATGGCGATTGCGGTATCGCTGCTTGGCTTATGGCGCGGCGGTCCAGAAATTGCCTTAGTGGTAGCGTTAACCATGCAAATTGTGGTCGTAGTTGGATCGCTGGTGGGGATGTCACTGCCATTTATTCTCAGTAAACTTAAGTTTGATCCGGCATCGGCCAGTGCGCCACTGGTTACCACTATTGCCGATGCGGTCGGAGTTATTATCTATTTCTCCGTCGCCACCAGCATCTTAGATTTTCCTGCGGTTGGTTAAACTTGCTTGATTGAGGCTCTAAATATACCCTTCCGACTTGAAGCTGCAGGGGTGTTGGCTACGTTCGTTCGCCCCAATCACATAGTCTATCTATGCTCATGGGGGCTCACTCACTTGCCGCCTACCTGCAACTCCAAGTTGTTTGGGTATAGAGCCTCTTTTCTTATCCCCCCAACAACTTGGGGTGCCCTATAATTTCACTTCAACCCATATTAGGCGATGGTCGGAAGAGACATCTTTACCGTCCCCATAACGGCCCAAACGCGAGTCATTCATTAAACGATAGCCCACCTGATCAGACGCTGGCCAATAAACACCTGAATCAATAACCGTTAAGTTAGCCGAAGGCAGAGCATAATCAACGCCTAAGCCAAAAGTGGACGTGATTCGCTGTGGATGAGGATGAGTTGATGATCGCTGCGCAGCAAATTCAGCGGCACCAAGGCTACTTGGGTAAAGCGTCCCTTGAGTCACCTTTTGATTGAGTAGCGGATCAGCATGCAGCGCTTGCATTATTTCACTGAGCCCATCACCGGCGACCGGGTCGAGATTTAAATCGCCCATGATGACAAACCTTTCATTGTTAGCTAATCCGCCAGTCTTACCAGCATCATCGTAAAAATAAGGCTGATTTTGTATGTAATGGTGCCAAAACTGAACTTCTGCAGCGTTTTGTTGCTGATTTTTACCAGGGTCAAAGACCGGGGGCGTCGGGTGAGACATCAGTAAATGGATCACTTGATCCCCATCGGCAGTTGGAATCACAATCGGCGCATCCACATGGTTTTTAGACGATAAACGTACCTGTTGCCATTCTGCATCACTATACCAAGCATCACCACACACCATGCCTTGAGGAATTTTTTGTGAGCCATCACAGATGGTGATCTTGGGGTTTTCTGCTCCAGCCATATCTTTCCATTTAAAGTGCTGGAAGGTGCGTGCTTGGCTCGCATCAATTGGGTACTTAGACAGTAAAGCAAACGCGTATTGACCGTGATAAAAACCAAATCCCCAAGCATCGCCCGGTAACTGACCCTTTTGGCCATTATTATCCAAATCAAATTCACTCAATAGCCCAGTATTGGTGGCGTAGGCTTTAGCAAACGGATAATCAATCGGCTCTAAATCTGGCTCGCCTCCTGCGCCTTGTCGGCTTTGCGCGACAGACAAATAATTTTTTTGAAAGCCGATCAACGCCGAAGTATCTTCACCAGTACCATCATTATTGAATTCCGCCATCATCAATACATCAGGGCGATTATGTTGAATAACCGCCGCGACATTGCGGATCTGGATAACATTTTGCGCTAATGTTTTGTCTTTTTGTTCAATCTTGCCCGCTAAGTAAGCTTCAACCAAAGCTTGCTGCTGCGCAGGTTCGACCTGCATTTCAGTCACCAGTTGTGCAAAGGTGTTACGGTCAAAAGAGAGATTATAGGTAGCAATTTTAAGCGTTTTTTCAGGTGTTGCCATGATATCGATATCCTGATTACAGCCCACGAGCAGTGCGCTACTGAGCAGCAAAGCGGTCGGAGCAAGTCGCATTTTTTTCATTATTCACACCATAGAGTAACTGTCCATTCAAAACAAAACCGATTTAAACGATACAGACAGATAAGACACATTGATTCGTTATCTGAATAGTAAGGATATGCTTACTTGTTGTAAGTGATAAAAATCACACCCAAGGTGTAATAGGTTTCTTGTTTGTGTATTTTTGTGTGACTGGTGCCAAACTCTGGGTGATGTACTACTTAGGGCAGATCATTGTATTCGAAGGTGTAGCGAGTTGATCCACCGTTTTATTCATTATCACGATGTTTGACTTGAAGCTCCAATCCAAAATAGGCAAAGTGCGTGAAACCTCTAGCAACGTCTTGATCAGACAAGGCCGACGATAGCGAAAACGGATCTGCTTATGCCTAATAATTCCTCTTCTTTCTTTGATTTTACTGCTCTGTTTGCCCTGTGCGAACCGAGCTCATTACAAAAAGGCATGCAGCTCGCGAACAGTGGAGCGGTGCGTAAATTGACCGTTAATGGTCATACCGCCAATGCCGAAGTAAAAGGTTCTCAGCTTTATCGTGTGCAACTCAATGGTGATCAAACATTATCAAGCTACTGCACTTGCCCAGCCGCTGAATACCAAGAGATGTGTAAACATGGTGCTGCCGTTGCGTATTGCTTACTTAGCGATTCGCCCATTGATCAAGATTCGTGTTGCTCACGTGTGTATTGACCGCACCAGTAACCAAGGTTATCAAGAGGCAATTCACTATTTACAACGCGTCGAGCGCTTATTGGCTAAACACCCAGCCGCACTCGCTGATTTTTATCTCGCGATAACATCACTGGCGGAAACCTACAAATGTAAGCGTAATATGCACAGCTTATTGAAAAAGCATTATCCGAAGCAGGTTTAAGCTGTGGGTTTTCTATCCCCAAATTCCAAATTAATGAAGGATGCTCGTTCAAGTAGCTCTTTGTTTTTTGTGATAGCATGTTGTAAGCCGTTGCTCTGTTTTTAGGAAAATCAATGCAGCTACACACATTAGGCAAAGGACGTTTTGAAGCAGAATGGAATCGAGATAAACATCTCATAGAACAAACGATTCGAGATTGTATTTGTGCACGTCGCATTTTTTCAGAAAATGAAAAGATATTGACTCAGGGTGAACCAGTAGAAAACCTGTATTTGGTTGATTCAGGAAGAATTTCTATGGGGATAACAGCAAGAAATGGTAAAATCTTTCTACTTGGTACACTTGAATGCGATCAGCAAGTATTTGGTGAGATGGAGTTCTTTACTGGCTATCGATGCCAGATGGATATTGTTCCAGTGGAGCCTGTTGAAGTCGCGATCGTCGATGCTCAAAAACTGCAACGTTGCTTACTTGAACAGCCTCGACTTTCCCTCTATTTTGCTAGCGCTATTGCGATTGATTACCAAGATACTGTTGAAATTTTATCACGCCGCCTACTGTATCCTATTACCTTTAACCTTGCGTATGACATCTACCACCAGTACTTGAATGATTTACCCGTTGATGGGTTTCAAAAAAACTATTTGGAAGCCGAGCGTTTTGCAACGTCAGATCGAGTATATCGGCGCGCGGTAAAAAATTTAGAAACCCAAGGTCTAATTGCTAAAGAAAAGCACGGATTACGTATTCTTGATTTAGAGAAATTGCGCCAATTTGTTGAAGAATAACCATTTATACCCAAATAACTTGCAGTTGCAGGTTGGTGGCAGGTTGGTGGCAAGTGGGGGGCATCTTCATGAGCATAGACAGACTGTATGATAGGGGAATAAACGTAGCCAACACTGCTGCAGCTTCAAGTAAGAAGGGGGTAGTTATCGTTATCTTTTCAAAAAAGACAAAAGCCTGCATTGTACAGGCTTTTGTTTGATTCGACGTTGCTTAAGTCGATTGAATCTGTTTTTGTGCGGCTGTTGTAAACTTCGTTGAAGTTAATAGCATCACAACAATCACACCATAGATAACAGGGATAGCATACATCACCGTTTGCAGGCCGACGACACTTTCCATTAACGAACTGATTGCAGGGCTAAACATCGCACCGGCACTACCGCTGATTAATATATAAGAAACGTTCTTGCTGGTCGCATTACGTACAAATGATACACCGTAAGCAATAAATGCATTGTAAAGTGCTGCGCAGGCGAATCCGTATCCATAGGTTAGATAAGATAACCATTCTAGTTTATTGGTCGTTACGATAACAAAAGTAATGAGCATGGCCACAGAGATGATCGTCAGCAAGAACGTTTGAATTTTCATGCGTGAAACAATGATGGTAGAAACCAGTGCACCGATAAGTGCGGCCGACCAATATTGGGTGATAATATTACCTGCTTGTTCGAACGGAATATCGAATTTCTCTTTTACGAACATCGGAGCCCATGTTAGGAACGTGTATAGCGCCAGCATGCCAAGGAACAAACCTACCCCACCGCTAATGATGCCAAAATTCCATTCTGATTTCGCTTCTTGTTCAGTACCACTTTCGCTATCGCATTGATTAAAGTTTGTTAGCAGTGCGACAAACATGGTGGCCAGTGCGACCATACCTACACTGAGGTAACTAATACTCCAGCTCATTGCGTTGGTTAATGCATAAGTAGTGAGCAAGGGAAAAACTACACCGGCAATATTAAAGGTTGCGTCTTGAACAACCAACATGGTGCTTTGGATTTTATCCTTCCACACCGAAACAACGATAGTTCCCGCAATACATAGACCAACCCCTCCGCAAAAGCCTATCAGTGTCATGCATAGCATGACGATAAATAGCGATGGTGCGAGATATAAACAGAGGGCTGATACTGCAATAGTACCGTAACATAGAACGGTAATACGTTTGATGCCGATTCTTTCAATTAGCAAAAAAGCTGCAATAGTACCAGCGAGTGCACCCCCATTTAATAACGAGAAAATGGAGGCGACTTCATTAACGTTTGCGCCAAATGTATTAGCAATCGGCTCGACCAGCATGCCAAATTGGGTAGCAAAGCCAGCCATAATAAAGTTAGCGAGAAAACTGATAGCGGTGAGTGTTATTTTATTATTCATCATTCACTCCAAGGGCTTGTAGGATAAATATTATTAGAATAGGTGAAGGCCAAATAAGCTGGCCCTCTTAATAAGGTTTTCAATACGGTACAAAGGTTAAGATTGGATAGCCGTTTCTAGTGCGATTTCAATCATGTTATTAAATGAGAGTTGGCGCTCTTCTGCGGTCGTTTCCTCACCGGTAATACAGTGATCAGATACGGTCAGTATAGCCAGAGACTCAATACCAAACTGGTGTGCTAAGCCATATAAGCCTGCCACCTCCATATCGATACCTAATACCCCAAAACGTTCGAGGGCAGGAATTAATTCGGCATCGGGATCGTAGTAAAGATCGCCAGTAAACACGTTACCTACTTTGACATGAATACCTTTTTCTTTCGCGGATAGATAAGCATTGTGTAGTAGTTCAAACGTCGCCGATGTTGCCATGTGATAACCATTACAGCGCTTTGAATTAGTGGGTGAATCGGTGCCAGCCGCTTGAGCAAGGATAACGTCGCGCATTTGCACATCTTTTTGGGTTGCACCCACACTGCCTATTCGAATAATCCGTTTAACACCGAAGTCGTTAATCAGCTCATGGCCGTAAAGCACCATCGACGGGATCCCCATACCATGTCCCATCACTGAAATACGCTGCCCTTTATAACAACCGGTGTAGCCCAACATATTACGGATATCAGTAACCAGCTTGGCATCGTCTAAGTAAGTTTCTGCAATGTATTTTGCGCGTAGTGGATCACCAGGCATGATAACGGTGGAAGCAAAATCATCTGCAGAACCTGCGATATGTGCAGTCATAGTGTTCTCCTCTTTTATTCTGATGGCATCATCATAATGAGGAAGAGTGCGAAATATTCAGGACAAAAGTCCGGTTTTAAAGTCTAGCACCACAAAATTTAAACGTTGTTTAAGCGTGTCTTATCCACACAGAAAGTTAAGGATGCGGGGCTTCCCCCGCATTCTAACGTCCGCTTAAGGGGTAGCCAACGCATAGTAAAAATGCCACGCGTTGGCTGTCCCTCTTGAAGCGTTTGCTGTTTTTACCAAACCTACGGTTTCGTTAGCATTAACCGACGCAAATCTCGCTCCGCACGCATAACAAAAAGAATACGAACCTTTTCATCATCATACTTGTAGAAAACACGACACGGATTTACAACGACTTCACGATAATTGAGGTGTTCTAGTTCTGGTGGGACGCGTCCAGACTCTGGAAAACCGGCCAAACGTTCAACTTTTGTAAAAACGGTTTGCACCAGTTGTTTAGCAGCCACGACATTTTCAAGTGCGATGTATTCAGCAATATCATTCAGATCGGATAGAGCTGGCTCCGTCCAAATTATTTCAACCATTTTGACATTCTGTCCTTAGCATCTTGATGGCTGACCACTTTGCCATCCGCTAGAGCTCGTTCGCCACGAGCAATGCCTTCGAGGAGCGCTAAACGATTTTGCATAAATTCATAATCATCTACATCAATAAGGTAAGCCGACGGCTTTCCGTGCTCAGTTATCAATACTGGCTCTTTCGTATCATGAAGATCGGCAAGGATTTTAGTGGCCTGACGTTTTAGTGACGTCACGAGTTCTACTTTCATTTGAGCTGCTCCAAAGAAACACTAAAGTGATACTATTCTATCACTCTGAGCATAGCAAGTTTTCAAACGGCTAACAGCCGTAAGTCTGCATAATGTAATCTTCAAACTGCTGGCACATCTGCTCATCAGACACCGCATTAGACGCAATCACTTGCTCCCCATCGACGATGGTGATTTTCGCATTCAGTGGCGCAGGGCTGCTCGGTTGACGGCTCTGCATCGCCGCGATTTTTTGCAGCTCTTGTTGCCAAGCTTGCTCGGCAGAAAGGTTACAGACATCGGCCAGATATTTAGCATTAAAGCCTTCACCAGTGAGGCTTTGGATCGATTCAGAATGTGAGACTTGATTCCCCTTATGCCAATAATGCTTGGCGAGCAGTGGGCCAATCTGTGAGTTATCTGTTAGGTAGCCAAACTTTTCCATAAAGTAAGCCCGCGTTTGGTACACCGCCATATGAGCCAATAAGTAACCTTGGTAAGCGCAGGCTGATTCATCGGATAATAGGTGCGGAATCGCCAACAGTGGGCGAGGGCTCGACTCAAGGCCAAGAATACGCTGCTCGGTTTCACGGGCTAAAGCCGTCACCTGTTCAGCGGTTAACTGCTCATCGCTCAATTGATACAGGGCGCGTTCAAAATAAGGCACCAGCAGAATGCTTCGTTCTTGATACGCTTTGAATGGCTGACGGTTATTCACCATCGCTTGAATGACACTATCAGGAACCGGGTTGCCCTTGTTATCCAAGGCATAGCGTTTTAGCCAATCGGCGTCGTTGAGTAGGCTATCACAAAACATCGATTGAGTTTCAGCGTAGGCCATAGAGGTCGGCGCAAACTCTTGTGAGAAGCAAGGGGCATTGAGTTTCACATTGGCGAAATGCGCCGCATGGCCACCTTCATGAAACAGGGTATTGATACCATCATAGCCACTGCCGATTTGGTCAGGTTTGGCATTGGAGGTAAAGTTGACTTTAGCCGCAACCCATTGTCCTTGATGGTAAAAAGATGGGATCGGGCCGTGACAAAAACCATTGGGGTATTTTCCTTTGCGATCCAGCAAATCTAAAGTCAGCTCAGCCTCTGAATAGTTGATATGTAAGCGGCCAAACGATTCTACCCAACGGCGTAAGGATTGCGAAAACGGCACATAAGGGTCGAGATCACGCATCACATCGCCAGCAAACGAGAAAACAAAATTATGCCCTTTGAGGCATTCTTCCCCTTGCTCGGCAACGAGTGTGCTTAAGCTCTCTTGATGGCGTTTACGGGTACGCTGCTCGAAATCATCCAAAATGGTAAACAGGGCTTCGCTGCTCATTTTTTCGGTCTTTTGCACCGAATAGTCAAAGTAATTGGCATAACCCATGGCGCGCGCAAAGGCGTTACGTTTTTGTACTAATGACAAAAAGCCTTGTTCAAGCAACCATTGCTCGAGTGCTAGCAGCGATTGATGAGCTGATTGACGCACTGACTCAAGGTTATTGGCACGAATGGTTGAGCTAAGCACCGGTAAACTGGCTTCAATCGCCTCACCGTGTTCGTTTGTGTAAGTCAGCACATGTTGCTGCTTTTTGGTGAATAGCTCAGCTTCGAACTCGATCAGCTCGTTTTTCAGTTGCTGAGCTTGGCGAGATTCTATCGCATGGGCTTGGAACATGGCTAACCAGCCATTCAGCCCTTGCAGGGTTTGCTCTCGTTGCTCGCTATCGCTGATATTTTCTGCCGCGGCGATCTGTTGGCGGATTTCTTCTATTCTTGACCCTTGTGAGAGAAAGTGAGTCCACTCGGTTTGGGCTTTGGTTGCCCCCGCTTGGTCATCGCTAATGCCCATGTAGGTTTGCCAAAAGTAATCTTCTTTGCGGCGGTGAATGGCCAAGTAGTCTTGGTTGAGTTGGTTAAGGTAAGCACTGGCAGTCATTTTTATCCTTAAAAATGGTTGAGTTAATCGAAGATTATCTCACGCCCAGCACAAACGAGCGATGCAAAACCAGCTATGGTTTTATGGCCACCGCGTAAAGGTAAATGTACTGGGTATTTACAGGGGGATGGGGGAGCAAACACGTTTTTGCCCCATTCCTACTTAGAGCTGATGCTCTTCATTAGACATTTAATCTCATATCGACCAATGTTTTTCTAATCTAATTCGCTCCAGTAATTAAAGTATTGGCAGTACAACTGGGTTAACTAGGTGTTCAAAACTTCTGGTGCGGATAAATGTACGTTGTTTAGATATGTGACACTACAACTATTGTATAATAAAGGAAACCAATTAGCCTCCTTTATTGAAAAATTACCGAGTATATTTAAGAGTAATAATGGTTACAAAACCAATCTGACTCTGATAAACCAAGATACAAGGCATACTCTATATTGATGGGCCAATATTTTTTTAATCTTGATGGGGATATATACTCTTCGTTCATCAAAACTTTAATGTAATCTTTTAAATTGTCGGCACCACTATCCGTGAATATTTCTTGAAAATCATCATCATGTTCATCGAATGCAGTAGAAATATGGCTTTCGAAAACGTCCTCTAGATCATATGCCTTCAAGTGATTATAAACCATGTTTTTTTCAATAGAGGCTAATGAGTTGTCGAAGTCGAGACTGAATTTCAGTGGCTTCTCTTCATGGATAACAACTTTTAACCAGTTTTTCTTAAAAGTAATAGGATTAAAGTATGGGTGTGGTAGGTTTTCTATCTTTTTTTTAGGCTCTACATCATTTTTCTTTCTATTACAGTCTCCGCAAGTTGGAACCAAATTCCAAGGTAAGACATAAAAGTTAGGAAAAATTGATGATGGTAGGAAATGATCTAATGTAGAACGGTTGGTAGCATAGTTTTTTTGACACCCGACACAAACCAAACTTTGATTAAATATAAAAGCTCGTACACCACTTCCTTTTAAGTGAGATTCATATAATAAACTTAGTACTTTTTCTTCATTTCCATTTAACGTTGACATCTGACTCTTAATAAGATGTAAGTTTTTGGTCGTAGCTAATTTTTGATATAGGATAGCATCGTTCAATAAGTTTCCATTAATTCGAC
This sequence comes from Vibrio hibernica, assembly GCF_015223435.1. Lineage (GTDB taxonomy): Bacteria > Pseudomonadota > Gammaproteobacteria > Enterobacterales > Vibrionaceae > Vibrio > Vibrio hibernica. The sequence continues at coordinate 25,123 of NZ_VHKO01000028.1, forward strand.
TTATAGTTGCTTTTTTCTTACGTGAAACACCACTTTTATTAGCATAATATTGGGTGATTTTATCTGGTTCTAGTGAGTGGATTTTTTTAAACATCTTCACTCCCGTAAATAGCGTTCCATGCAACTTTTTTTGCTTCAGAGCCAAGTTGGTCATTCAATGATATGTTTTCTTTAGTAATACTACTGTTATCAACTAATTCACGAACGGTTTTGTGAAACCCCACATTCTGATAACCAAAGGCTGTTCTGGTTAGTTTTGACACATTCTGACCATATGTAACAACATCAGGTTTATCTAATGCAAGCTCATTATCAAACCGTCTTAATACGAAAACATTCTCAGAAAGTGTTTCTTGTAAAATAATTGGGGAATGAGTTGCAAATATAAGTAGCCCGTTATATTCATCGCATACTTCTTGTATTGACTGTAAAAATGCACCTAATAATGGAGGGTGTAGATGTGTTTCAGGCTCGTCAAATAAAGTTACAACGCCTTGATGAAGCATGTCCATTAATAGCACTAGTGTATGAAGAACAATACGATGCCCTGAACTTAACTTTTTATACATCGAAACAATTTTAGGTATTTCTCCAATATTTTCGAAAAAGAACTCAATATGCTCACCCAAATAGCCAACATTTTTCAGTGGCTCTAGTACCTTTTTAATGTATTCAATCTTCTTGCTATTAATGAGGCTTTCCAATGAACATTCAAACTCTTTACTTAATACTTCAGGTCCCTTAAAACCTCCATTTCCATCATGTAAGCCAAGGTAGTCAAACCTTGATCTAGTCTTAAAATCCAAGTTGCTGTTATCAAAAGCAGAAAAACTAACGAATAAAACTCTTTCAATATAATCTATATCAATTCCTTTATTAGTACCTTTTAATTCATTTTCGCTAATTATTTTACATTCAAAATCTTTTTCAATGATACACTTCGCAAGACTTTTAAGAAATGTGGTCTTTCCTACACCATTGTTTCCTATTAATGCATGGATGTTTGAGTTTTTGTAAGGAAGCTTGTGATCAACAATAAATTTAGTAGTGGATTCCTTTGGGATTATTAATTGATAGTCAAGCTTTCTATCATCTCCTTTAAAAATACCTTTGAAACTAATTGCATCCATTTTTGTAACATCTCTAAAAAGAGAGTATCTAAGAACTTCTAGAGACTGGTTCTCAGTCCAAATGTCTCTATCAAAAGAAATATCACGTAGAAATAATAAAAATTTAGTGCCTATATCATTAGGGATATCCCTCAATGATTGGTAAAAAGACTGGTCCTGGCCTAGTGAGAAATAGTCTTCTGTTATTTCATTAATTAATCCACAGCCTAAAGGTCTCTCTTGAGCTTTTAAGTTTTTCCTTGCTATTTTTGTTCTGCCAATGTCGTGAAATTCTTTTTTATTATCAATATAATAAGCTTGGTAGGTTGTCGTGTATGAGTAATCATCCCATAGGTTGTTTTTTAGAAAAAATGATTCTGGGTATATTGATGACTTTGATGGGAATTGATCCCCAACGATTATTTTTACTTCGTCCATTTTTATTTTCCAGTAACTATGTTATTTATTCCAATGACGCTTGACTGTTGCAATTCCCAACCCTAAAGATTCAGCAGTTTTCGGTTGAGATAGGCTCTCTGACTTTTTATCTTGAACAGATTTCGTTGTTTTGTACGCTTGATCTGAACCATTAAACTGGACATTCAATTAAGAGAAAAATCTACAAATCTAGGAGTTAAATACCTAATTTTTAACAATAAAGCAATACCTTCAATCACAAAACGTACTAAAGCAACGAACTGAAAACATGTTGTAGGTGAAACCAACCCTTGAGGGCATGAAAGTGTAGTGGATTAATGAATTTGATCTGCTGTTTGTAGGCGAATCGCGTGTTTTGAGATAGAAAAAGCTATCTTAATGAAAAGGCTCTCTATCTCGTCGTAACTCAGAAATGTCCAGAGGTGTGCCAGCGCCGATCACGGCAAACACACCTTTGCCCCTTTATTGGTTAGATCAAATACTCCAACTAATAAATCAACACCCATCGTTGATAAATACACAACTGCATACCCATGCAATCTCACACTTCCACTCTCCAACTAAAATTAATAAGGCCACTTCTAAAGTTAGATTGGAGGTCAATTATGTGGACAAAGAAAAGTCATTTAACAGGGCAGAAAAAGCCATTTAAGCTAGAAGATATCTGGCGTATTCGAACTCGACTAGAAATTGAGGGCAACATCAAAGAGCTGGCGTTACTGAATATCGCCATCGATTGTAAATTACGGTCATGTGATCTGTTGAGAATGAAAGTTCGAGATATTTCTTCAGGTGGTGTCATTCAGAACAGAGTTCTTTACCAACAAAGTAAAACGGAACGTGAGGTTCAATTCGAAATAACTTCGCGTACTGCGCAATCATTAACACAATGGTTGATGCAAAGTGGTTTATCTGCGTCTGATTATATCTTCCCTAGCCCTCGTAAGGAGGGTAAGCCTATGAGCTATAGCTGCTATTCAACCATCATTCACCGCTGGGCGTCTCAACTCGGTTATGATCCTTATCTATATGGAACTCATTCAATGCGAAGAACTAAGGCGACTTTAATCTATGCTCGAACAAAAAACATTCGTGCCGTTCAGTTACTGCTTGGACACGCTAAGTTAGACAATACAATTCGTTATCTGGGCGTCGAAATGGAAGATGCGCTTAATATATCTGAGGATATCGAAATTTAACATAGGTGACTAGTTCAAAAGATAAAGCGTTCCAGACGCTATGTTTTTGAGCGGAAAGACTTTGATGGTTTTGCTAGCTACGATCAAATTGGTCGAGCGCTTAGGTATTTGGTCAAACAAGGTGAGCTAATAAAGCTTGGCTATGGCTTGTATACCAAGGCAAGGATTAACAGCTTAACAGGCAGACCCATGCCTACTAACCCAGGGGGAAGCGATGCCCTGATGCGTGAGATATTAAAGATGAAAGGGGTCGATTTTGAGATGGACAACCTATCTCTGCAAAGCCTCTCAGGTGAAAGCACTCAAATACCATCATCCGTTCATTATTCATGGAATCCTAAGCAGTTTAATCGCAAGCTGGTAGTCGGCAATCGAGTACTGGGGACGTCTCAGAAAACGGAAAATAAAGCACGTTAAGCCCATTGCAGACTCTAGATATTGACGAGTACGTCGGGTTTTCTCTTGTTTGAGTTGCCTCTTGTGGTAAGATAGTAATCAATTACTATCTTACAAGGAGTGCTCGTGGACACCAATCCAAAGCATCTGCCGGCCGATGAACGTCGTGCCGTAACTGTCGAGTCCGTCGTGGCGCTTGCCGGTTCACAAAACCCAAGCGAGATAACCACTGCGGCTATCGCTAAACACATGAACTTGACCCAGGGTGCGCTGTTTCGGCACTTCTCGAACAAGGAAGCCATTTGGCAGGCGGTCATGGAGTGGGTAGCAGAGCGCCTATTAGCCAGAATCGATCGATCCGCACAAGGAATCGAGTCGCCCTTGGCAGCCATGGAGGCGATGTTCATGAGTCACATCGAATTCGTAGCTGAGCACCCAGGCGTGCCAAGAATGATGTTTGGTGAGCTTCAGCGTGCCGAATCGACACCGGCCAAGCGCATGGTGCAAACCTTGATTCAGCGCTACGGCGAACGTTTGCATCGTCTCATCGAGAAAGGCAAGGCCAGCGGCGAGTTGTCTCCCTCGCTTGACAACGAGGCGGCGGCAACGCTGTTCATTGGCACGATCCAGGGCTTGGTCATGCAATCGCTGTTGGCGGGTGATGTGGGACGTATGCACCGCGATGCGCCGCGCGTCTTTGCAATTTATCGGCGTGGCATAAGGAGTGCGCAATGAAAAAGTTACCCTTGCAAGGCCGCACCCTGGCACTGCTTGCCGTCATCATTCCTTTGCTGGTGCTTTTTATTTATGTCGGTCTGCGATCAGGGCCGCTCGCCCCGGTCGCTGTGACGGTGGCAAGCGTGGAATCACGGGCTATCACACCGGCGCTGTTCGGCATCGGCACGGTGGAGGCGCGCTACACCTACAAGATCGGGCCGACGTTTGCCGGGCGCGTCAAACGCCTGGAGGTGCATGTAGGCGACCAGGTCAAGGCCGGACAGGTGCTCGGCGAGATGGAGCCGGTCGACCTTGATGATCGGGTGCGCTCACAGGAGTCTGTATTCAAGCGGGCGGAAGCGGCTTTGCGCGAGGCAGAAGCCCGGCAAGCCTACGCGCAAACCCAGGCGCGCCGCTATGAGCAATTGTTTGCGGTGCGCTCGACCAGCGAGGAAATCGTCACCACCAAGCGGCAGGAACTGCAGATCGCCGATGCCGCCCTATCCGCCGCTCGGGAAGATATTGCCCGGGCACGCTCCGACCACGAAGCACTCGTCGCGCAGCGGAGCAATCTGCGCCTGATCGCACCGGTCGACGGTGTAGTCGCCGTGCGCGATGCCAATCCCGGCACGACCATCGTCGCGGGCCAGGCCGTGGTGGAAGTGATCGACCCCAAGAGTTTGTGGATCAATGTGCGCTTCGACCAGATCAGCGCATCGGGGCTGGCTGGGGGGCTGCCGGCTCATATCGTCCTGCGTTCGCGTGGTGGCCAGACCTTGAAAGGTCGCGTGCTGCGGGTGGAACCCAAGGCCGACGCGGTAACCGAGGAAACGCTTGCCAAGGTGACATTCGATAACAAACCAGAACCTTTGCCACCAGTGGGTGAACTGGCCGAAGTCACGGTTGACTTGCCGGCGCTCCCGGCCGCTCCACTGATCCCCAACGCTGCCGTCCAGCGTGAAGGCGATAAAGTTGGTGTCTGGCAAATCGTGGATGGTGATCTGCATTTCTCCCCGGTCAAGCTCGGCACTTCCGACCTCAATGGTTACGTGCAGGTGCGCGAAGGGCTCAAGAATGGGGACCAGGTTGTGACCTATAGCGAAAAGGCACTGACGGCGCGCAGCCGCATCCATGTGGTCGAGCATATCCCGGGAGTTTCACGATGATCAGCCTGGCCGGCCGCGACATTCTCCATGCCTGGGGGAAATTCGTCTTCACCGGCATCGGTCTGGGTCTGCTGATCGGCGTCACCCTAGTCATGGCTGGGGTGTACCGAGGCATGGTGGACGACGGCAAGGCGTTGCTCGACAACAGTGGCGCTGACCTTTGGGTGGTGCAAAAGGATACTCTGGGTCCTTATGCGGAGTCGTCCAGCCTCAACGATGACGTGTATCGCGCCATTCTCGCCATGCCGGGAGTCTCACAGGCAGCGAACGCGACCTACCTGACCATGCAGGTACGCAAGGGCGAGAGTGATGTACGCACCATGGTGGTCGGCATCGCGCCCGGTGCGTTGGGGGCTACACCCGGATGGCCTCCTTATCTCGTCGCTGGACGCCAGATCACGCGCGGTCACTACGAGGCTGTGGCCGACATCGCCACCGGCTTCAAACTGGGAGATCGTCTTGCCATTCGCCGCAATCATTACACCGTCGTGGGGCTGACACGGCGCATGGTGTCGTCCAGCGGCGACCCGATGGTATTCATTCCGCTCAAAGATGCCCAGGAGGCCCAGTTCCTCAAGGACAACGATGCCATCTGGCAAAGCCGGCGTCGCACCGAAGCCAACCCGGTCTTCAATCGACCCGGTGATCCAGGTTTGCTGGATGCCGTGATTGCTTCACAGAGCAGCAACGCGTTCGTCAATACCGTGCTGGTCACTCTGAAACCTGGTCATGCGCCGGACGAGGTTGCCGAATCCATCCAGCGCTGGAAGCGTTTGACGGTCTACACCCGGGCACAGATGGAAGACATCCTCGTCGGCAAGCTGATCGCCACCTCGGCCAAGCAGATCGGCATGTTCCTTGTGATTCTGGCCATCGTTAGCGCGGCCATCGTTGCCTTCATCATCTATTCGCTGACGATGGACAAAATCCGTGAGATCGCGGTGTTGAAGCTCATCGGCACACGCAACCGAACCATCGCCGCGATGATCATGCAGCAGGCGCTCGCCCTGGGCATGATTGGCTTCGTGGTCGGCAAGATCACAGCCACCTTTTCAGCACCGGCTTTTCCAAAATATGTCCTGCTCACGCCAATGGATTCTGTCGCCGGTTTTTTTGCTGTGCTCGTGATCTGCGTTCTAGCTAGCCTCGTCGCCATTAGCATGGCACTCAAGGTCGATCCGGCCGAAGCCATTGGAGGTTGAGATGAGTGGCAAAGGGATACACATCGAAAGTTTAAGCAAGCGGTATGGCGATGGTGACACCGCTGTCTTTGCCTTGAGAGACGTGAATATGCATGTTGCGCCTGGTGAAGTGGTGGGACTGATCGGCCCTTCCGGGTCCGGCAAGAGCACGCTGCTCAAGTGTCTGGGTGCGGTGATCGAACCGACCGCCGGTCGCATGACGCTGGGCGATGAAGTGATCTACGCCGATGGCTGGAAAGTCCGCGACCTGCGCGCCTTACGGCGTGACAAGATCGGTTTCGTTTTCCAGGCGCCGTACCTGATTCCGTTTCTCGATGTCACCGACAACGTGGCGCTGCTGCCGATGCTTGCAGGCGTCGCGAATGGAGAGTCGCGCGCGAAGGCACTGGAATTGCTCACAGCGCTTGATGTGCAACACCGAGCTCGCGCAATGCCCTCGCAACTCTCCGGTGGCGAGCAGCAACGGGTCGCCATCGCGCGCGGACTGGTCAATCGTCCGCCGGTGATCCTGGCCGATGAACCTACTGCGCCGCTGGATTCCGAGCGCGCCATGGCTGTAATCCGCATCCTCAACGACATGGCCCGGAAGTTAGAGACCGCCATCATCGTCGTCACCCATGACGAAAAGATCATCCCCACATTCAAGCGCATCTACCACATCCGCGACGGCGTGACCCATGAGGAAGCTGGCGAAGGGCGGGAGTTCGAATGAGAGAACGATTGAATTACAGGAGAATTTCATGACCCACCGCAAACACAGCCACGCATTTGGAACTATCACCCTGACCGTTACGGCCTGCCTGCTTTTATGGGGTTTTCAGTTGCCAGCTTGGGCTGGTGACGCTACCCAGGTTGAGCCACTGGCGCTACGCAAGATCATGCAGGAACTCGGGCGCAACATGTAGGCTATTACCGGTGCGATTTCGCAGGAGGAATGGGTTCAGGTCGTTCAGCTCGCCCCAAAAGTTGCTGCACACCCCGAGCCACCGCTTACTGAAAAAATGCGCATCCTTGCTTACCTCGGCGCTGATGCGACCAAGTTCAGAAACTTTGACGCGCAGACTCACGAGGCGGCGCTGGCCATGAAGCTGGCTGCTGCGAGCAGCGACGGCAAAGCGGTGATCCAATCATTTGGCGGTGCACTGTCTGAAAAAGATCGTAAAACAGCCATGGTAACCACAGGCTGCCGCTTAGCGGAGCAAATCGGCAAAGGCAACGAGCGCATCATCTTCTCCATCATCAACAAGTTTGGCACCGCGATTGAACTGCCAGAGTGTTATAACGACAGCCCTGACATGATTGTCCTAGTTGATGAAGGCCACCGCAGCCAAAACGGTGAAAACAACATTCGAATGCAACAGGCGCTGCCAAAAGCCGCTTACATTGGCTTTACGGGGACACCACTGCTGCAAGATGACAAGACCGAAAACAAATTCGGTAAAATCATTCACTCGTACACCATGCAACAGGCGGTGGAAGATAAAACCGTTACCCCCTTACTATATGAAGAGCGTGTTCCCGAGTTAAGCACCAACGACAAAGCGCTTGATGCTTGGTTCGACCGCATCACCGATAAGCTGACCGAAAAACAACGTACCGATTTGAAGAAGAAGTTCGCTCAGAAAGGTCAAATCTATCAAACCGAGGGTCGTATTGAACTTATCGCTCATGATATTTCTGACCATTTCCAAAACTTCAAACGCCAAGGTTTAAAGGGTCAGCTTGCTTGTGACTCAAAAGCGTCTGCCATCCAATACAAAAAGCTTCTTGACCAAATTGGCAAGGTGACTTCGGTTGTCGCTATGTCACCGCCAGACACCCGTGAAGGACACGATACGGTCGATGGTGAAAGCAAAGACATGGTGCAAAATTGGTGGAAGGATAATGTCGGCAACGAAGATGAAAAAGCCTACACCAAACGCATCATTGAAGAGTTCGCCAAAGACGATGGCCCTGATTTGATGATCGTGGTGGATAAGCTTCTAACAGGCTTTGATGAGCCGAAAAACACGGTGCTGTACATCGATAAGCCGCTGAAACAACATAACCTTATCCAAGCCATCGCTCGTGTGAACCGCCTGCATCAGAAGAAAGAGTTTGGTTACCTCATCGATTACCGTGGCATCTTAAAAGAGCTCGATGCGACCATTGCGGACTACCAGGACTTGGCCGAGCGCACCCAAGGTGGTTTTGATATCGATGACCTTAAAGGCTTGTACAGCCGCATGGTACTGAATATAAGAAGCTGCCAGGTCTTTATAGTGAGCTGTGGGCATTTTTTATTGATGTAAAAAACACACAAGATCCGCAAGCAATGGCACGGGTATTTGCGCCGAACATAGAATACGTAGATGGTCAGCCCACCGATTTAAACCTAAAGAAACGCCAAGATTTTTATAGCACGCTCACTGCGTTTGCTAATTGCTTAAAAGTCGCCCTGCAATCAGCCACCTACTTTGAAGACAAGAGCTTTGATGATAAACGTCAGATTTATAAAGACACGCTAAAAAGCATGACATCACTGCGTAAAGTTGTCCGTGAGCAAGCAGAAGAGACCATTGATTACGACGAGTACGCTGAGAGCATTCGCACTATGTTAGACAAGCACATCGGCGGCGTTGAGATCCAAGAGTCTAAAGGCGCTTATCTGGTTGGCAATATGGGTAAGGATATAAAACCAGAAGAGCTAAGTGACGATGAGG
>NZ_VHKO01000029.1 GCF_015223435.1 Vibrio hibernica
GATCTATCCCCGAAGCCAGTACATTTAACCGAAGGGCTTGTTGACGTATTTGAAATTGATAGTTTTCTATTGCTGTGCGTAAGATTCTTTGCATTTTTGCAGAATGAATATAGTCGACCATTTTTTTCATAAGTTCGGTATTACGCCCCTTTTGAGTTGCTAGACCGACAGGCTGTATAGGAAATTGATCGTTCAAAATCGTGGCACTAAATCCAGCATCGATAAATGTTTTCAAACTCGTAATTGTATCAATGACACCATCAACATCTCCGCTTGAGATCATTTTTTTAGCCTGGTCAGTGGTCTCAAACTCTATCGTTTCAATATTAGGATATAATTCTTTTATGGTTGATTTGAATATCATGTCTTTTGCCACTGCAATGCGTTTAATCTCTGTAATACCAATATATTTACTCGGTCGATTAACACTATAAAAATAAGTATATTCAATATTCGTTGGGCTAGAGACATCTAACGTTTCAGCCCGCTCAGGGGAATAGGTAATATTGGTTAAAAAATCTATCTTGTTTGTTTCCAGATCATGGATAGCTGCATATTCTCATGCATCGCGATCACCTAATACTATCTAAGCCGATCACCTAATACCATCCATCGAGATCACTCAATACCATCGATGCCGATCACTTTTCGGTCAAAATGGTATTGAGTGATCGGCTTGAATGGTATCGTTCAATTGGTACACGTTTTTGTCTAGCCAGTAGGTGTTTTTAACCGTTATTCTTTTCATTTTTGATGATGAGAATGACCATGCCAACGGCACCTATTTCAATGCGTAAACTTAAAGAGATTTTAAGACTAAAATACAGCTGTAAACTCAGTCATCGTCAGATAGCAACAAGCTTATCTGTTTCACCCTCAATCGTGTCTAAATATGCCTGTAAATCAGCAGAGTTAGATATTACTTACTGGCCGCTTGATGAGAAGTGGGATGATCACGCTCTGCAACGAGCGTTCTTCAAAACAAAGCCTCGATTAAAAGGCTTTACCATTCCTGACTGGTCGTTAGTTCAGCAAGAGCTTCGGCCTAAAACCATGACGTTGTTGCTGCTTTGGGAAGAATACAAAGAGCGGCACGCGGAAGGTTTTTACAGTTACACTCACTTCTGCCGTCAGTACAAGGCATGGCTTAAATGCCAAAAACCCTCCATGCGACAAAATCATAAAGCAGGTGAAAAACTGTTTGTGGATTACTGTGGCCCAACCATGAGTATTGTTGATACAAGTACAGGCGAGTGTCGTACTGCACAAGTGTTCGTTGCGGTCATGGGTGCATCAAATTATACCTATGCCGAAGCGACTTACAGCCAGAAACTCGAAGATTGTGTGATGAGTCACGCCCGTTGTTTTGAGTTTCTTGGCGGTGTTCCAGAGCTAATAATTCCTGACAACCTTAAAAGTGCCGTCACCAAACCGTGTCGATATGAGCCTGACTTAAATCCAACCTACCAACAACTAGCGACACATTACGATACGGTCATTGTGCCCGCTAGACCCTATAAACCAAAGGATAAGGCTAAGGCTGAAGTGGGTGTGCAAATTGTTGAACGTTGGATAATGGCGCGCCTTCGTAATGAAACCTTCTTTAGCTTGCGTCAATTGAACCTGAAAATACAAGCATTACTGGTCGATTTAAATCAACGGAAAATGAAAAAGCATCCTGGCTCACGGCTCAGTCAGTTTGATGCTATCGACAGACCTGCACTCAAACCACTGCCCACACAGCCTTACAGCTATACCTTAGTAAAACAGGTGAGCGTGCATATTGATTATCATGTGGAAATTGAAAAGCACTACTACTCAGTGCCACATACCTTAATTAAACAAAAGCTTGAAGCCCATGCCTCCGGGAAGTTGGTGACACTCTACCATCAAGGCATACGAGTCGCTGTTCACCCCAGATCATACCGAGAAGGTGCGCACACCACGCTTGATCTGCATATGCCTATCGCTCATCAAAAGCAGCAACAATGGACACCACAGCGGTTCGAACGCTGGGCGAGTAAATTTGGCACATCAACTGAGCAGTTTGTTATGCAATTGATGCAAGCTAAAAAACATCCAGAGCAAAGCTACCGTGCTTGTATGGGGTTATTAAGCCTAGGTAAAAAGTTTAGTGATCAACGTCTTGAAGCCACCTGTCATCGCGCATTAACCACAGGTGTTACTCGCGTTAAACAAGTAAAGACTATCTTAGAAAAAGGCTTGGATAAACAACCCTTGCCACAAGCTCAAGGTGATTTACTACAAGATATTGATCATAAAAATATCCGTGGCAACCACTATTACCATTAATAAAAATTAACAAACCATAGGAAAACTTATGCAAAATATCAATCAATAAGTTAATAATCAGTTAAGTAATTTAAAGCTAAGCGGCATACGTGATGCGCTATTGCAGCAATACGAGCAACCCAATTTATACGTTGAACAAAGCTTCGAAGAGCGGCTAAGTTTATTGCTTGAACATGAAATAACGCAGCGTGATCAGCGTAAAATAGATCGCCTAACGCGACAAGCAAAGTTCAGAGTTGGCGGCACACTTGCCCAACTCAACTATGGCGCAGCACGACAACTCGATAAAGCTCAGATCCGTTCATTAGCACAAGGTGAATGGCTTCGTCTTCACCAAAACATCTTGATCACAGGCGCAACAGGTTGTGGCAAAACTTACCTCGCTTGCGCGCTTGGTCAAAACCACTGCCAACAAGGGAATAGCGTTTATTATTTTAGGCTCAAAGAGCTATTAGAAAAGATGTTTCTAGCGCAAGCCGATGGTAGTTATCGAAAACTGATCAACAAGCTTAGCTCTGCCAATTTACTGATCTTAGATGATTGGGGATTAGAGCCATTAACGGCTCAACAACGGAGTGATTTACTGGAATTAATTGATGCAAGATATGATACAAAATCGACCTTAATTGCGAGTCAATTACCGATAGAAAATTGGTATGAAATGATCGGAGAGTCGACCCACGCGGATGCGATTCTAGATAGGCTTGTGCACGGGGCGATAAAGTTGGAATTAAAAGGCGAGTCGATGCGAAAAAAACTAAATTTCTTGACTGATGCCGATCACTCAAGTTAGATTTTACTGAGGTCTACTGACAGACAAAAAAGTGATCGGCTTGAATGGTATTGAGCGATCGGCATCATGGTATTACGCAATAGCGTCGGAGAAGGTGTCATATTTTATATAGTTAACTTTGAAATCGAATTTCTTAGACAGTTCATCAAATAGAACTTGAGCCATAATGTCATTTGGTCTAGTTGCCACTTTATAAGTAATGGCTTGCGTTTTAAATGAAGAGTGAAAATGAGGTGAGTAGGAGTTCGCTGAAACACTGAGGCTGTGTAAACTAAAAAAGAAACAACACAGATAGACGTATCTAAACACAGTGAACCTCAAGAATTGGCTATAAAAATCGTCCTTATAATATCTGGTATAACCAGATAAACCAACGAATCTTTCCCTTAACTAAATAAAGGTTAAATAATGTCTTTTGAACAGCAAGTATTTTTTGTTCTACATCAAATACCTCAAGGCTCTGTCACCAGTTATGGTCAGGTCGCTAAGATGGCAGGTTTTCCTGGTTACGCTCGCCATGTTGGTAAGTTACTCTCAAACCTTCCCGATGGAAGTACGCTGCCTTGGCACCGAGTACTCAATAGCCAAGGAAAAATATCTCTCAAAGAAAGCGATCTAGAAAGACAAAGAACAAAGTTAATCAATGATGGTATTGAGGTAAGTTTAGAAGGGAAAGTTAAATTAAAGCAATATTTATGGCAGCCAGACTAACCAACTGCCAAAAAATAAATTACTTAACACCAACTAATATTAATTGAACCGTTTTAGTTTGATTAGGGTCGGTAATCACACGGTAAGCCGTATCTGTGGTAAAACGTAATTTACCATCCAATGCGATTTTAGCGCGAACTACATAGGTATGATTAGCCTTAATCTTATCTTTATTAAAATCTAATTTAAAATTGAACGGTACTTGTTTCCCACCCGTTACTGTCGACTCTGTCGCGATAATTTCTGATTTTGCGTCAGCACGAGAAACATCCTCTAACGTAACCGTTATTACAGCAGTACTCGGTAATGCAATACGCTCCCGATAGGCAACTGTCCCGACTACGGTATCCAACATCACTGGCTTTTCAACTTGCTGAGCTGACATAGTCGTATCCGTTTTATTCGTATCCACAGTCGTGCTGCAACCAGACAACCATGATACAAATATTATTGATGAAATTAATAATAATGGCTTTTTCATATTGATGCTTATCTCTTTTTAGTGACTAAATGCGAGTTACGCTTGTAATTAAAAGCGACTCAAGCTAATAATTTGACAATACAATACGGAGGACGGATGAGCAAACAATTACAAGAATTATTGAACCTTCACCAACTAGAACGATTAGAAGTCGGATTATTTCGTGGCGAATGTGAAAATTTAGGCTTGCCTCAAGTGTATGGTGGTCAAGTGATTGGGCAAGCTTTATCAGCAGCGGCAAATACCGTTGATAGCGATAGAGGCGTTCATTCTTTCCATAGTTATTTTTTGCACCCTGGGGATATCAAGCAACCTATTATTTATGATGTTGAAACACTACGTGATGGGCGTAGTTTTTCAACTCGTCGCGTTAAAGCAATTCAGCATGGAAGGCCTATTTTCTATCTCACGGCATCTTATCAAGCGATTACCGATGGGCTTGAGCATCAACAAGTCACCATGCCAAAAGTGAAAGGCCCAGAAGGTTTATTAAGCGAAGCAGAGCTAGCAAAAGAGCTTTTAAAAGGCATGCCTGAGCATATTCAACGTACTTTTGGCTCAGAAAAACCGATCGAAGTTCGTCCTGTCATTTTAAATAACCCCCTGCAACCAAGTGAATTACCAGCGAAACAATATTTATGGATCAAGGCTAACGGCGAGTTACCAGACGATCCGATGATTCACCAATATTTACTCAGTTATGCATCTGATTGGGGTTTCTTAGTGACCGCTCTATTTCCTCATTCTGTATCGCTACTAACCCCGAAATTTCAAGTTGCCACGATTGACCATTCAATGTGGTTTCATCGCCCCTTTAAAATGGATGAGTGGCTACTATATGTAATCGAAAGTCCAACTAGCAGCAATACGCGTGGACTGGTAAAAGGTGAAATATACAATCAACAAGGCCATCTAATCGCAACCGCGGTACAAGAAGGTGTGATGCGCTTTACCAGTTAGTCACCAATATATTGGCTGTATCTCATTATTGAATCCGGTTATTGATCAAGCCTTCAACTTACTTCTGGCTTGGTCAATAGCTATTTTTAGCCAAGCGCTAGAGCTGTCGTATACTTCAATGGCTCCATAGCAAAAGTCGAGGTAACATTAGAGATACCTTCCATGCTGTTCACCAATTTTTTATAAAAACCATCAAATTGCTTCATATCGGATACCAATACTTTCATCATATAGTCATACTCCCCCGCCATGCGATAAAACTCCATCACCTCCGGAAACTCACAAGTCGTCTCAACAAACTTCTGATACCACTCATTAGAATGATCGTTGGTTTTCACCATCACAAAGGCGATAAAGGACAACCCTAATAATTCTGGATCTAATAATGCAACCTTTTTGACAATAATACCTTGCTCTTCCAAGCGTTTGATCCGCTTCCAACAAGGTGTCGTAGTTAAATTCACGGCCTCGGCTAATGATTGTAACGACTGCTCAGAATCTTGCTGTAATAAGGCTAATAATGCTTTATCCACCTTATCCAAAACGATATTTTTCACACTTAACCCAATATGTAGAATTATTTTCTCTATTTATGCAAAATTATCTTAAATAATGCAAACCATTTCTCCTAACGACAGGGTAAATTATCTACATAAAATGAATTGAAGCAATAATAATCAATACACCGCCTATCATGGAGCCAATTATGTGCATAGACAGAGAATGGATAAATCAAGCCATCACTAAAATTGAAGCAGACATCCAACGTTCTGCGGATACTCATCTTATCAAGCTTGATATTCCTCACCTTTCTGGAATTGATATATATTTAAAAGATGAAAGTACACATCCAACCGGATCTTTAAAGCACAGGTTGGCACGATCTCTATTTTTATTTGCGTTATCAAACGGATGGATTGGCCCTAAAACAACGATTATTGAATCCTCATCAGGTAGCACTGCCGTTTCAGAAGCCTATTTTTCTCGATTATTAGGGTTGTCTTTTGTAGCGGTTATGCCAAAAACGACCGCCAAGAAAAAAATCGAGCAAATTGAATTTTATGGTGGCCGTGCACATTTGGTAGAGCGTTCTGATCAAATATATGCCGAATCACACCGTTTAGCCAAAGAGCTGAATGGGCATTATATGGATCAATTTACCTACGCTGAACGAGCAACGGATTGGCGAGGTAACAACAATATTGCCGATAGCATTTTTGAGCAGATGCAATTAGAACCTCATCCAGTCCCAACGTGGATAGTGATGAGCGCAGGAACAGGCGGCACGTCTGCCACTATTGGCCGCTTCATTCGATATAAAAAACACGCGACTAAGCTTTGTGTGGTTGATCCTGAGAACTCAGTGTTCCACGATTATTTCAAAACCGGTGATATGACCCTGACACTAGATTGCGGGAGTAAAATAGAAGGTATTGGTCGCCCTCGCGTTGAACCTAGTTTTATTCCAGGTGTAATCGATGAGATGCGCACCATTCCAGATGCCGCGAGCATTGCCACCATTCATTGGCTCGAAGCTATTTTAGGCCGTAAAGTTGGTCCATCGACTGGAACGAATCTATATGGCGTACTGAATATCGCGAATGAAATGAAAAACAGAGGCGAAACAGGATCTCTTGTGACGTTAATTTGTGACAGTGGTGATCGCTATTTAGAATGCCATTACAATCCTGATTGGATTCAAAACAACATAAAAGAAAGCATTGAACCTTATTTGAGTGAGCTTAAAAATATCACTCAATTATAGGCAAGCTAGTAATGTATACAAAAAACCTGACGTTGAGTTTACGTCAGGTTTTTTCTTATCAGCTTTTGTTAGCTTATATTACAAATCAACCATGCCCCGGTCGCGTTTTAATATCTTTCTCCATTTCTTGCTCAAGTAACGCTTCAATATGACCCGGAGAATGAGTTTTGACCGAAATAATGCGATACATCTGAGGGATCACAAAGAGAGTCACAATCGTCGCAAAGCTCATTCCAAATAACACAACTGTCCCTACTGCAATTCGGCTTTCATAGCCGGCACCAGTTGAAAAAACCAATGGGAGCGAACCTGCAATGGTGGTAAAGGCCGTCATAAGGATTGGACGCAAGCGTCGGGCCGAAGCATCAATGATCGCTTTCTCAAACTCAATCCCCCGATCGCGTAATTGGTTGGCAAATTCCACGATCAAAATACCGTTTTTAGTTACCATCCCAATCAACATAATCATGCCGATTTGACTGTAAATGTTCAGCCCTTGATGCATAAAATACAAACCTAAGAATCCACCAAAAACACCCATTGGAACGGTAAACATTACCACTAAAGGATTAATGAAACTCTCAAACTGAGCGGCTAAGACTAAATAAGCAACGAGCATGGCTAAAGCAAAAATAATAAAAATACTGGATTGGTTTTCTTTAAAATCTTTTGACTCACCAGAATAAGAAACCGAAATATCGGCAGGAAGTTTATCAATGGCTTGTTGATCAAGGTAATCTAACGCTTGCCCTAAGGTATGCCCTGATCCTAAGTTTGCACTTAAGGTAACCGATTTTTGCTTATTGCTATGAGACAAACGATTCGCCGACGCAATTTCCTCAATCTTAGTCACCGTATCTAATGTGACTAATGCGCCACTGTCGGTACGCAAATAAATTTTGCTCAAGTCATTGGCATTGTTAAAGCTATTTTCATCGCCTCTCAAATACACATCATATTCTTCACCGCGCTCAAGGTAGGTCGTTTCCGTACTACCACCGAGCATGACTTCTAATGTATCGGCAATCTCACTGACACTAACGCCTAAATCGGCAGCGCGCTGTTTATCCACACTGACCACTAACTCTGGTATTTTTTCCGAATAATCAAGATCACCGCCCGTGATCACCCCATCATTCTCACCTTGATGTTGCAACGTTTCTGCCCACTTAAAGAGTTCGGAATAATCAGAGCCACTTAACACGAACTGAACCGGATTATCCGAACCGCCGCGAAAACCGGGCATCATTGGCCACACTCGTACATCGGTGATCCCTGACAATGCTTTTCGCACCATGCCTAATGCTTGCTGTGCGGTGACATCTCGCTTGCTCCAATCTTCCAAGACGATCGTAACAAACCCCGTTTCATCCCCAGCGCGGCCACCAAATGCAGGCGCAGCAACACTAAATGATTTAACCACACCTTTCCCAACCATCGGCTGTAAACGCTTTTCCACTTCATTCATATTCAAGCTCATGCGATTAAAGCTAGTGGCATCTGCTCCTTTGACAAAAGCAAAAATCACGCCTTTATCTTCTTGCGGTGCAAGCTGAGATGGTACTAACGTCATTAAAAATGCACTGCCTGCGATGCAAAGAATAATCGCTAGAGGCGCAACCCAACGACAACGTATGGCTTTACTTAATGCTTGTCGATAAGTCACTTCAACTCTTTGAAAACCTCTTTCAATACAAAGATTAAAACGATTTTGCTTCACATTCGCACGCAATAGTTTACTGCCTAATACTGGGGTTAGCGTTAATGCAATGAGTGATGAAAACAGCACAGCCATCGAAAGCAGCACTGAAAACTCGGTAAACAACAACCCAACCATTCCATCCATAAAAGAGATAGGCAGAAAAACCATGACCAACACCAATGTGGTCGCCATGACCGCAAATCCCACTTCACGTGCGCCTTTGTATGCGGCTAATAATGGCGGTTCGCCTTTTTCAAGATGATGGAATATATTTTCCACCACTACGATGGCATCATCGACCACTAAGCCAATCGCTAATATCAACGCCAATAACGTGATTAAATTGATTGAAAAGCCAAAATAATAAGCAGCCATAAACGCTGAGATAAGGGACACAGGAACCGTCACGGCAGGGATCAATGTTGCACGTAATTGACCGAGGAAAATGTATAACACCAAAATAACCAAACCTGCGGTAACAAATATGGTGCTGTACACTTCGCCTATTGAACGTTCGATAAAGATAGTCGCATCATAATCGATTGTGAGATGAGTGCCTTTAGGTAAGAATTTTTGAATGTTTCCCACTTCAATTCGAACCGCTTTGGCTACATCTAGTGGGTTAGCATCAGTTTGAGTAATGATCCCCATGCTCACGCCAACTTCTCCGTTACTTTTGTACATTGAACTTTCATTCTTTGCACCCAAGTACACATGCGCGACATCTTTAAGATAAATGGGATAGCCATCTATACTTTTTCGAATCGTTAAATAATTGAAATCTTCCGTCGTCAAATAATTTCGTGTCGTACGAACTGTCATCGACGTCGTATCATTACGCACTTCACCACTTGGGTTCTCAACGTTTTCGCGGTTAAGTGCATCAGAAATATCAGACGTTGTAATACCCAATCCAGCCATAGCAGTTGGATCCAGCTTTACATACATGACTTTATCCAGTCCCCCCGTAATATCAATCGAACTCACACCAGAAATAAGGCTAAAGCGATCGATTAGGACTCGGTTGATATAATCGGTTAATTGGATTCGATCCATCTTAGTGGATGTTAAATTGATATTAATTGCCGCGTCACCCGAACCGTTATCTTTAGAAACAATAGGATCGTCAGCGTCATCAGGTAATCCTCGTTGAGCACGAGCAATCGCATCTCGGACATCACTGATCCCTGATGTTAAGTCGTAACCCAGATCAAAAGTGATTTTAATGCGTGAGCTACCATTGCGAGAAACAGAGGTAATATCGTCAATACCGCTGATACCAGAAAGTTGGTCTTCTAAGACTGTCGTGACTTGGCTTTCCATAATGCTTGCCGACGCGCCACTATAGCTGGTTGAAATTGATACCACTGGATTGGAAATATCCGGCATTTCACGCACAGCGAGTTTAGTAAATGACACATAACCAAAAACGCAGAGTAATAAGCTTAATACGATGGCGACCGTTGGGCGCTTAACCGAGATATCAGATAACCACATTATATCGCTCCTTGCAGCGTATCTGGTTTCACCATTTCGGTTTGCTCAACCACTTTTACCGCAAGGCCATCACGCATATTGACAACGCCTTTGGTCACCACCGTCTGCCCCACTTTTAGGCCAGAATCTACGACAATTTTATCTTCAATTCGATCACCTAGGGTAATTTGAGTACGAGTCACTCGTGCAGCACCACTCTTAGTATCGGTATTGATAATATAAACAAACCGTTTTGTACCAGAGTATTCCATCGCTTGAACCGGAATAATTGGTTTATGAATGGTTGGGAAATTTACGGTAGCGGACATCAACATGCCGGGTTTTAACTGATTATCAATGTTAGGAATATTGATACGCACAGGCACACTTAATGTCGAGCTATTTACCCGAGTATTAATATGCGTCACCTTTCCGGGAAAGGATTTACCCACCCACGCTCGGCTTGTGGTGTTAACTTCCATACCTAATGCGATTTGAGATAAGTATTTTTCTGGTACTTGTAGATCTAAGCGCATGTTAGATAAGTTATCTAATGTAAACAGCTCTTCACCTACGGTTACCATTTTGCCTTTACTAAAATCAATAAAACCAATAGTGCCGGCAAAGGGTGCTTGAATCTGCATATAAGAAAGCTCAGCCGTGGCTGCATCTAATCGGGCTTTGGCAATATCAACACTGGCTTGCTGGGCATCAAGCTCTGTTCGCGTAATCGCATTCTTGCTGACTAGCTTGGCGTATTCACGCTCTTTACGGCGTTCATCATTTAAATAAGCTTTTGCTTCATTTAACGCGGCTTGCGCTTTCGTTTTATCTATTTCAACTAAACGCTGACCAGATTTCACAACTTGATTCGAACCGACATTTATCCGAGTCACCTTTCCGGCAACTTCTGGCTTAATCTTAACGGATTGTTGCGCTTCTAGCTTCGCCACTAGAGTAAGAGATTGATTCACATCATGAGCCTGAACAACTTCAGCACCAACGTCAATTACAGGAATAGACGGTTTGTTAGCGACTTCCGATGCATAAACAACACCAGTCGATAGTATAGAAATTAAAACGATTAGATTAACTGAACGAGTGATGCTGCATTTCATATCCAAATTCCATTTGATAGCTTATCCATTATTCTATCAGCAGAATTTCTTTTGAGCGTCAATCAATGTAAATTACTTGGCTTGAATACACATTTAATATGGAATTATTTCCTCACTCAAGTTCCTATCAAACCGCGAGTTTTTAACCAATTTGTTTAATAAAATACCAATCACAGCTTGGGTTGTTCGAAAACTCGGCATTCAATCAATTATTTACAAAAATTCCTTTACAGTATTTAAGAGTTTGCTATTATCTGCCCCGCACTTGTGGAGGGGTTCCCGAGTGGCCAAAGGGAGCAGACTGTAAATCTGCCGGCTCCGCCTTCGATGGTTCGAATCCGTCCCCCTCCACCATTATTTACTTATTGGTTACATTATTTTAATACTCGATATTAAAAATATAACGGATAAGCGTTCTAGATATAAAGCAAAGCCATTTATATTGAAGATGAACAAACACAATTTGTGGAGGGGTTCCCGAGTGGCCAAAGGGAGCAGACTGTAAATCTGCCGGCTCCGCCTTCGATGGTTCGAATCCGTCCCCCTCCACCATTCTTTCTTGTTAAAAATCATAAAAAAACCAGCTTATCTAAGCTGGTTTTTTTTCGTCTTAAATCTGTTTCAGTTCACATTATTAAACATAAAAATAACAACAAAAACACAATACAAGCAAAGATTGTATACATTATTTGCACGGAAACCCTTTTTACAACCTCTCACCACTCCGCTCATTACATCCATCAGTTATAGTTTAAATATAATAACTTAACATAAAAAATCCGTTAAGATTTCGTTCATTTAATTCAAAAGAAACCTGGCACAAATATTGCCAAGTAGGCCTAGCTTGCAGAAATGAACATCATCAATTTACAAAATCAATTGTATTCAATATTGCTGTAAAAATGTTAAACAATTTCTATACATAAATGGACCATAAGTATTACAACTAGATGACGCAGAATATTGCTCTTAAAAAAGCACAGCGTCACTGACAGTGGAATAGACAATTAAGGATATGTCATGAAGCTTTTATATACACTGAACCAAAGGCCACCAATGGCCACTACATTATTACTGGCGCTACAACATATGCTCGCCTCGATTGGGGGAATCGTCGCGGTTCCCCTTATCGTAGGCTCATAAATTAACCTTCCAGCGGTTGAAATTGCCGATCTGATCAATGCCGCTTTGCTCGCGTCTGGTATCGGTACCATCATTCAATGTGTTGGTTTTGGTGCTATTGGTATTCGATTACCCGTCGTCATGGGTTCCAGCTTTGCCTTCCTTGGTGTATTAATCACCATAGGTAAAACCGACGGCATGAGCGGAATTATGGGAGCAGCATTTGTGGGTTCTTTCCTCGTCATCATAGCCAGCTTTTTTATGGAAAAAATAAAAAACTGTTTCCGGATGTCGTGAGCGGTGTCGTCATTACCCTGATTGGATTAACCATACTTCCTGTTGCAATGAACTGGGTTGGTGATGCGCCTCCAGGCAGTACTGATTTTGCTACTCTACCAAAACTTTTTCTTGCCATGATCTCACTTGGTATCGTGATTTTAGTTTCTGTCTATTGTAGAGGGGTCATTGCCGCTTCTGCCATTGTCATCGGCTTACTCGGAGGCTATTTAGTCGCATTAAGTATGGGCATGGTCGATTTAAATCTTATTAGCAATGCCACTTGGACGGCCGGCCCTGATCTTTTTAAATATGGTATGACTTTTTCTTGGGGACCAATTTTAAGTATTAGTTTGGTTTATATTATCGTTGTTGCTGAAGCCACGGGTGATTTCATGGCATTAGCGGGAAACTGCCAAAAAGATTTAACAGGTAAAGAATTAAAACGTGGTGTATTAGGTGATGGGATCACCAGTACCATTGGAGCGCTATTAACCGCAATGCCACTCGCCTCTTTTAGCCAAAATGTCGGTATTGTAGGTATTACTGGTGTTGCAAGCCGTTATGTCGTTGCCGCCACTGGTGGACTATTGATTATTGGTGGTATGTTCCCAAAATTGGCTGCTCTTGCGGTAACCATTCCTAAACCTGTATTAGGCGGCGTAGGCTTTATTATGTTTGGCATGATTGCTTATGCTGGTATTCGCATGTTAATTAAAGCGGCAGATACTCGCCGTAACGCATTAATTATTTGTGTGAGTTTAGCAGCAGGCTTAGCAGTAACAATCGAGCCTCGCCTGATTCAGCATTTACCTCATCTGCTTGGCGAGTTTTTCCATTCAGGCATCACAACAGGAACTATTATTGCTGTTCTGCTTCACCAGATTCTTCCTCAAGATCACAAAGAAGAACGTGCAGTCAAAAAACAAGAAATAGCAGAAATGACGCGTGATGAAGACACTCATTCCGCTGCAACGAAAATCTTGGACTCTAAAGCAACCATTTCAAAAGCGATTGCCACTATAGAAATGATGCGTATTGAAGCTCATGAAGTGATGATGCAGCAAGAAGAAGCTGATACTAAAGTGGATAAACATTCAGACCAAGATCAATCTGAAAAAAAAACAAACCACGGCCGATCTAATTTAATGCCAAATACGGCCATGAAGTAAAACTGAAGCCAAGATGATTTTATTGTAATGATAACAATAAATCCTCTTGGCTTTTTTCACCAAAGAGCCTTTTACTTTGATATCGAAGGCTTAAACTTACGTTAAAAAGAGAAAGACCTACTCCCCTGAAATGGATGCGTAGGCTAAGGATTAATATGAATGTCATTCAATGCAAATAATCAAACTACCTGGATAAAAAACCCACTCGCTATTTATACCGGCACGGAGCTTGATGCTCGTGGCGGTATTGTCGTTCAAGGCAACACGATTCTTGAATTAGTTGCACTTAATTGCAAGCCTCGCCACCGGATTGATAATGTTGTTGACGCAAAAAGTCACGTTGTCACGCCAGGGCTGATAAATGCCCACCACCACTTCTACCAAACCCTGACTCGAGCTTACCCAGATGCTTTAAATAAAGAGCTATTTAACTGGCTCAAAACCTTGTATCCAGTTTGGGCGGGACTGGATGAAGAGATGCACGCGTTATCAACCGAAGTCGCTTTAGTCGAAATGATGATGTCGGGCTGCACAACGGCCTCCGATCATCACTATCTTATTCCTGTTGGTTTAGAAAATGCGATTGATATTCAAGTTGAAACCGCTAAAAGGCTTGGCATTCGCGCTATTTTAACTCGAGGCTCAATGAGCTTAGGGGAAGATGACGGCGGCTTACCACCCCGCCATACTATTCAAAGCGAGCAAACCATTGTTGATGATAGCCTGCGATTAATTAACACTTATCATCAACGTGAAGAAGGAGCGATGATCCAAATTGCACTCGCGCCATGTTCCCCTTTCTCCGTGACCACCGATTTAATGAAAGAAACGTCCCGCATTGCACATCAAGAAGATGTCATGATGCACACCCATCTATGCGAAACCATTGATGAAGAAGATTTTTGCCTACAGCGTTTTGGTCATCGTCCTGTTGATTACTTGGAAAGTGTCGGTTGGTTAAATGATAAAACATGGCTAGCACACGGTATCCATTTCAACGATGAAGAAATAAAACGTTTAGGTAACGCGGGTGTTGGCATCAGCCATTGCCCAACCTCGAATATGATGTTGGCTTCCGGTATTTGTCGTAATAATGAGCTAGAGGCTGCTGGTGTAAAAGTGGGTTTAGGCGTTGATGGCTCAGCGTCCAACGATGGCTCCAATATGATTGGCGAAGTCCGTATGGCAATGTACCTGCAACGCCTACGTTATGGATCCGCAAATGTTAGCCATACGGATGCTCTACGCTGGGCAACCAAAGGCTCTGCCGCTGCAATGGGCCGCTCAGACATTGGTACACTCGAGGTTGGCAAGCAAGCTGATTTATCCATGTTCACTTTAAGCGACATTCGTTTTTCTGGCTCGCACGATCCATTAGCCGCACTCATCATGTGTGGTGCGCAACAAGCCGATAGAGTAATGATTAACGGGCACTGGCGTGTGCATGATGGTCATGTTATTGGTTTGGACTTGGAAGACTTATTAATCCGCCATCGAGCAGCGGCTAAACGCTTGGCTGAAAAAGCACTGGCGTTACGTTAAGCCTTATAATTCAGATTCATCCAAACAAAAAGGCCGATCAAATGATCGGCCTTCTTTGCTTATTATTGTAGCTCCAAATACCCACAAAGCTGCCTCTTCAACTCCAAAGGCGCTCTTATAAACTCCGTGACTACATGACCAATTGCTACATAATCCACTGCCACCAAATGAATACTGCCAAGAACCCAAACAAGTAAACAAATCCAACCCAAGCGAGCGCTTTCATTTTACCATGCAGTTTAAGCTCTTTCGGCAAGTCAGTACGAGTTACCAGCAAGTAGTTCAACACTGCAAAAATAGGTGTCGTCATGAACGCTAGAATCATCGCAAAATGCATCATGGACATTAACGAAGAGGTAAAGAATAAAACCACTGACAATGCCAATACGCTCACTATCACCATCCAAACATTCAGGTAGCTTTTCGTTTCTTTTTCTATTTGTAATTCAGACTTACCTTTTAGCAATAACGTACTTTCGGTTAGTACTCGTGAGTAGCCATCAACACACGTAATCGTACTGCCAAATATACAAAAGAACGCAATAATGGCAATCAAGTAGCGTGACCATTCACCAATTGATTCGGTATACATACCCACTAATTGATGAGCAAAACCAATACCTGATTTTTGCAGCTCAACACCGCTACCATTTAGCACTAAAGCGCCAAGAGATAAAAATACGATAGCTAAAACCGCCGTTCCAATGTACCCAACATTAAAATCCAACAAAGCCGATTTCACCGTGACTTCTTGCTCTTTCGCCTGTGCTTTTAACCACAATGAATTAAAACAAGATATTTCAATCGGTGCTGGCATCCACCCCATCATGATCACGATGAAACCAAATGAAGCAAGAGTCCAAGGAGATGGACTTTGGAAATCCGCCGGTGCAACAGCGCCTTTCCCTGCGGCAATCGCGACAGCTAGTACCGTTGTCACCACTAACATCAACATAATCACTTTAGATAGGCCACTAAGCGCTGCAAAATGACCTGCAAAAAGAATGGCTAAGCAAGCAGCTAGAATCGCGACTGAAAGAACTGGAATCGACAAACTGAATGGTAAAAAATATCCTAATAGGCTAGCACTAAACATTAATAGCGCAGCCACATTTACAAAAGCTGAAATAAAGTTTAGAACGTTAAACAACCAAAGATAACCCACGCCCATTTGGTGATAACCTTGCACCAGGCTTTGATTTGTTCCCATAGTGTATTGAACACCCGCTCTAAAAAATGGGTATTTAAAAAGATTAACTAAAAGAATTAATGCCGCCAGTTGCCAACCATAAATAGCACCAGCTTGGGTGGATGACACTAAGTGCGAACCACCAACCGCAGCCGATGCCATCATCACGCCGGGGCCCAGTGCTTTCAATAAGGAGATGGCTTTACGAGGCTGATCATCAGCTATTATTGTGTTGGTATTTTGCATAGATACATTCCTAATATTATTTTTATTGTGCAGATTTTTCTGCTTTAAGTTATTAGGAAGAAAATGATAACGATGTATTACGTGGCCGTCCTGCCACTTATACCCAAACAAATTTAAGGGTATAAACAGATAGAGTGAAACCTAGTGCAAGGTAACCTATCACTTCCTTTCTATAGATTATTCTGCTGCCTTTTATCTATTGATACAAGCCTCAGCAGAGCGCAATAAGTTTTTTAAACTTCATTTAGGTTAATAATTAGCGATAAAGTCTAGGTGTGATGTTGGAATAGTTTAGCTGACTGGAAATTGCAGTGAAATTCAATATAAAAAATTATAACAACATGGCAACAATGAGATCTAAGCATTATTTTTGATCCATAGTTCGTACCTTTTAAGCCACGACCAATGGTAATGCCTTATTTTATGGCTTAGATCAAGTAACCACCTCATTCAAAATGATAATTTCACTATTAATATAATCCCCTACCCATAAATGGGTACACCAGAGGTGGTGACACATGTTTTACATACATATGCTTTTATTACTTGCCGTCATATTTATCGGCATTCGTTTCGGAGGCATCGCGTTTGGTTTGCTCGGTGGCCTTGGCGTTACTGTGCTAGCTTTCGTATTTGGAATAGCACCAGGAACACCACCGATAAGCGTTATGCTGATTATTCTGGCGGTGGTTGCTGCATCTGCGACTTTGGAAGCCACTGGCGGTCTAAAGCTCTTAGTTAAATTTGCGGAAAAATTATTAAGAAAACATCCAAATCAAATCGTATTTCTCGGCCCTTTTTGCACTTATCTTTTAACTATCCTTGTTGGTACAGGCCACAGTGTTTACCCACTTTTACCTGTTATCTACGATGTCTCGATTAAAAAAGGTATTCGTCCTGAGCGTCCAATGGCAATGGCGTCAGTGGCATCTCAAATGGGGATCACAGCTAGCCCTATTGCAGCTGCCGCCGCGGTTGTAATGGCAACCGCGGCTAAAAACGACCTTGATATCTCACTTATTCATGTATTACTCGTGACCATTCCGGCTACATTTTTCGGCTTAATGGCGGGTTGTACTTGGAGTTTATTCCGCGGTAAAGATCTGGATAAAGATGAAGCTTACATTGAACGTTGCAAGAATCCAGCGTTTAAAGAAGCATTAATCGATGAGTCTGCGGAAGGCGCAAACAGTGTTGCCAACAGCAAAAAGGCGAAAACAGGCCTGACTGTCTTTTTATGCGGTATCGCAATTGTCGTATTCGTTGCCATGTTTGGTAAAGATTTGAACTTACTACCAAAAGGCGTGGGTATGTCGGTGGCAATCCAGTTCTTAATGCTGGCTGTTGGCGCAGTCATTCTGCTATTTACTAAAATTGATCCAAAAGAGATCGTTAAAAGTAATGTATTTACCGCAGGTATGACGGCGGTCATCATTATCTTTGGTATTGCTTGGATGAGTGACACTATCATTGAACACCACAAGCCCTATTTAATTGAAATGGTCAGCGATATTGTAAGCGTTCACCCTTGGACATTTGCACTGGCAATGTTTGCAACGTCAGTATTCCTTAAAAGCCAAGCAGCGGTACTGACTATAATGTTCCCGCTAGGTTTTTCTTTAGGCATTCCACCTGAAGTATTAGTGGGTGTTATCCCCGCTTGTTACGCTTATTTCTTTTTCCCATTTTACCCATCAGATCTTGCAGCCATTACCTTTGACCGTTCGGGTACAACCTCAATTGGGAAGTATGTTCTAAATCACAGCTTCTTCATTCCGGGTATTATTGGTGTATCAACGGCAACTTGTATTGGTTATTTTATTTCAACGACCATATTAGGCTAAATAGTCATCTGAAATTGCAATAACCCCCAATATTGATTATTCAACTATTGGGGGTTATTTGATTATTAAAGCTTATCTCATTGATTCTCTGCCACTTTTATTACCTTAACTTAACCACGCCCATGTGGGGTGGTTAAATCCAAATCAGGTCCTTTAGGCACAACTTGAGTTGGGTTAATCCCTTTATGGCTAAAATAGTAATGGCGTTTAATATGTTCAAAACTTACGGTGTCTGCCACATTACCAATCTGATACAGCTCCTTCATATAGCCTTGAAGGTTAGGATAATCGGCAATGCGCTTTAGATTGCATTTAAAGTGGCCCACATACACCGCATCAAAACGAATCAAGGTAGTAAACAAACGCCAATCTGCTTCTGTTATTTTATCGCCCACAAGGTAACGATTGGTGCCTAAATGTTGATCGACTTTATCCAATGCAGCGAACAAACTATCAAAAGATTCCTCATAAGCTGACTGCGTAGTAGCAAAACCAGTTTTATATACACCATTATTAATATTTGGATAAACAAACTCATTCCACTCATCAATTTCTGTCTGTAACTCTGCAGGATAATAATCGTCAAAATTACCTGTTAATTCATTAAACGCGCTATTAAACATGCGTAAGATTTCAGACGATTCATTATTCACAATGGTGTTGGTTTTCTTATCCCAAAGCATTGGAATCGTGACTCTACCTGAATAACCCGATTTTGCTTTAGTATACAGTTGATGCATTTTAGTAAATCCAAACAACGGTTCTGGTTCACTAAACTCCCAGCCATTTTCGAGCATATCAGGACTGACTACTGTCACGTCGATATGTTCTGTTAAGCCTTTAAGCTCACGCATGATTAACGTACGGTGCGCCCATGGACAGGCAAGAGATACATATAAATGATAGCGACCGGATTCAGGTTGAAATGGCGCATCTGGTTTGGTTTCAATCCAATGACGAAATCCTGCATCTTCACGTACAAACTTACCGCCATTAGATTTCGTGTCATACCATACATCATGCCAAAGACCATCAACTAACTTACCCATATCATCACCTTCTTTTTGTTAGCGTATTCATTTATAGATTCAGTTCAGTATAGCCCCCCTAATCATTCATCACACCGGAGCAAGTTGATGGTTTTGTTCGAAAGATTTGAATAAGTATACTCGTTATTATTGCCATGATAGAGTTCGCTTATTCTCGTTAACCGATAAAGCCTTCGATGAAATCACCTTGTATTGCCGCCTGTAAAAACAACGATGGGATCTGTTCTGGTTGCCATAGAACCATGAGCGAAATTCTAAATTGGAGCAAAATGAACGATGCTGAACGCGACACTATTATGGATAAACTCAGCAGTAAAAAGGCAACTCATGATTGCCCAGAGTGTAATGCACAAACCCATTGTGATATCGCGGCAGGAAAAGAAACTTGCTGGTGTTTTAGTGTCGAAAAAAGGGAGCTTGATAGCCAATATAAACATTGTTTATGTCGTAAATGCCTAGGCAATAAAGAGCTTATTTCGGTAGTGTTCTAGGGCGTGTTGATCTTTGCTGTTCATTTCGTGTTCAACAATACATCGGTAGCCACATTAACATGAATGCCAGCGATAACATGCTGGCATAATTCCTTTCTAGTTTGTCATATCTACTTGAAATAGCTCGATAATGCTTAATTCTCCCAAAGGCATTTTCGACCAAGTGCCGATACTTATATAGACACCAATCCATACTATCTTTGTCTATATCTTGTCCGTAATTGCGTTTCGCAATTACCGTTTCTCCGCCACGTTCCTTAACAAAAGTACGGAAAGATTCGCTGTCATATCCTTTATCACAAACGATGGTATTAACTTCATCGAGTTGCTCAACTAAGCTTTCGGCATGCACTATATCGTGGCGTTGTCCTTCTGATAAATCAAAGCAAATCGGCAGGCCACCACTATCCACGGCTAAGTGAATTTTGGTTGAGTTGCCCCCGCGACTTTTTCCTATTTGCTCTGAGCTTTCAGTAGCTGCACCTGTGCTATGCTGGTGCGCTCGAACTATAGAGCCATCAAGAAAGACCCATTCAAAATCAGCCATGCTAGATAAGCTTTTGAAAAGCTTATCTAAAATCCCTTTCTTTGACCAAAGATTAAATCGTCTGTAAACGGTACTCCACTCTCCGAACTCAGAGGGTAGATCTCGCCAAGGAATACCTGTTCTCATTCGATAAAGTATTCCTTCAAATGTCATTCGATGTTCAGTTTTATCGTAAATACGACCTGTACTTTTCATAATTTGGAGTAGCAGTTCCCAGCGAATATCAGTTAGCATTGTTCTTGGCATGGTATTGGTTATGGTTTTATTTTTGGCGAAGCAAATTATAACTCTTTACCATGCTATTCAAAAAACACTCACGAAAGATCAACATGCCCTAATAAGTAGCCTAAAATAAAAAAGCAGCACTACAAAATAGTGCTGCTGATATTGACTCTAACCATTTAGTTATAAATTTTTCCCATTGCTCTCAATCACTTTTTGATACCAATCCTCATCTCGCTTTAAACGGTGTAATTTAATGCGAGATAAGGAAAGTAAACACTGTTATTTAAGACTACTGAGCTATTTAAGGCCACTGACTACTTTATGGCATACCGCTTCCGCCAGTTGGTGCGAACTTAAGTTTCTCGCCATTTGATTGTCGGGTAATACACCAGTTTTAACGACATTAATCCACTCATGGATCATGGATTCAAACCCTTTCGTTGCCAGCATTGGTTGCCAATCTTTTTCTTGCAACAATTCGGTTTTATCCTCTTGCCATAAGATACCCGAAATAAAGTTATCAAATTGATAGGATTGATTATCAAAATTAGCACTGACTCTTTCTTGTGTACGACCAAACATTCGGTTCATCGAAGCTTGTAACAATGTGCCATTTTGTTGCCATTCGACATCGACTCTTGCCAATTTATCGCCTTGGAATTGCGAGATAATATGCAAATCTTGCACGTCTGTTTTAGCAAAGATATTGATGCTATCTAATGGGTGAATAAAATCATCAAAAATAAAAGTCCGAACGTCACCAACCTGATTAAAGCGGTGTTTTTCCCAGCATAATGAGCGTAGAGATTGCTGTGGTTTGCCTTTTTGTACATCCACTAAATGTTGATTATAAAAAGGAATATGACGTCGATTAAACCCAAGATATAACGGCTGTCGATGCTGTTCCGCTAATTCATAAAGCGCCTCACAATCATGAGCGTTATCTGCCAATGGTTTATCCACATAAGTTGGGACTCTTGCTTTTAAGAAAAAAGCGGCAATACTTGGGTGGCTACTCGTGGCACTGTGGATCATCACCGCATCTACGCCTGCCGTTAACAATTGCTTATAATCCGTATACGTTTCTTTAATTCGATATTGCGCAGCAACTTGGGCCAATCCAGTAGAGTCACGGCTACATAGCACCCAGTTCACGTTAGAAAATGTGGTGGTAATAAACGGTAAATACGCTTTCTTCGCTATATCACCAATGCCAATTAAAGCAATTTTCATATCCATTCCCTGTCTATTATTTTGATTAACCCATCTTAGCGAATTACGCCTATTTTGTCTTTCAACACTCCGTTTTCTAGGAATAAAAAAGGTTATTGCTCCCTCTTATATTTCCTATTTATCGGCTAAAGCTTATAAAGTGAATTCATCCCACACGAACAGTTACCGTGACTTAGATCTCACACCTATTATTTAGTGAATAAATCTGTATAATTCGCCGCCTATTAATTTATATATTTATGCCCAAATAATTGAAGTTTCAGTGAGGCGACCAGTAAACAAAGCCCCATGAGCTTAGCTAGCCTAAGTGATGGGGTGAGTGAACGTAGCTAACGACTGTTTAAAAGAACAAAGCTGAAGCTTCAAGTAAAACGGGTATATCATCCGATCTGGCCTACCAGGCTCTAGGGAACATCTTTGATATCTACTGCAAACATCACCATGCAATTCGGCGCTGAACCGTTATTTGAAAACATTTCTGCTAAGTTTGGTAACGGAAACAAATACGGCCTAATTGGCGCCAATGGATGTGGTAAATCAACCTTCATGAAGATCCTAAGTGGTGCGCTTACGCCGAGCTCTGGCAACGTTTCTATCACGCCAGGATTAAAACTTGGGGTACTAAGCCAAGACCAATTTGCATTTGAAAAACATAATGTTATCGATGTTGTGATCATGGGTGACCGCAAGTTATGGGAAGTTAAGCAAGAACGTGATCGTATCTATTCACTGCCAGAAATGAGCGAAGCGGATGGCATGAAGGTTGCCGAGCTTGAAAGCGAATTTGCCGAGATGGATGGTTACACTGCCGAAAGCCGTGCGGGTGATATTTTGATCCAAGCGGGTATTGAAGAAGAATTTCATTTTGGGCTAATGCAGCAAGTCGCCCCCGGTTGGAAATTGCGCGTATTACTCGCTCAAGCTTTATTTGCTAACCCAGATATTTTATTGCTCGATGAACCAACCAACAACTTGGACATCAACACCATCAACTGGCTAGCAGAAGAGCTAAACCAGCGTAAGTGCACCATGATCATCATCTCGCACGATCGCCACTTTTTAAACTCTGTATGTACTCATATGGCGGATATCGATTATGGTGAGTTGCGTATTTATCCGGGTAACTACGAATATTTCCTTGAAGCATCTGGCCTAATTCGCGATCAATTATTATCTAATAATGCGAAAAAAGCGGCAGAGATCAGTGAACTGCAAGATTTCGTGAATCGCTTTGGCGCCAATGCATCTAAAGCGAAACAAGCCAGTTCTCGCGCTAAAAAAATGGATAAAATTAAACTGGATGAAGTCAAATCCACCAGCCGTATTAGCCCATCAATTGACTTCGGTGAAGGTAAAAAACTGCACCGTCTAGCCCTTGAGTTACGAGACTTAGGCCATGGATTTGATGGCGAGACCTTATTCGAAAAAGGTAATTTATTATTAGAAGCTGGTACTCGCTTAGCGATCATTGGCGAAAACGGCGTAGGTAAAACGACTTTCCTACGTTGTTTAGTCAAAGAGTTAGAGCAAAACCACGGCATTGTAAAATGGTCTGAAAATGCTTCTGTTGGTTACTGCCCACAAGACAGTACGGTAGATTTCGACAATGATCTCAGTATTTTTGATTGGATTTCACAGTGGCGTACCGTGAAGCATGATGACTTGATGGTTCGAGGTATTTTAGGCCGTTTATTATTCACCGCTGACGATGCCAATAAAAAAGCCAAGAACTGTTCAGGTGGTGAGAAGAACCGCCTATTATTTGGCAAATTAATGATGCAAGACATTAACGTTTTGGTGATGGATGAGCCAACCAACCACATGGATATGGAAGCGATTGAAGCATTAAATAATGCACTGAAAGGTTATCAAGGTACGTTAATTTTTGTTAGCCATGACCGTAAGTTTGTGTCTTCTCTTGCCACATCGCTTATTGATGTAAAAGACAAACAATTAGTGCAGTTCCAAGGTACTTATGATGAATATCTTTCGCATCAAAAAAGAATGTTAGCATCTGCCTAAACGTTAACGTTAACGTTCATTAGTACTTGACCGTTATTGTACATTGCGCAATAACGGTCAACAATCCACTTTCAGCATGACTTACCGGCTATATTTCTAGAACGTTAATGCTTTTAATAAAAGTGCGATACACAATAAAAAACCCACAACATACGTCCCTAACGCTCCCACAAACCGCAACGCATTTGGTTTTTCTAACGTGCGTGGAAACAATAGCCCCGCCGCTGCTACATATCTAAATACCGTAATAAGCACCATACACCACAACACCCAGCTAGAAATCGGCATTGTGCCTAAGATGTATATCAGTAACGCAATAATTGGAACATATTCCGTCGCATTACTATGTGCTCGTATTGCTTTATATAGCGGATCCTTAGGATCGGAATTATGTCCAATTACTGTATTGGTTTGACGCCTCGCCATCGAGACTTGAAAAGCAAGACCCATCACTAAAAAAGCCAACAGGCTGACACAAATTAAAGATACTAACATAAGGTCTCCATTATTTAATTAACTCGATTTAAGTAAGCGTGTTTATATCAAAGCTTGATTGACTGATTAACACAGTATGGTAGATAAATAAAAAGCAGCACCGATTGGTACTGCTTCTATATTGTTACTACACATTTTCGCAGAAGAATAGCTCTCATCCCTAACGAGTCAATTATTCGAGATGGAGATGACCCACTACGCGAACCAGTCCATTACACGACCTAGTCCACTAGCAAACAAGCAACCGAATGGACATCAGATCCCTTAATTTGCGGTTTCTGTTCAGCACATTGCGTCGTCGCTATTGGGCAGCGCGTACGGAAGACACAACCCGATGGTGGGCTGATTGGCGATGGTAAGTCCCCTTCCAACATCTGGATCTTCTTAGCTCGCTCTTTACGAGGGTCAGGGATCGGTACCGCTGACATAAGCGCTTTGGTGTATGGGTGTTTAGGGTTGGCAAACAAAGCATCCGATTCACCCAGTTCAACCGCATTACCTAAGTACATCACCAAAACGCGATCAGAGATATGTTTCACAACGGATAAGTCATGCGCGATAAACACCAAGCTCAAACCAAGCTCATTTTGTAGCTCTTTAAGCAGATTGACCACCTGCGCTTGAATAGAGACATCCAACGCTGAAACCGGCTCATCACAAATGATCATTTTTGGGTTTAAAATCAAAGCACGAGCAATACCAATACGCTGACATTGGCCACCTGAAAATTCATGTGGATAACGGTTAATCACGTTTGGTAGTAAGCCTACTTTGTCCATCATGGCTTTTACTTTGGCTTTCACTTCCTTTTTTGACAGTTTCGGATAAAACGTCACTAAAGGCTCAGCAATAATGTCACCAACACTCATACGCGGATTCAATGATGCCAATGGATCTTGGAAAATCATTTGAATTTCTTTGCGTTTTTCACGCTTTTGCACCGCTTGCATACGCGTTAAATCTTGGCCTAACCACAGAACTTCACCTTCCGTTGCTTCTACCAAGCCCACAATAGCGCGCGCAAAAGTCGATTTACCGCAACCAGATTCGCCAACCACACCAAGCGTTTCACCTTCATATAAACGAACGTTGACGCCATCAACCGCTTTTAGCTTCAACGGTTTCGCCCAAGGCCATGCTGATTTTGGCGCAATATTGAAATGAACTTTAAGATCTTTTATATCGAGCAGTAATTCTTTACCAATCGTGCTCGACTGCGGCGCATCTTGAACCACGTCTATGCCTTCTTTAATTAATGTTGACTGAGTCATTATTTCCAGCCCTCCCAATCAGAAAAACAAGCACGAGAACGATCTTCACCAAATGGAAGTAAAAGTGGTGCTTCACGGCCACAACGCTCGGTCACACGGTGGCAACGCTCTTGATACGGACAACCGACAGGTAAACGTAATAAGTTAGGTGGATTACCGGGAATGGTCGGCAGCACATCACCTTTAGAATCTAAACGAGGAATTGCGCGTAATAGACCTTCTGAATATGGGTGGCTTGGATTGTAAAAAATATCCTCAACCGATCCATATTCCATCGTACGTCCAGCGTACATTACCAAGACTTTGTCACATGAACCTGCTACCACACCTAAATCGTGAGTGATCATAATAATCGCGGTATTAAATTCATGTTTCAGCTCATTCAACAGATCCATGATTTGTGCTTGAACCGTTACATCAAGAGCCGTGGTTGGCTCATCTGCAATTAATAATTTAGGGCGACATAATAATGCCATAGCAATCATTACACGTTGGCGCATACCACCTGAAAATTCATGTGGATACATGGTAATACGGTTGCGGGCTTCAGGGATTTTCACCGCCTCAAGCATACGAACCGACTCTTCAAACGCTTCTGCTCTGCCCATGCCTTTATGCAGCATTAGTACTTCCATTAGCTGATCGCTAACTTTCATATAGGGGTTAAGTGAGGTCATTGGATCTTGGAAAATCATCGCAATTTGTTCAGCGCGAATCGTGTTCAATTTTTTCTCTGGCAAGTTCAGGATCTCTTGTCCTTCAAACTTAGCACTGCCAGTAATAACACCATTTTTTGCCAGCAAACCCATGATGGCAAATACGGTTTGAGATTTACCTGAACCAGATTCACCCACAATACCAAGTGTCTCACCTTGTTGTAGTGAGAAGTTTAAATCGTTGACCGCCGTTACCATGCCGTCTTGAGTTTTAAATTCAACCCATAAGTCTTTTACATCTAATAAGCTCATAATACGTCCTTGTTCTTATCTGTCTTTCGGGTCGAGTGCGTCACGTAAACCATCGCCAACATAGTTAAAGCAGAATAGCGTAATTACCATGAATGCAGCAGGAAACCCGAGTTGCCAAATCGCAATCTCCATGGTTTGTGCGCCTTCTTGCAACAATGCCCCCCAACTTGTCATTGGCTCTTGAACCCCAAGACCAAGGAAAGATAAGAAAGATTCAGTCAAAATCATGCTTGGTACTAATAACGTTGAGTACACGGCCACAATACCTAATACGTTTGGCACAATATGGCGAGTAATGATTTTCCAGTTACTCACGCCACATACATAAGCCGCTTCAATAAATTCTTTATTACGCAGGCTTAGCGTTTGTCCACGCACGATACGCGCCATATCAAGCCAAGCAATTGCGCCAATCGCCACAAAGATCAAAATAATATTACGACCAAAAAAGGTCACTAATACGATCACAAGGAACATGAATGGTACGGCGTATAAGATTTCCAAAATGCGCATCATGATACGGTCGGTTCGTCCACCAATAAAACCCGAAGCTGCGCCATAAAGAGTACCGATAAGCACGGCAACTAAAGCCCCAAGGATACCTACCATTAACGAAATGCGCCCGCCCATTAAAGTTCGAACATATAAATCACGACCTAGGCTATCAGTACCGAACACGTGCTCGGCAGAAGGCGCAGCTTGCAATGAATACCAATCGGTATCGTCATAAGCAAAGTGAGCAAACATCGGCAAGAAGATCACCGATAAAGTGATCAAAACAAGAATAACAAGACTCACCATCGCCGCTTTATTTCGCATAAAACGAATACGAGCATCTTGCCATAAACTGCGACCTTCAATTTCTAAGTTCCCAGAGAACTTTTCGATCGCTTCCATATTTTTTTGTTTATTTAACATAGCGATAGCCTCTGATTAGTAACGAATTTTCGGATCAATATACGCCAGTAGCACATCGACTATGGCATTGAAAAGAATGAATAAGAAACCAATCAAAATGGTAATTCCCATCACTAACGAGTAATCACGGTTAAACGCAGCATTAACGAATAATTTACCAATACCCGGCAAACCAAAAATAGTTTCGATCACCACTGAACCAGTAATGATGCCGACAAATGCTGGCCCCATATAAGACACAACCGGCAATAGAGCGGGTTTCAACGCATGTTTAAAAACAATATAGCGATAGCTCAACCCTTTAGCGCGAGCGGTACGAATAAAGTTACTGTTGAGCGTTTCAATCATGCTACCACGAGTGATACGGGCGAAAGTCGCCACATAAAGAAGTGACATCCCCACCATTGGAAGGAACATAAATTGAAAGCCACCCCCTTGCCAACCCCCAGCAGGGAACCATCCAAGATTGATCGAAAATATATAAATTAACACCGGAGCCAACACAAAGGATGGCATTACCACCCCAAGCATCGCGGTGGACATTATGGTGTAATCTACCCAAGTATTTTGTTTCAACGCAGCAATAGTGCCAACCCCTACCCCTAATATAATGGTAAAGATAAAGGCAAAAAAGCCAACTTGAGCAGACACAGGCAATGCCGCGTACACTAACTCATTAACGGTATAATCTTGGTATTTAAATGAAGGTCCAAAGTCTCCTTGCAGAATATTGGTTAAATAAGTGGTGTATTGTGTGAGCACCGGCTGATCTAAGCCATATTTCGCGTTAATATTTGCCATCACTTCAGGAGGTAACGGGCGTTCACTGGAGAACGGATTACCTGGGGCAAAACGCATTAGGAAAAAAGACACAGTGATCAATACCAGTAAGGTGGGTATTGCCTCTATCAGTCTTTTCAAAATGAATTTAAACATAGTAGTACTTCCAATTGTGACTCATTTTAATTAATTCGCATAAGCATACTCTTCTGATTCGAAGTGGATAGCCTACACATTCCCTTTATTATTATTCTGAGTTTTTATAATATTCGGAGGGTGTTACGCGGGACACATAAAATAAAAGTGGCCTCACAACGAGTAAATACAGGACCCATTGTGAAGCCATTTTAATAACGTGTTATTTCGCTAGCATATAAAGATCTTTCGTGTAGATCTTATCTTCAGCGTTATTTTTAGGGAAACCGCCAACTTGTGGAGACACCAAACGTGCTTTCACATATTGGAAGATGGGTGCAATTGGCATATCGCGAGCCAACAATGCTTCTGCTTGAGCGTACAAATCTGCACGTTCGGCATCACTGGTTGATGCCAATGCTTTTTCCATTACCGCATCGTATTCTTTGTTATGGTAACGAGGATCGTTCGAGCTATTATTTGACTGCATCAATGATAAGAATGATGAGGCTTCATTGT
Source organism: Vibrio hibernica (assembly GCF_015223435.1). Classification (GTDB taxonomy): domain Bacteria; phylum Pseudomonadota; class Gammaproteobacteria; order Enterobacterales; family Vibrionaceae; genus Vibrio; species Vibrio hibernica. The sequence goes on from NZ_VHKO01000029.1 coordinate 29,364, forward strand.
AATCACCACACCAACCTGCACGCGTTATTTGGAAGTTACCTTCACGACGGTTATCTAGGTACGTTTTCCATTCTTGGTTTTCAAGTGTCACGTCAACGCCTAACGCTTTTTTCCACATAGAAGCAATCGCAACGGCATTCTTCTTATGGTTTTCACTGGTGTTGTAAAGCAAATTAAATTTAAGTGGGTGTGACTTATCGTAGCCCGCTTCTTTTAGTAACGCTTCTGCTTTTTGGTTACGTTCTTTTTGTGTCCAAGTACCGTATTCAGGCATTACTGGGTGGAAGTCAGCGGTTACTTCAGGGGTTAAGAAATACGCAGGTTTTTGACCTTGGCCTAATAGAATTTTAGTGATGACATCACGGTCAATTGCATAAGAAAGTGCTTTACGAACGCGCACATCATTGAATGGTGCTTTTTCATTATTAAAACCGTAGTAGTAAGAGCATAAGTTGCCAACCACTGAAACATCTTCTGGATGTTCTTTTTCAAGACGTTTAAAGTGCTCATTCGGCAACTCATTCGTCATATCAATTTCACCAGAAAGGAAGCGGTTCATCTCTGCAACTTGGTTTTCAATTGGCAAGTATGTCACTTTATCAATGACCGTGTCCTTATCATCCCAGTAGTTCTTATTACGTACCATTACCATACGTTCATTCACTACCCACTTGCTTAGTACATATGCACCATTACCAACAAAGTGTTCCGGTTTGGTCCATTGATCGCCCCATTTTTCTAACACTTTTTTGTTCACTGGTTTAACCGTTGTGTGACCCATCATTTTAACAAAGTAAGGCACGGCAGATTCAAGGTTCACTTCAAGCGTATTCGCATCGAGTGCTTTTACACCTAAAGTCGACTTATCGGCTTTACCATTAATGATTTGTGCTGCATTTTTCATGGTAGTCATTTCTAAATACCAAGCATAAGGAGAAGCGGTAGCAGGATCGACGGCACGTTGGAACGTGAATACAAAGTCATCTGCGGTTACAGGATCGCCATTTGACCATTTAGCATCTTTACGAAGATGAAAGATAAAGGTTTTGTTGTCTTTAGTTTCCCAGCTTTCTGCGACACCAGGAACCACATTACCATCACCATCTTGGTTAACTAAGCCTTCAAATAAATCACGAATAACATTTGATTCAGGAACACCTTCGGTCTTTTGAGGATCAATTGAAGCGACTTCAGTGCCATTGCCTTTGACTAATTCTTGTTTATCGGCAAGTTTCGTTCCTTCTGGAACATGTGCAGCCATTGCAGGAAAAGTTGCAGCGCCAAACGTTAAACCAGCACCAATTAATAGTGCTTGAGTGATTTTGTTTTTATACATAGTTATAAACTCCAAGTTTTTATTTAAATGCATCCATGACTCAATATTGGTTAATTAGCACGCTAATCTAAACAGATAGCTTTATTAGAATAATTTCACTGCTTGATTGAACAATAACCAGATAAAGATCCGATAACACTACCAATCTTTAACGTTAACAACCATACATAATATTAAAAAACACTACTTCATCGACACTTTTACTTTATAGAAGAGTAAAAGTTCGGATTGATAAACATTTACAGAGTATTAACCTGACAAAATAGCAATAAACAACCAGACACTGCGGTTAAATAATAAACAACAGCTCATTAAGCGCTCAGGAAGGGAAAGAAAATACAGCGCCACTAGCTTAATTCCCGATAGTTACAACTAAAGAAATGACAAGTTTTATCAAATGTCGAGCCTCTACGATGTTTATATGAAATAGCAGGGATTAAATAATTATTACTTCTAACTCGATTCAAAAAGAACACTTTTCACTTTGTTTCCCCTTTCCTCTTCATGAACACTGAATTTGATGCGAGATAAAATGATGTACGCAGTTTCCATCGCTCTTCTATTTTAGCGGTGGATTTAATCAAGGAATAGATAAGAGAAATGATATGAAGCGTTTCAACCTGACCGCCGTAGCAATATCTTTAGCTTTAGGTTCTACAGCCGTAAGTGCTGCCCCGGGAGCCCCTGCTTTAGATATGTATGGTTCAAAAAATTTACAATTTTCAAAAATTGACCTCGCGATGGAAACAACATCGGGTTACAACAGCATGGTTCAATATCACGACCAAGCTCAAGTCGATATTATCTTTAATCAATATAGCGGCGATACTGGTGATACTTACAATATCTATTTTGATGGCGAAGTTGTGGCAACGGGTCCAATTAAAGGTAGTAAAACAACCGCATCATTTACCTACCCAAAAGGCGGCGTTTACCAAATGGTGATCGAAGCTTGCGATGAAACGGGCTGCACCAAATCTTCATCTGAAGCTTTAACCATTGCAGATACTGATGGTTCACACTTAGCACCGTTAGTGATGAATACCGATCCAAATAATAAGAGTTATAACACTGATAAAAATACAGTTGTCGGCACTTATTTCGTTGAGTGGGGAATTTATGACCGTGATTATACTGTCGATAATCCTCCTGCTGATAACTTAACCCACATCTTATATGGCTTCATCCCAATCTGTGGCCCTAATGAATCACTAAAATCAGTTGGCGGTAATAGTTTTAATGCCCTACAAACGGCTTGTCAGGGCGTACCTGATTACAACGTCGTGATTCACGACCCTTGGGCTGCATATCAAAAAAGCTTTAAACAAGCTGGGCATGAGTACGACACCCCTATCAAGGGCAACTTTGCCATGATGATGGCACTTAAACAGCGAAATCCTGATCTAAAAATCATCCCATCGGTTGGCGGTTGGACTCTTTCTGATCCATTTTATTCTTTCACCGACAAATCAAAACGCGATATTTTTGTCGCTTCAGTTAAAAAATTCTTAACTACTTGGAAGTTCTTTGATGGTGTCGATATTGACTGGGAATTCCCTGGCGGTGATGGTGAAAATGCCAACTTAGGTGACCCACAAAAAGATGGGCCAGCTTACGTTGCGCTAATGCAAGAACTTCGTGCGATGTTGGATCAGCTTGAAGCTGATACCGGCAGAGAATATGAGTTAACTTCTGCTATTGGTGCAGGCTACGACAAAATAGAAGATGTCAATTATGGTCAAGCCTCCCAATATATGGATTACATCTTTGCCATGACTTACGATTTCTACAGTGGTTGGAATAATGTCCCTGGACATCAAACTGGCCTTTATTGTGGTAGCTTTATGTTACCTGGCCAATGTGATGGCACAGGTATTGATGCGGAAGGTAAGCCATTTAAAGGCCCCGCTTATACCGTGGATAACGCCATTACTGCACTACTAGCTCAAGGCGTTCCGGCTAATAAATTGGTAGCGGGTGCCGCTATGTATGGCCGAGGTTGGGATGGCGTTATGCCTTCAAGCTTAACCGATCCAAACGATCCAATGACAGGCACAGGTAGTGGCAAATTTTCTGGCTCAAAAGCACAAGGTGTGTGGGAAGCCGGCATCATCGATTATAAAGGTCTGAAAGACAATATGGTTGGGCCAAATGGTCAAGGGATCAATGGCTATGAAGTCGGTTATGATGAGCAAGCTGAAGCCGCTTGGGTATGGAACCGATCTAACGGAAAATTGTTAACTTATGATAGTCCTCGCTCAGTAATCGCTAAAGGTCAATACGCTCGTAGCCTAGGCCTAGCGGGTTTATTCTCATGGGAAATTGATGCTGATAATGGCGATATCCTAAATGCAATGCATGAAGGTTTAGCCGGTGAAGCGTCGAATCATGCACCAACAGCAAGTGCAGGTATGGATAAAGTAGTGGTTGGCCCTACCGCGGTCACTCTAGATGGTTCTAAATCAAGTGATAAAAGCGGTTCAATTGCCTCTTATGCTTGGACACAAACCTCTGGAACAGCAGTAAACTTGACCAATGCCAATAGCGCTAAAGCCAACTTTAATGCACCAGAAGTGACAGAACCTCAAACGCTAATTTTCTCATTAACGGTGACCGATAACGAAGGTGCAACAGCAAGCGATACGGTCGTAATAACAGTAAACCCTGTTGATGTTCCTGTAGACAATACTGCGCCAATTGCAGCCATAACTGCTCCAGCGCAAACGCAAGCAGGCGTTACGGTTGTCGTTGACGCTTCGGGTTCTTCGGATGCTGAAGGTGATTCGCTCACTTATACTTGGACGCTGCCAACTGGTATTTCAGGAACAGGTTCTAGCATCAGCTTCGTAGCGGGTGAATACGATGTAGATACCACCTTGAACTTTACCGTTACGGTTAGCGATGGCGAGTTGTCTAGCTCAGCGTCGACCTCTGTTGTGATATTGAAAACCACTGGTACGGTAGATCCAGATCCAACTTGTGATAATGAATGGGATACGGCTGCAGTTTATTCGAGCGGTGATCAAGTCACATCTGGTGGAACACTCTATGAAGCAAAATGGTGGACAACCGGTGAATGGGGTGTTTGGAAAAACCTTGGCGCTGCAAGTTGCAACTAAGGTGCCTGAGATAATCGACTAACGAGTCGTTAATACACGAATTGTTAATACGATTATTTGCAAAATCAACACAACAAAAAAGCCTCTGGAATTAAACTGAAGTGACCCCTTAAAGTTGGACATTTCTGTTATGCGGCTTTTAAGGCCTGATTTCGGTATTCTACTGGG
>NZ_VHKO01000003.1 GCF_015223435.1 Vibrio hibernica
TTGGGAGCGCCTTTATTGTTTTTAAGTTTTATTATTTGATATCTAAATTATGGTCAGTATTGAGATAAAAGGCAGCGATAGAGCCACCCCTCCCAAATGACTATTAACTTAATATAATTAATAGAGTCCCTGCCAGCGTCATTAATATATTGGCAATGGCGTAAGTACCAGCGTAGCCAAGCGCTGGAATGGTCGATTTAGCATAGTCATTGACGACATCCATTGCGGGGGCGCACGTTCTTGCGCCAATAATAGCACCAAATAATAAAGCGCGATTCATTTTTAATACGTAAGCGCCAAAGAAATACGCACAAATAACAGGAACAACGCTAACAATGAAACCAAAGCCTATCAGTTTAAGACCAACGCTATCCAGGTACTCAAACATATTACTGCCCGCATTTAAACCAATGCCGACCATAAATACCATGAGCCCAAGATCTTTCACCATATTTAATGCACCTTGTGGAACATAGCCGAAAGTAGGGTGATTGGCTCTTAAAAATCCTAGCATGATCCCCGCAATTAATAGACCAACGGCATTACCAAGGCCAAACGTTACTTGGCCAAATGTCATGGTAATTAAGCCAAATAATAAGCCAAGAATAAAGAAGCAACAGAAGGCAAGTAAATCAGCAATTTGGCTATGAACAGAGATGAAACCAATTCGTTCGGCAAGACCTAATACACGGCTTTTTTCACCACTGACTTGTAAAATATCGCCTTTAGCCAGTACGATATTTAAATCCATCGGCATTTCAATTTGGGCTCGAACAACCCGGCTTAAAAAACAGCCATATTCTGCAATGTTTAAATCAGAGAGCTTTTTGCCTGCGATACTGTCACTTTTAACCACGATTTCTTCTTCTGCGATACGTAAATCGAGTAAGTTACGATCAAAAACCTCTTTACCATTACGAAAACTAGAGTCTAATCTAGCATGGCTGTCTGGGTAGCCTACTAAAGCAATTTCGTCGCCAGGTTGTAAAATAGCATCGCCATCCGGATGGGCGAGAATACCGTTACGACGAATACGTTCGATATAGCATCCGGTCTGACGGTAGATACCGAGTTCACGTAGGTTTTTACCATCAGTCCAATCGATCAGCTCTTGCCCAACACGATAAGCTCGTATAATTGGTAGATAAACTTTACGTTGTCTTGCACCACCTAAACCTCGTTCTTGAGCAATACGTTGAGCAGAGTCACTTAAATTTTCTTTTTGTAATTTAGGCAGTAATTTGGCAAACAAGATCATGCTTATTAAGCCGATAAGATAAGATAAAGCATAACCAACGGAAAGATTTGCGAGGAGTGTTGATAGATCAGAACCTTCTGGAATAGTTCCAAGGCCTGAGTTCAAAGCATCTTGTGCACCGACTAAAATAGGCGTTGCGGTCATTGAGCCTGCCATAATACCTGCAGCAAGACCAAAATCCAAACCGAGAAGACGACCAAGTCCGTAGGTTAATAATAGGGCAGTAACTAACACGACTAAACTTAAGAAAAAGTAATGCTTACCATCTCGCAGGAAGATACCAAAAAAATTGGGGCCGGCTTCGATACCGACACAGTAGATAAAGAACATGAAGCCAATGGTTAAAGCTTCAGCATTAAAGTGAAAGCCTAGATGCCCCATGATCAACGCGGTGAGCAATACGCCAATTGAGTTACCAAGTTGGAATCGAGCAATACGAATTTTGCCAATGGATAACCCAATAGCGAGCACAACGAATAGAAGAAGAATTGAGTTTTGGTCTAGTAGCGATGCGACGTCTATGTTCACAAGTTATCTCAAGAAAATTTATATAAAACAAAAAATTAATTTGCCATCAAAGGCTAGTTGCAATCGTTGAAAGTGTATTGGTGATGAAAACTAAGCTTGAATAAACAGTACTAGTATACAATCACGAAAATACTTAAGGGCAACGTTGGAAGTGTATAGGATAAAGGCGGATTAAATAAGAGGAAAAGATGGTTTTTAGAATTTAATTTTATTTATCAAATTTATATTATAAACATTTATTAATCTGCACACAAAACCCACCGTAGTGGGTTTTGTGTGTTGCAGTATATAATACAGCGTTGTTGATTAGCTAAATAAGCCAAGGTTCGCTTTCGCGTAGGCTTCAAATTCAGTAAATCCACCAACGTGGTCTTGATCGACAAAAATTTGTGGCACGGTTTCTACTGGTTTACCTACTGTTTTTTCAAGATCAGCTTTTGAAATACCTTCAGCGTGAATATCAACATAACGATAGTTAAAATCATCACGTTCTTCTTTTAACTTATCAGCAAGATCTTTTGCACGAACACAAAATGGGCAACCAGGACGACCAAAAATAACGACAAACATATTTCTCTCCTCTAACTTGAATGCGTTTACTATGCCTTAAGATAAAGTGGTTTTAAAGATTGTTTTAGCTTTTATTTTAATAGGTAAAATCGATGAATGATTTTTAGACTATTCGTTACTCTGGGAACATAGGTGCTTTTTCGTAGCGTGATGTTTTTAATGCATCCTTTACACGTTTTAAATTTTCCCTAAATCCTGAACCACGACGTAGAGTAAAGCCAGTCGCCAGAACATCAATAACAGTCATTTGAACAATTCGACTTGCCATTGGCATGTAGACATCAGTGTCTTCAGGGACATCTAAAGAAATGGAAAGTGAACTGACTTGCTCTAATGGTGAATCCTTCGCAGTGATGGCAATAACAGTCGCACCGTTTTCTTTGGCTAAAAGTGCAATTTCAACTTGGCTTTTAGTTCGCCCAGTATGAGAAATTAACACCACTACGTCATTTTCAGAGCAATTAATACAACTCATACGCTGCATAAGTGGATCATCAAAGCATGAAATAGGGATGTTGAAGCGGATGAATTTATTTTGGGCATCTTTCGCGACAGATGATGAAGCGCCAAGCCCGAAAAAGGAAATTCGTTTTGCCTGAGTTAATAGATCAACCGCACGATTTATTTGAAAAGGATCGATAGTATTTTTTGCTACATCAAGACATGCCATGGTCGATTCGAAGATTTTATGGGTATAAGCCTCAGGTCCATCAGATTCTTCGACATTACGATTAACATAAGGCGTACCATTAGCTAGGCTTTGCGCAAGATGCAGCTTAAAATCAGGAAAACCTTTCGTATCTAATCTGCGACAAAAACGGTTAACTGTTGGTTCACTCACATCAGCAATCTTGGCTAGTGTGGCGATGCTAGAATGGATAGCCGTTTGTGGTGCTTCAATAATAACTTCTGCTACTTTACGTTCTGATTTACTAAAGATATCGAGGTTTTTTTGAATTTTTTCTAATGTATTCATACTGCTTCTCAGAAAAGGTTTACCAGCATTAACTCATACATTATGTGAAATACTGGTTAATTAGGGTCGAGTTAATTCTCGAAACCGACTAGATACGCTTTATAACAGCAAGTATACCGATTGTGATTATAAAACAGGCCGATTTCCCTATGTTTTATTATCAGAATATGACAAAGCTCAAATTTAATTACAGTTTTGGAAGTTTTTTAGAATTTTCAGAGCTAATAAAAAGTAAAAATGAAACTTTCTATGTTTTTTAGAAAGAAAGTTTCATTTTAGAATGTAATTAAGCTTGTCTTTGAATTACGGACTTTACGATGAGTTTATTTACCTTCGTTCTTTTGCAAAATTATCTGAGTGAGTTGATGAATTTTGGGTAAGACAAATGGACTGGTTTGCGCAATGCGTCGTTGTTCTTCAATAATAGAGTGTAATATGTCTACTGTGGTTAACGGATTTGCTAACACAACTCTTAATACAATGGTTTCCATTCGCTGCCATTGTTCTGGCGTTAAGCGAGTACGAGAAACAAAAGAACGGCCATTCTCTCTCTGACTTTTTTGAATGAATTGAGTGAGCTCATTTAAATATTGATGGAGTATTTTTAACTCATCTGGACTCGCAAGACGTAATGCTTGTTGAGTGTCTTTAGGTATATAACGATAAGTCAGTAAGCATAGCTCAGGTTCGGAAATTAACTCAAAATCGTCCTGGCTATGAATAAGTTCAGCAAAATAATGGGCTTTTCTAATACTTTCATTAATCAATAGCTCATAACCTGGTCGACTAATAATATGCAAACTTGAATAAACTAACATTGCCATACCAGAGCGAGATCCTTCCAAGGTATGAGAACCTAAATCTTTTGATCCTTTACGTAGAATATATTCAGCATGGTGTTCAATGGAATGCATGGCGGTAGGATCTTTAAACAGAACCATTCCTGCCCCCATTGGTATATAAAGCTGTTTGTGGGCATCAATCGTGACAGAATCTGCAAGCTCTATTCCTTTTAGCAAATGGCGATGCTGATTTGACATTAAGGTTGCGCCACCCCAAGCCGCATCAACATGAAAATGGCATTGCTCACGTTTTGCTATTTCAGCAATTTTATCTAAGGGATCAATATTGCCAGTTTCTGTTGTGCCTGCAACACCAATAATGGCAAAAGGCTTAATGTTTTGAGTTTTGAGTTGTTGAATTTTTGCATCCAAAGCTAGCGGACAAATTCGATTATGTTGATCTGTTTTTATTGCGATGAGATTTTTCTGACCAATGCCTAATACATCAGCGGCTTTTTTTAATGAATAATGCCCACGCTCGGAAACAAGAATTGCCATTCCTTTATAGCCATAGTGCATCATGGCATTAAACAACCCTTCCTTTTCGACACCTTGAAAATTGCCATCTGCTTTTAATGCATTATTACGTGCCACCCAAAGGGCGGTAATGTTGGCAATTGTACCGCCAGAACAAAAGGCACCTAATGAATGTTGTGCACTGTGCATCCACTGTTGATAGAAATGTGTATTTTGTGAATAGATTAAGCGATGTAGCATTCCTAATACTTGGCGCTCTAACGGCGTGAATGCTTTTGAGGTTTCAATTTTTACTAAATTTTGGTTAAGCGCAATCATGATTTTTGATAGCGGCATTAAGAAATAAGGTAAAGCGGAGGTCATATGGCCAATAAAGCTTGGTGCAGACGTATGGACGGAATGAGAAACGACAGTATCTAATAGATGTTGTGTATGTTCAGATACAAACGTTGGTTGTTCAGGAATCGCAGCATTTGAAAAGTCTTTTTCGATCTCTGAAAGTGGCTTTTCTTCCGCAACAATATGCTCACGCAAAAATGCATTTAAATTTTGTGAAAGTTTTTGTTCTATATTCCCTAAAGTCGAGTCGGGCGCTTCTGGGACGGTAAAAATCCGTAATAAGCTTTCAAAGTTAACATCTACGATTTTGTCTTCGGATCCCATACACGGCTTTCTTTAAAAATAATTAAATTGAGCGAAACAATTTAGCTGAAAAATGCTGAAAAGTCTCGCCAGATATTAACGGATTAACTTTGAGGATATGTGCTGCCGAACAATGGTTATTGGCAAATAATATCACTCGTTTTTGCCATCGCTTGATTATATTTATCTAAAGCAGGATTGATATTACTTGGATGGCTTAACAATTCAGCAAAAGCCGATCGTAATTCATAGTTCATTTTATTGGGCGGAGCTTGGCGGTCATCAAAGGTTGCTTTCGCTATTTTTCCAAGTTCATCATTACGTTGGGCCAGCTGTTTAATCTCTGGTTGAGGTAATTTTAGCCAAGACTCTACGGGTTCTTTAATTGCAACCTTGGTAGGATCATTTGTTAAATAATAATGAACCGCCGCACGATTTAACTCAAAGTGATGAGTCCGTCCTTCTAAAAACCATTCCCCAACGTCTTTTAATTGAGGGTTTTGTTGAGTCGTAATAGAAACAAGGTCTTGATACCACTCTAAAGAGGCTGATATATAATCATCATATTTATCATTTAGGCACTGGGAAATAGGCGCAGTACTGGCTGTCGCAACATTTGAGAAACCTGAGAGGGTAAGAATAAGCGTAATAACTGATTTCTTCATGTTCTATCCTTTAATTATGGCTACAAAACAGCCACCTACTAATTATTGTCGCATTATTGTAAAGATAAGAAGGTGATAAGCCAGATATTCGCGTTTTGGTGCGCTCGCTTTGTGATCTCACGATTATTTAACAATTTTTTAGTCCGAGATCACTATGTTTTAATCCAAAATCACAATGACTTCATCCTAGCGATACAAAAAATAAGATAAAAATAGGCACCAATAAACTAAGAATAAAGCCACTAACAATCGCAATTGGAACACATTTTACACCGCCAGTACTTTGTATTATAGGTAATGTAAAATCTAATGAAGTTGCCCCCGCATAACCAATAGAACTACATGGATAGCGTCGAATAAACAGTGGGATGGCAATTAATGCCACTAGCTCTCTGAGTAATTCTAAGAAGAAAGAGGCGCCTCCATATATAGGGCCGTAAGCGTCTCCCATAAGTATTCCGGATAATGAATACCAACCAAAACCAGACGCCATAGCCAGAGCATTAGTAAAGGGGATATTCAGTATATATGCAGCAATTAACCCACCACACCATGACGTTAATACGACCACGAGAGCAATGATCATTCCGTGTTTATTTAATAAAATTTGCTTAAGAGTTAAGCCGCTATTACGAAGTTGAATACCAATTAAAAATAATAATAAAAGTAAAATGCTTCCACTAGCACCGTCCACATAAGGTAATTTAAATGGTAGCGATAAACCAACGAATAAACCTGCACTGACCACTAAGATTAGTTTTGCTGACTCTAATGCCATTAAATACGTTGGTAGTGCTTTCGTTTTGCTGCAAGCTTCAACTGGCATGAGCTTATCGATTAAAGGTAAGCTGGCTAAGTTACATAAGCTAATTGAAAAAAAGAATGTTGCCGTATATAGGGCGATAGTTTGTAAATTAGTACTGAGATTATCCAGAGCAGAAAGACTTAGGCCCATCAAAAATAAAATGACATAAATAAGCTGAGACACGGCTTGGTTAATACGATTTAGCCAATGCTCATTTTTTAAAACGATAAAGTAACCGATAATCAGTGGTAAGAATATTAGGAAAACACCAGAATACATAAAGGCCTCAGGGTAATGGAAATTAAATAATTAACCAGTTTTTATTATCAATAACGTAGATTTTATGCGTGACATCATAGCTTAATGCTAGTGCAGCATAAAGGTGAATTCACTTAATAGACATTCTAATTTTATAGAGAATAAACTTTTTTCTCGACGATTGTTATTTGTTCAATTTGGTTGTTTTATTATCAATCATTTGTTGTTGGTAGGTTACTTTTGCGAGTGATGTATCATTTATAGTGGTTTTAAATCCTTTCGATGTGAGCTGCGCACTTACTTAATTTTCCTCATAAAGTATCATTTGAATTTGAAGTAACGGATGAAAATACTAATAAATAAGATGTAATTTTTATACTGGTAGTAGTTGTATATAAGGATATTTTGCTCGAAAGCCATTATATGGCACTTGTGTATTGATCGGGGGGTTAGTCATAAGTATGGAGGTTTTACAATGGGCACTAGCATGGAGCAGACATTTTTTGAATACGTAACTAAGTTTGGTATGTTTCAAAAGCGATCAATGTTTGGGGGTATAGGTTTATTCAGCGATGATGCGATGTATGCATTAATTTCAGGTAACGTTATCTTCATCCGTGGCGGCGGTGATTTAGATGCTTTTCTGAAAAATAAAGGATGTAAACGCTATAAACATGTGAAAAAACAGACCGTCGCAACGGTTAATTATTTTGATGTAACCGAATTATTTACTGAGCGAGATGATTCTTTAGATTATTTAATTTGTTCATCTATCGAGTACTCTAAACAAGAGAGAGCGTTTCAAAAATCAGAGGAAAGTAAGCGACTTCGTGATTTGCCAAATATGCAATTAACACTCGAACGTATGGTGAAGAAAGCAGGAATACCTGATGTGAGTACATTTTTAAACTTAGGCCCAGAAGATGTATTTCAGCGTGTCAAAGAAACTTACGGTGGGGATGTAGATATTCGCTTATTATGGAAATTTGCAGGTGCGGTAGATGGATGTCATTGGAAACTTATTCAAGAGCCTAGAAAGCAACAACTTTTATCCAATGTTCATCATTAACGATTAGTTTGAGACTACATTCGGTCATGTACAAAAATGCCTCGTACTTTTGAAGTCGAGGCATTTTTATATTGAAAATATTTAACGCTAATGGTTGTTGTGATTAAAACTTAAAACGAGTCGTCACCATTAATTGATCGCCATAAATATAGTTTAATTTGCCTTCTAAGCCGATTGAAAATAACTCAGTAGCATGGAAGCGGCCAAAGATTGTGCCATATACATCATCGGTATCGCTGTCATTGTTAATTTTGTAATAGCCTAGTTTACCGCCAAGCTCAAATTGTGGCCCCATCCATTGTCTGATACCTAAGTTAACTTCCATACCAGTATCATGATCGAATTTTTTACGGTCATCGACGACTTTTAAAAGCATCTCACCATTGATATCAGTCCAGTTCGTTACGGGTGCGTGAAAACCTAGACCTGCAGATAGGTCGTAATCATTATCAAACTCCGAATCAACAGAGATAATTGCATGAGCATTAGGGTGAATGGATTTACTAAGGCTAGCACCAAAGGTCATTGGGCTAAGTCCGATACGAGCATCGACATAATCGTAGTTAAAGTTGCTCATATTAGCTGCCGAATTACCATCAGCGAGAGCTGGAGTAGAAGCCAATACTAGGCCAGTTAAAATCAATGAGTTACGCATGTTCAAGAAAGTCCTTTCTGAATACGGTCTAAAGTGTGGCGAAAATGAGAGGATTCGAATTATCATTAAATGATTTTATCATTAATCTGATGCCATCAAACTATTCATCGTGTGTGGCTAAATTACCAAAATTCATCCGGTTATTAAATGATTTAGATAAATATTTACATTTAACTCACCATAATCTGAAGATAACGGGTATCTTCTAATCAAACATGATCAACTTTAGCTTTTATTTGATTCATGATGGCAAATACAATTGATGTAATATAGGTTTATTCATATTGACCACTCAACAAGGATTACAATGAACAGTTTGAAAAAATTTGCCGCCATTGGTGGCGTGATCGCAATTGCGGCATGTTGGCCGTTGGCCGTTGGACAAATCGCACAAACCGTCATTTCAGATGGTATAAAGAAATTAGATCAGAAAGAAGTGAAAGTGGAGTTAGTTTCTTATGAACGAGGTTATTTAAACTCAATAGCAAAAACTAAAGTCACGGTTATTGACCCTGTTATGAAACAGCAGTTAGAGCTAAATGGCTTTCCAACCAGTATTGTGTTTGATAATCAAATTAAACATGGTTTGGTCTCTATTGAAACAAATAGCCAAGCTGAAAATTTTTCTCAATTACCACTTAAAGCTCATTCTGTGACGCAATTTAATGGTTCAACCTCAATTAATCTGCAATCTGAATCATTTGTGGTTAACTTCTCGCATGATGATCAATCGACATTAACGATTGCACCAATGGCATTGAATGCAGATTTAGACTCTGATGGACATGTTAAATTTGATTATAACGTCAGTTCGTTTATTGGTAGCTTTGCTAATGGAGATTCACTTAAAATTGATAATATTGTTGGTGCTGGTGAGGGTTATAAAGAGCAAGGTTTTTGGTTTGGACACCAAGAAGCGGGTGTTGAAAATGTTAAAGCATTAGATTCGACTGGTAATGAGTTGTTCAATCTGCATAAATTTAATTATGTTTTTGATACTGATGAAAACAGTAAGAAAGCAACTTTTAATAGTCAGCATAAGGTGAGCGCTGACAGCTTAGATTTTGAGTCAGACAAGTTAACCGATCTGGGAATGGAATTTTCGTTTAATGATATCGATAAATCTTCCTTCACTGAGCTTTTATCTGTGTATCAACATCACGGACAAACACTTTCTAGTCAAGATATGGAAATGGCGATGCAGCATGTTGATACGTTATTCCAGAAAGGTTTTTCTATTGCTTTGAATAAAATTAAAGTTACTATCCGTAAAGGTAAATTCAATGGTAATTGGGCGTTGAACTTGCCCGCCAGTACGGAACAAGTGTCTAAAAATCCAACTGCAGTATTTAATAGTGTAACAGGGGATACTCATTTCTATGTTTCTAATGAAATGGTTGATCAATTTCCGTTTATTGAGGCGGGTTTAGATAACTTTATCCAAGAAGGTATGATGACTAAGAAAGATGATGGTTATTATATTGATGGTAAAGTTGCAAACGGAAACATTGAATTTACCGGTGGACATAAAGTACCGATGTTTATGTTATTTGCTCCATTCTTAATGCGATAATGTAGACAAAAATAGGTCTTTCTACTGTTATAGAGGGTCTATTACCCTCGAAAATATTACGTGCCAGAGATAAGTAAGAGGTCGTTATGACCTCTTTTTTTATGGCAGATGAAAAAGGTATTTTGTACTCATTGTAAAAAGTGGTATTACTGTGTATCTAAGTGATAGATAAACGGTTGTCATTATGAACCAGAAGGCATTACTTAGGGTTATCTTTCAATAAACTATCGCAGCAGGAGCAAATTTAATCATGGAACCAATCTATAACTTTAGTGCAGGCCCCGCAGCCCTTCCAAAGCCAGTTATGCAACAAGCTCAAAGTGAATTTGTGAATTGGAATGGCCTAGGCACATCCGTTATGGAAATTAGTCATCGCAGTAAGCCTTTTTTGAAGGTTGCGGCTGAAGCAGAACAAGACCTACGTGACTTATTGTCTATCCCTTCTAACTATAAAGTTCTTTTTTGCCAAGGTGGCGCAAGAGCTCAGTTTGCAGCCGTTCCAATGAACTTGTTAGGAAGCCATAAATCTGCAGATTATATTGATGGTGGATATTGGGCAGAGAGTGCCATTGAAGAAGCCAGTAAATATTGCCAACCCAATGTGATTGATGCCACTATTGAAATTGATGGCAGAAAAGCCATTGTTCCAGCGGCGCAATGGCCGTTATCTGATGATGCTGCTTATGTCCATTTTTGTCCCAATGAAACGATTGATGGTATCGAAATTAATGATCTCCCAGTAACCGATAAACCGATTGTGGCGGATCTATCTTCGACTATTTTGTCGCGAAAAATTGATGTTTCTCAATATGGTGTGATTTACGCGGGCGCTCAGAAAAATATTGGCCCTGCCGGTATTTGTATTGTGATCGTACGTGATGATTTATTGGATCTTGCCATGGAAACACTACCAAGTATTTTAAATTATAAAGTACTGGCAGAGAAAGAATCCATGTTCAATACACCGCCAACTTATGCGTGGTATTTATCCGGTTTGGTTTTTAAATGGCTTAAAGCCCAAGGCGGCGTAGAGGCGATTGAGAAGGTGAATCGAGCAAAAGCAGAAGTTCTTTATGGTTATATTGATCAGTCAGTTTTTTATCGAAATATGATCCACCCCAACAACCGTTCTTTAATGAATATCCCATTCCAATTGGCTAAGCCAGAACTCGATGGATTATTCTTAGAGCAAGCCGAACAGCGTGGTTTGCAAGCATTAAAAGGTCATCGTGCTGTGGGTGGGATGAGAGCTTCTATTTACAATGCGATGCCATTAGAGGGCGTTCAAGCATTAGTAGACTTTATGAAAGAGTTTGAACAAACCAATGCATAGATAATGCTACTCATGAAGATTGAGTTTATAACTAACATTTAATAAAAAACCGCCAAATTGGCGGTTTTCATCTTTAATGAGTAACGAAAAGATTATAATCGTTGGTGCAATCGATGATATAGACCTTCTTGAGCAATCAGTGCTTTATGCGTTCCTAGCTCGACAATTTCACCCTGTTCCATTAATCCAATCGAGTCCATGGATTCCAAGCCAATCAATCGATGGGTTACGAATATAACGGTTTTATCCACCGAATGTTTTTCGAGCAACTGCATAATTTGTTGTTCAGTTTGTTTATCTAAACCTTCGGTTGGCTCATCTAAAAGTAATATCGGTGAATTATGTAAAATCGCGCGTGCAATGCCAATTCTTCGTTTTTCGCCACCAGATAGCTGACGACCACCGTCACCTAACCAAGCATCGAGGCCATTACCATCACTTAAATGACCGAGTCCGACTTCATGTAAAATAGTAGCCAGTTCTCGATCACTAGCATCAGGTTTCGCTAAATGTAAGTTATCTTTTAATGTGCCATTGAGAATATCAACACGTTGACTTACGACCGAAATATTTTGGCGTAACCCTTTTTCTGTCCACTGTTGAATCGGGTGCTCACCAATCGATAACTCACCAGCTGCTACGTCAATTTGTCTGGTTAATAATTGTAATAAAGTCGATTTTCCAGAACCGGTTTGACCGACAATCGCCATTTTTTTCCCAGCTTGAAGTTGAATGCTGACATTATTTAAAGCGTAGTCTTTACTGTCTTGATATTTAAAGCTCACATTATTGAGCTGAATGCTAGCTTGTTGGCAGCTTTCAGTTCCTGATTCCGGATAAATAATATCAGGTGTTGCCGTGAGAACTTCATTCAATCGGCGAGCGGATTCTACCGTTTGACCGAGGTATTGGAACGCGCCAGCAATGGGCATTAATAATTCAAAGCATGCCATAGTGGCAAAAGCTAACATTGCAACCATTGGGCCTGGAGGTTGACCGTTCATACCATCCGCTGCCATCCAAATAATTAATACCATTGTCCAGCCATTCGCCAGTAAAAGCAGGGCACTTGCAAGACCCGTTAAATTAGCATTCTTAAATTGGTTTTTGAGCAATTTATCTTGATGATCTGTGATTGCTTGGCGGTATCGAGGCTCTGCTCCAAATAATACCAGCTCGCTGTGTCCTTGAACCCAATCTAATGTGGCAATACGCAGTTTGGCTTTGTTTTGGGTTAAATGAGTCCCGTTGTGTTTACCCAGTTTGTAGAACAACACTGGCCAAACTAAAAGTAGAGAGAGTAGTATTCCCCCTAAGGTTAATCCGATCGTCATATCAAACCAACATAAGAAGACCGTCAGCGCGATAATTCCGAGGGTTCCGACAATGATTGGGCTGATTAATCGAAGGTAGACATGATCCATTGCATCAACATCGGCAACCAATCGATTTAATAAATCCGCATCACGTAGTTTTGAAAAACGACCAGGAATGAGAGGAGTTAACTTTTTGAAAAAGAAAATTCGCAAATCGGCTAATAGCTTAAAGGTGGCATCGTGACTAACCACGCGTTCGCCCCAACGACCAGCCGTTCTACCCATTGCGAAACCACGAACGCCACCACCGGGTAACATGTAGTTAAATGTTTCTCTTGCAATGGTCAAACCAGCAACAGAAGCGGCCGCAATAAACCAACCAGATAAAGTTAATAAGCCAATAGAGGCAACTAAGGTTGCCAAAGCTAATAGCATTCCAAGCGATAGACTAAACCAATGTTTCTTATAAAGCTTGAGATAAGGTGCTAACTCACGCATCTAAATTCCCCTTACTCTCACTGTCTACTTGTTGTTTTGAAGACAGCATCTGTGCAAATAATCCAGCATGTTTGATCTCATCATAATGGCCACTTTGAACAATTTTTCCTGATTTCATCACCAGAATATTGGCCACCTGTTTCAGATGTTCAAGCTGATGAGTCACCATCAAGGTTGTCGTATTTTTCGTGTTGTTGTCCAGCGCTCTCATTACAAGGTTTTCACTGTAAGCATCTAGACTGGCTGTTGGCTCATCAAGGAGCCAAAAACTGCCTTGTTGTAGCATGGCACGAGCCAAGGCTAATCGTTGTGCTTGACCAACAGATAAACCACCGGAGCGATCACTGATGTGATAATCCAGACCATGCTTGTAAACAAACTCGTCAGCAAAGGCGTCCTTTAATACTTTAGAAAGTTGCTCTTCACTGATGTCTTGCTGACCGAGTGTAATGTTTTCGTAAATAGTGCCATTAATTAATAAAGGGTTTTGTCCAACCCAGCTGATATTTTTTCGCCAATCTTTAAGGTTAAGTTCTTTTACTTCTATGCCATTGATGGTTAATGAACCAGTGTAAGGAAGAAACCCCAAAATAGCGTTGATTAAGCTGGTTTTTCCCGCACCACTTGGGCCAACAAGCGCCGTGGTTTGATTGGCATCTATTATGAAAGAAACGGGCCCTAATAATTGAGTTTTCTCTGAACTAAAAACCTCAAGGTTCGTAGCTGAAATTATAATGCTTTCTGGTGATGGGAGGATTGTTGAGCCTGATTGGGCCGCTTCAACGTCTGCTTCTAGGAATTCAACTAAGCTTTCTGCTGCCCCTAATGCTTGAGCTTTGGCATGGTAGTAAGTGCCTAGGTCTCGTAGTGGTTGATAAAATTCAGGAGCGAGAACCAAAACAAACAAACCGGTAAATAAGGTAATACTGGCACCATAATAACCAAAGTTAAGCTCACCTATATAGCTAAAACCAAAATAAACAGCGGTAATCGCAATGGAAATAGAAGTGAAAAACTCTAGCACGGCGGAGGATAGGAAGGCGATGCGTAATACATCCATCGTGCTTTTACGCAATACATCCGAAGCGCTACGGAGTAATTCAGTTTCGGCTTGAGCGCGATGGAACAGGCGAATGGTCGTCATTGATTGTAAGCGATCATAAAAATGACCCGATAGGCGTTGGAGAGCTTTGAAGTTTTTCTTATTCGCATCTGCTGCTTTCATTCCGGCTAATGCCATGAAGAGTGGAACCAGTGGGGCAGTAATTAAGAATATAAGGCCTGCTGCCCAGTTAGATGGGAATACGACAACCAGAATGATGAATGGAATAAAGACAGCTAAAGACATTTGCGGCAAATAACGAGAGAAGAAATCTTGCATTTCCTCGACTTGTTCAAGCAATAAGGTTGCCCATGTACCAGCAGGTTTACCCTTAATATAAGCGGGACCTAAATCTCGCAGCTTGTCTAGAATCTGCTGACGAATATAGACTCGAACATATTCACCACAGCGATAGCCGGTTATTTCTTTGCCCCAAGTACACACAGCTCGACCAACAATCATTGCCGCTAAGCCAATAAATGAAGGGATTAATTGGTGTTTATCAACATGTTCTATAATGATTTGATGGAGGATTGAGGCGAGAAGACCTGCTTGTCCAATTAAAAATAAAGTAGAGATGATTCCAAGAGCGATTGTTGCACTTAACCAAATTTTGGCAAGCTTTCCTTGCTGCTTGAGCCACTTGTTCAAATGGCGTCTTTGTTGTTTATCCATGTAAGACTGATTTCCATCTAGGTGAGCATAATTAAAAACTCGTGAATAAAATAGGTCCGGAACTGTTGCACCGGATCTATTAATCGAATGGTATTAAATGTGAACGACGAAGCGGGTGCTTAATAAAACAACATAATTGATGTTACAAAATCATTATGTCGTTGATGTGTATCATTTACAGTACGTTCAGCTCATCAAGATAGCGTTCAGCATCTAGTGCCGCCATGCAACCTGTTCCAGCGGAAGTAATTGCTTGTCGATAGGTATGGTCCATTACATCACCAGCAGCAAAAATTCCCTCAATACTGGTTTGAGTGGCGTTACCGTTTAAACCAGATTTAACCACAATATAGCCATCTTTCATTTCAAGCTGGTTTTGGAAAATATCGGTATTAGGTTGGTGTCCAATCGCAATAAAAGTACCCATAACATCGATTTTTTCTACGTTATCAGATTGAGTGTCTTTAATTAGAACACCAGTGACGCCCATTTCATCACCAACGACCTCTTCTAATGTGCGATCGGTATGCAGAATAATATTTCCGTTAGCGACTTTATCCATTAGGCGTTTAATTAGAATTTTTTCAGCGCGGAAATTATCGCGACGATGTATCAGGTGTACTTCAGAAGCGATATTAGACAGATAGAGTGCTTCTTCTACCGCGGTATTACCACCGCCAACCACGGCAACTTTTTGATTACGATAAAAGAAACCATCGCAAGTTGCACATGCTGATACGCCACGGCCTTTAAAGGCTTCTTCTGACTCTAAACCTAAATATTTAGCGGAAGCACCAGTTGAAATAATTAATGCATTGCAGGTATATTCCATGGAGTCGCCTTTTAAGCGAAATGGACGTTGGCTAAAATCAACTTCATTAATATGATCAAATAGCATTTCAGTTTCAAAACGTTCAGCGTGTTCTTTCATTCTTTCCATCAGAGCGGGGCCGGTTAAACCTTCCGCGTCACCAGGCCAGTTTTCTACTTCTGTTGTTGTGGTTAACTGACCACCTTGTTGCATGCCTGTGACTAAGACAGGGTTGAGGTTGGCGCGAGCAGCATAAACGGCGGCAGTGTAGCCAGCAGGTCCAGAACCGAGAATGAGTAAATTACAATGCTTAATGTTGCTCATGAAAACTCCAAAATTAAATGAGAGGGAGAGGAATGCGTATGAGCGATTGTAGGGAAAATACAGGAGTAAAGAAAGCGTTAGATACGAATTCTTAGCACCGCAGCAAAGCTCTATTTGCTGCGGGTTTACAATTAATACATTTAGTCGTTAAACGTTACTTCATAAGAACCAAATTTACGAATATTGATCACCCCAGTGTCTAGAATTAGATATTGTCCTTTAATGCCTTGTAAAACGCCTGACACGACAGGGTTTTTATCAAAATTATGCGAGATTATTTTAATAGGGTGTTGCTCTACAGGGTATTCAATTGACGTGATTTCACCTGATAATATCTGTATTGCATCATCGCCATACTCTTGTTTAATTGATTCAATGACGGTAAGAACATGTGGTAACAATTCTGCAAACTTATCTTCCAATGCAATAGGTTGACCATCTTCTTTTAACAAAGTTCGCCAGTTGGTTTTGTCGGCAATATGCTTAGCGAGTTCAACTTCTATTAACCCAGAAATATAACGTGTTTTTACTTTAAAAATAGGCAAGCCTTGAGTGGCACCTTGATCGATCCAGCGAGTTGGGATTTGGGTATGACGCGTAATACCTACCTTGATACTTGAAGTATTAGATAAATAAACATAGTGATCCACCATACAATTCGCTTCACCCCATTCTGGTTCACGACAAGTACCAGCATCATAGTGGCAGGTTTCTGGCTTCATGATGCACATATCACAGCTAGCCAGTTTTTTCATACAGACATAGCAATGACCTTGGGAGTAACTTTTCTTGGTTTTCTTACCACATGCTGAACAAAAAATATTACCGCTGTGAGTGAGTGTGATTTCTTTACCAATATAAGGCATAAGATCAATGACTTCATCACCCACAGGAAGGCCATATTGAACTTGGTTGTTTTGCTGTGCATCTAGAGATGAACGTAGTTTTGATAGTGTACCCGTAATGGTAAAAGACATAGTTGAATCCAGTGAGGTTTAAAAAATGTACTCGTAAAAAACAAGTTCGAATAATTTTGATAGTTTACAGTAAAAAAGTGACATAGTGCATTGGTTTGTAACGTAGGTTTATTCACCTAATATTGATTTGCATCTAATTTTAATGCCTTTAAATAAGGATAAGCTTTATTATGACTGGTTTATTTTATAAAGTTTAAGAAAGTGCTTACTTTAGGGGAGTTATGTTCCTGAACGTATTATTTATCTCGGTATATTTAAGGTGTTGAGATGAGTTCAAAAAATATAGTCAATAAATCAATATTATTAGTTGTTATCCTCAATATATTTATTACTGCGATCTATTTATTATTTAATGATCACAAAAGCCTCTTAATTACACCAGAGAAATATGTTTATTCGGTAGCGACAGATCAAGCTCTAGGCGGGAGAAGCCTAGCATCTGTTCATTCCGAAAATAATTCGACGACTATGTCCTGTGAGCTTAACAGTAGTGAGAATTATCGCTGGCCTTACTGTGAGTTGACGATTCGCCTTTCTGATGACATAAAAAATGGATTGGATTTATCTCAATATAACTCAGTCATTCTTGATGTAGATTACAATGGTCCTGAAAGCGGTAATCAGAAAGTTAGAATTAATTTACGTAACTTTGAAGAGGATATATTTAATCCAGATGATGATAATACGATTAAATATAATGGTATTGAGTATGCGCCAGGCCAACATCAAGGTCCAAGAATAGTTGGTTTTGATAAGTTTCAAGTATTAACGTGGTGGCTATTTGATTACAATATTGACCTTGAACATTCAGGGGTTAAATTAAATAACGTTCCTTTTATTCAAATAGCAACAGACTCAGGATCAGAGCCTGGACGTTATAAAGTAACCATTCATAAAATAATGTTTATAGGTCATTACATTCGCCGTTCAACCTTCGCGTTCATATTGCTTTTTACTTGGGTTATTGGCGCAATAGCTCTATTTATTTATCAACGAACTTCGGCCCGAGTCGAAATTGAGCAAATGGAAGAACGAACTAAATCTTTAGCGGCGATGAACCAGAAATTAAGTCTTCGTTGTAATGAAATTGAAGAAATGGCGATTAAAGATGAGTTAACTGGTGCTGTGAATCGACATGGTATTAAAGATTGGTTGGATAATATTGCTAGGCGAGTTCGTTGGGGACTGGATTCGGTTTCAATTATCTATGCCGACCTAGATAACTTTAAAGTCATCAACGATCAATTTGGTCATCAAGTTGGTGATGAAATATTGCGGCAATTTGTGGATTTAACACGCTCAGAGTTGCGTGACAGCGATAATTTGGTCAGATGGGGTGGAGAAGAGTTTATCATTTTTTGTTCTGGTTCAAATATCCATGTTGCTACAAGAATTGCAGAGCGAATTCGTACGACCATTGAAAATCATCAATGGGAAATGATTGGCAAGCTTACCTGCAGTTTTGGCGTCACGGAATTAGTGGCTGGTGAACGTGTAACAGAAATGATTGCTCGGGCTGATGAAGCATTATATCAAGCAAAAAATAATGGTCGAAACAGAGTGGAAACGTTAGCGAAATTAATCACTTCGCCTCGTTGAGATATTTTTGATGTTGGTCGTATATGATATTGATTCAGAATGAATTAGTGATGGATGTTTTCATCTTTTTTTGTATTTTGATAGTGGGGGTTGTTCTCTTGAGGACTAAGGATTGGCTTAATTGGCCCTAGAAATTTTGGTTTTGCGTTTAAAATATAAAGATCAAGAAAGGCCTTGGTTCGCGCAAAGACTTCTCTTAGCCTGACATGAAACCCTGATGATTCAAGTGGTCCAGGCACAGCTAAACAGCTGGCATCTATATGATGATATTGTGCAATATACAGTGCACGTTCACAGTGGAAATCTTGCGTGATGATCAAAAAATGATCAGCTTGAAAAATGTCTCTCGCTCGGATGATGGAATCCAAAGTTCTAAAACCGGCGTAGTCCAAATAGATTCGTTTGTCCTCTATCCCTGCTTTTAATAAATCTCGTTTCATAGTCCATGGTTCATTATATGAACGGTGAGCATTATCCCCGCTTAATAAAAAGGTTTGAACTTTTTTTTGTCGGTACAAGTTAATGGCTGCTTCAATACGATGTGAATAGTAGGTATTTAAGGTTCTCCCGATGTATTTGCTGGTGCCTAATACCAATCCAATATCATGAGGAGGAACCTCATTAATATTATGATAAATGGAGTCTTGAGTTTTCCAACTGATGATACGGTCGATTGCAAAAGCGAACAGACACACAGATAAAATAGCTGATATAAAAACATAAGCTAGAATCAGAAAAAAAGAACGGCTAAAAAAGAAAGTTCGTTTATGTTGCATTGATGCGGTATCCATAGCTTGCCTTTTCTTGATGACATTCATTAAGTATGGCAACCAAGTATCAATAAATATCCTATCAACATTAAATTATTGTCGAAAGCTAATCTCAGTTTCCGATGATACCAGTCCAACGCAATCGTGAAAAACAAAAATGCCCACTAAAAATAGAATAGTGGGCAAGTATTTTTATTGCAAAGCGCTTCGTATTACCAAGTGCTTCTTATTACAATGTATTACTGTCATCAAATATTAGAACGCAGTACGTTTGTATTGACGATACTCCGGTTGCCAGAATCCATTGTTAATGGCTGATTCAATTGCTTCATCAGTGATTTCAAGAGCAACACCTTGTTCGATGGCTTTTTTAGCGACGGCAAAAGCGATTTTTTTCGAAACCGCATGGATTTCTTCTAGTGGTGGTAGTAACGCCCCTTTACCTTTTATCGCTAATGGTGAACACTCTGCTAGAGATCTGCTCGATTCCATCAGCATTTCATCGGTTACGCGAGAAGCTGATACAGCGAGTACACCGAGCCCAATGCCTGGGAAAATATAACTATTATTACATTGTGCAATAGGGTAATCCTTGCCTTCATACCTTACTGGTTCAAAAGGGCTACCTGTTGCGACAAGTGCCTGACCTTTAGTCCAATGGAAGATATCATGTGGTGTCCCTTCAACACGGCTAGTCGGATTAGATAGTGGGAAAATTATTGGGCGTTCGCAGTTGCTGTGCATTGCCTCGATAACTTCTTGACTAAACAAACCAGGAACACCTGAAACACCAATCATTACTGTTGGTTTGGCATTTTTAATCACATCAATTAATGCAAAACCTGGCTCTTCACTTTTCCATTTTGCAATATGTTTCTTTTTCTGGATAAGTTTTTGTTGAAAATCAAGCAGATTTTTCATTCCTTCTTGTAACAAGCCCCAACGGTCAACCATGTATACTCGTGAGCGCGCTTGTTCATCAGTCAATCCTTCTGCAACCATTTGAGCAATGATAGCTTCAGCAATCCCACAACCTGCGGAACCAGCACCGACAAAGGTAATACGCTGATCTGACAATTGGCTACCGGCTGCATGACAGGCCGCAATCAAAGAGCCTACAGTAACAGCAGCAGTGCCTTGAATATCATCGTTGAAGCAACAAATTTTATCTTTGTAGCGTTCCAGCAGTGGCATTGCATTTTTTTGCGCGAAATCTTCAAATTGAATTAATGCATCAGGCCAGCGGTGTTTGATGGCTTGGATAAAGTCATCTACGAATTTATTGTATTCATCACCAGTAATACGTGCATGACGCCAGCCCATATACATAGGATCGGCTAATCGTTGCGGGTTATTTGTACCCACATCAAGCACAATTGGAAGAGTGTAAGCTGGGCTTATTCCACCACAAGCGGTATATAAAGAGAGCTTTCCAATTGGAATGCCCATACCGCCAATACCTTGGTCACCTAAGCCTAAAATACGTTCACCATCGGTTACTACTATGACTTTTACATTCTGGCTAGTGGCATTGTTAATAAGATCATCGATACGATCACGGTTTGGATATGAAATAAAAAGCCCACGTCCACGGCGATAAATATTAGAGAAATTTTCGCACGCCGCGCCAACTGTTGGTGTGTAGATAATCGGCATCATTTCTGTAATATGATTTTGAACCAATCGATAAAACAGGGTTTCATTCGTATCTTGAATGTTCCTTAAGTAAATGTGCTTATCCATATCGCTTTCAAAAGCCGTATATTGTCGATAGGCACGTTCAACTTGTTCTTGAATCGTTTCTGTAGCTTCAGGCAGCAGACCTTCTAGGTTAAATGCTTTTCTCTCTTCAGTTGTAAAACCACTACCTTTATTTAGCAGTGGAGTTGCCATCAAAACTGGGCCGGCGTAAGTAATATATAAAGGGCGTTTATCATTATTCATGTGGGACTCTTTTGTTTTTCACGAGCAATGGATATTTAGTGGTCGGATTGCACTACTTTATGGGCTATCGTTATTTTACGATCTCATGTTTAGGCCCTTATGATAAAAGGGATGATAAGATTGTAAACAATTTTAGCATTATGTTTAGCTCTCGCGCACAAATAATGTGAATTCAAAATATTAGCGAGTTTTCAGTTATACAATGGTGACGATAAGATAAAATATTACAATGAACGATTATATTGTTATGTGCGGTGTGGCACAATTCCACTAAATAATGTTTAAAGTATTGTATACAATCTCTGGATTTTTGACAAAAAAATAAGCCAGAGGAAAGTCAGGCTTATTTTTATCTATAAATCAGCAGTTTGTATCCTTAAACGATTAAATCATATTCTTTTTGTAATACATCAATGATTTCTTGTTTTGGATTTTCACTTAGCATAATTGGTTTGCCGATAATTTTCCCTGCAATCGCTAAGTATGTATGAGATATTTTCATGATTTCTTCAGCGGGTAATACATTATCTTGAGCGAGAGCAAAGCGTTCAGGCATACGGTTTTTATTTAATAAAATATCTGGATCAGGGAAGTACTGTAGCAGAAACTGGCGGAAACCTTCCTTTGAATTTTCGACGATTTTGCCATCTTGATAAGCGTGTTTATCCCAAATACGAGAAGAGTCAGGCGTGCCAACTTCGTCCATATAGATCAGTTTTTCTTTACCTTCTGTATCATTGACGTAGCCAAACTCAAATTTAGTGTCGACAAAAATTTGATCAACCTCGCTCAGCGCTTGGCTGATGACCTTAAAGCCTTCTTTTAATAATCGCTCATATAAATCAATATCTTCAGGCTTGGAAAAATTGAATGCTGAGTAATTACGCTTAATATCATCTCGAGTAACATTCACGTCATCGGCTTCAGGAACATTTGGGATTCCCTTTAAAATACCTTTGGTTGATGGCGTCATTAATAATTCAGGTAAAATTTTATCTTTTTCTAAATCTTCTGGTAGGTTAATACCGCAAAATTCACGTTCGCCTTGGTCATACGCTCGCCACATTGAGCCTGTAATATATTGACGGCAAATTGCTTCAATCATCACAGGTTTCGCTTTTTGGACAATCCATACAAAGGGATGGGGAATATCTAGAATATGGCTATCAGCAAGGCCATTATCTTTAAACAGTTGGAACCAGTGATTTGAAATCGCATTGAGTGCCGCACCTTTTCCTGGGACCCCATTCAAGCCACCGTCACCGCGCCAAATACAATCAAAGGCAGATATACGGTCACTGATTACCATGATCGCTAACGGAGCATCGGCGGCTACGTTGTATCCTTTTTCTTGAATTAATCGGCGGCTATCTTTTTCAGTTAACCAATAAACAGAACGGACTTTGCCACTGTGAACAGGCTTATCTGTACGGATAGGGAGATCATCATTCACGGCAAGAACTTGATTAGCAGGGCTCATTTCCACATTCCTATTTAAAACTAGGCTAATAATTACTGGCATGAAGTAGTCATACCGGAAAGCCAAATAGTAACAGAATTAAGGTGGACTCATCCAGAGAAAAAGCAAACGTTTGCTTTGGTTTCTAATTTAAAATAAAGGATCAAATAGTATGTTCTATAAGATCAATTTTAAGGATTAACATTCATTAGTGGATATTACGCATTAAGGTGTTTTGCATAGCTTGTGTCATAAAAAAAACTTCACATGCTGTTTCTTTTGCTTTTAATTCGATTGCGATGCGCTCTTCTTTACTGAATGAATCGCCTGTAACAATGGCACTTGCTGTATTGACGGTTAAAACTTTCATAATGACATCGGTTTCACTCATTGTTTGAGATGATTTCATTTTGATCACTTTTTTAGCTTCGATATTAAAACAGCGTAATTCACTTACTGTTGGTAGTGTTGCTTGGTCGGTGAATATTATCCATTTAGGCTGTTTGGCTAAAAGAGACAACCGAGCAAATAAGGGGCTGTTAACTGAATACAATTCTTGATTTGCCGCTAATAACATCGATGCTTTTGTTTCATTTGAAAAAGAATGAATTAACATAGTGCTGTCCATATATCCATACTGTATGCATGAACAGTACCCGTGTTTGAAGTTGTTATCAAGTCAATTATTGAGCGATTTATGAATTAGTGTGATTATCGCCATTGGTTTATGTCTAGCTCTGATCCACTTAATCACTATTCCAGTACAAATACTTCAGTTAACTCTGCTCGTAATACTGCTGTAGCTGTCTTTGTAGGTGATTGGACGACATCGCAATTATGGCTATTCTGGGTTGTTCCAATCATTGGTGCAATTTTAGGAGCCTTGATTTATCGTCTTCTACGTTATGAGAAAAATTACGAAAAAACTGAAAACGTATAAACATAAGCATAAATAATTTGTATTGAGTGAAGGGTATATCTTACTTTATCCATACAAATTGAATTTATTATTCGAATTCAGGACGTTAAAAAGGCGCTTATTGGTTATAAAACCAAGCGCCTTTTTTATGCATGTCAGTTGTTCTAAAGCTGGCATTATAAGATTAGTTAAGTCTGCCTTGTTTCACTCGTAATGCGACTTCTGCTAAGTTGAACTGACGTACATCAATTCTGGCGAGATCATGACATTCTGAGCAAGTGTGATTACTGATCCCATCAATATAATCTAAACGTAGTAAATTAGCGGTAAATTGTTTACACCAATCGCATGTCCCGTATGTCTTTTCCATTTTTGTCCTATTTACTGCTAGCTATAATCCACAAGAGTGTCGTGAAGCTTATGTTGTAAGGGGAATCCATTGTTCATGTATTTAGTGCGCTAGATCCCAAAATTAATTGATGGAGATTACTGGGTTAACTTTTTCTTTTCAGCGGCGCCATCAATAGGGCGATTGACTGATATTTTGCGCCCTTTTTTTAATCCTACTTCGTAATCAGCGGTGAGATTTTTCATCGCTTCTCTTAATTGTTGTTTGAATGTTTCACGATCAATGTTAGCAAATTCTTTATCAATATAATTATTAATTTTATTGGCAGAATCATCATCAGGTGCAATTAAAGGCAGTTTTTCTAAAGCGCCTTCAATCCAGCCAGAAACAAACGAATTGACGCGTCTTGTGACTTCGAGACTACCTGTTCCTGAACCTGAAAAGCTATTACGGAACTGTCCTGTATGTTCATTCATTTCACGGTAAACAATATCAAAAGCGAAAGCGGCAAAAATAGCCCGGTCTGCTTCGCCAATAAACTCAACACGCTTTAGTCCTTTATGATTGAGTAAAACTGCTTCAACACCAAATCGAGTATTAATACCACGAATGATACGTAATAAATTTGAGCTAATACTAGCAGGAAGAAGATGACTAGATTGGGTCTTACCAAGTTTAATAAAGTCGATATCATCTTTATCTAACCCATATTTCAACATGAGTCGATGAGCCATCTTTATTGCTTGGGCTGCTTCGTTGACATTGGCTGAGTTACCTAGCTCAAGACATTTAGCAATTTTTTTAAGCGCTTTTTGTTTAGACATTCAATTCAGGCTATTTATCGAGTTAAGAAAATGAGCCAAGCATTCTACCGTTTTTCATCTCTTTTATAAAGATGTAAGCTGATTTTGCTTGTGGAATATTGTCTTTAATATTTGTAATTTTTACTCCTAACAGTAAGTCAAATGTTGTAAAGTGATAAGATTCAAATAAATAACAACAGACCCCAAATGGAATGGGCGACGCTGTTTTATAAAAACTAATGTAGCGATGATGTTAGGACAGGGAGCAGAAATATAATGGTCGTTAAACGCGATAATTCTACCGATAAAAAGAATCAAAAATCTTACCGTAACAACATATCTTTACCACTTCTTACTCATGGTTATTCTGTTGACCCAATCGTTGCTACCTATCTTGAAGAATTGAAGCGATCAGGATTTGAAGGGAAAATTGAACAATCTTATGCAAGTCGCCTAGCCGTGGCGACAGATAACAGTGTATATCAACAATTACCCCAAGCCGTCGTCCTCCCTAAGCATACTCAAGATGTACAACTTATTGGTAAAGTCGGTGCTCAAGATAAGTATAATACGGTCACTTTTTCAGCCCGTGGCGGTGGTACTGGCACTAATGGACAATCATTAACTAAAGGCATTGTGGTTGATATGTCTCGTTATATGAATAAAGTCCTAGAAGTGAATGAAACGGAAGGTTGGGTAAGGGTTCAATCTGGTGTTATTAAAGATCAACTAAACGATACTGTGCGTCAGTATGGGTATTTTTTCTCACCAGATCTTTCGACCAGCAACCGCGCCACGATTGGCGGCATGGTTAATACGGATGCTTCCGGTCAAGGCTCTTTGAAGTATGGTAAAACTTCCGACCACGTTTTGTCGTTGCATGCCGTATTTGCGGATGGTTCATTTTATGACACGCAAGGGGACAATAAACCTGAAGTTGGCACCTTTGCTAGTCGCGCCTTAATTGAAACCGAACAAATTTGTCGTGAAAATCGTGCCGCGGTTGACGCTAAATTCCCACCATTAAATCGTTTTTTAACCGGCTATGATTTAAAAAATGCGTTAAGTTTTGATAACAATGAATCAGGTGAGTTTGATTTAGCACGAGTATTGTGTGGCGCTGAAGGTTCACTGGCATTTATTACCGAAGCAAAATTAAACCTAACTCGAATTCCAAAAGCACGGACTTTAGTCAACGTTAAATATAATTCGTTCGATGCCGCCTTACGCAGTGCGCCATTTATGGTAGAAGCACAAGCTTTATCCGTTGAAACCGTTGATTCAAAAGTGTTGAACTTAGCTAAGCAAGATATTGTTTGGCATACCGTAAGTGATTTGTTGACTGATGTTGAAGGCAAAGACATGCAAGGCATCAACATCATAGAATTTGCCGATGAAAATGAAGCAAAAGTTAAGGCTTTAGTGGATGATTTGGTGGCGACTTTAAACGTCAAATTGGAAACAGAAGAAGGCGGGATCATTGGTTTCCAAGTGTGTAATGATTTAGTAGGCATTAATAAAATCTACAATATGCGTAAAAAAGCGGTGGGTTTATTAGGCGGCGCGAAAGGGCGAGCTAAACCGATTGCCTTTGCTGAAGATACCTGTGTACCACCTGAAAATCTTGCCGATTATATTGCTGAATTTAGAACCTTGTTAGATGGCCAGTCGTTAAATTATGGCATGTTTGGTCACGTTGATGCTGGTGTGTTGCATGTTCGTCCAGCACTGGATCTATGCGATCCTGAGCAAGAAAAACTAATGCATCAAGTTTCCGATGATGTAGTCAAGCTCGTCGCAAAATATGGTGGTTTGATGTGGGGTGAGCATGGTAAAGGTTACCGTTCTGAATATGGCCCAGAGTTTTTTGGTGAAGAATTATTTATGCAGCTTCGCCGGGTTAAAGCCGCCTTTGATCCTCTCAATAAAATGAACCCAGGTAAGATCTGTACGCCAGTAGACAGCCTTGATGAGTTGGTTAAAGTCTCCGGAACAAAACGCGCATTTTATGACAGACAAATTCCAGTTAATGTTCGTGATAGTTTTAATCAGGCGATGGATTGTAATGGTAACGGCTTATGCTTTAACTACGATGTGAATTCACCGATGTGTCCATCGATGAAAATCACCGCTGATCGTCGTCACTCTCCAAAAGGACGCGCCGGTTTAGTGCGAGAATGGTTACGCCAATTAACTGAGCAAGGAATTGATGTTTTAGATTTAGAGCAGCAAACGTTAACTCAGTCTACGTCGATTAAAACCATGATAGATCGTATACGACATAGTGTGAATAAGAAGAAACAATATGACTTTTCTCATGAAGTTTACGACGCCCTAAATGGCTGTTTAGCGTGTAAAGCTTGCGCCAGCCAATGTCCTATTAATGTTGATGTTCCTTCATTTCGTTCACGTTTTCTTAATATTTATTATTCGCGCTATCAACGCCCGGCAAAAGATTATCTCGTGGCTAACATTGAAACCTTATTACCATTAATGGCAGTTGCGCCGAAAGTCGTTAACAGTATGTTAGGGATAAAATGGGTTCAGGATTTAACCAAAGCCAGTATTGGATATGTAGATACCCCGTTATTATCGACACCCACATTGAAGCAACAATTAGCGCAAAATGAATGGGACACTCGCTTTAGTTTGTCGCATTTACAATCTTTATCGGATAGTGAAAAGCAAGATTATGTATTGGTGGTTCAAGATCCTTTCACCAGTTATTATGACGCGCAAGTGGTTACCGATTTTGTTGCATTAGCGATTAAGTTGGGCAAAAAGCCAATTGTTTTACCGTTTAAACCCAATGGTAAAGCGCAACATATCAAAGGGTTTTTGAAGCAATTTACTCAATCTGCGACGACAACGTCTGCGTTTTTAAATGACATTGCTAAGTTAGATATTCCATTAGTGGGCGTAGAGCCTGCAATGGTTCTGTGCTATCGCGATGAATATCAAGATGTGCTAGGTAAAGATGCATGTCAGTTTAACGTTCTTATGGCACATGAATGGTTACTGCCTAATTTAAGTTCAGGCACCAACACCTCAACAGAGGAACTGGCTGATTGGTATTTATTTGCGCACTGCACTGAAAAAACCAAGTTACCTAATGCGGAAAAAGAATGGGGACAAATCTTTCAACATTTTGGTGCGAGATTGCAAAGTATTGCGGTTGGATGCTGTGGCATGGCTGGAACCTTTGGTCATGAGGCCGATAAGCTTGAAATGTCTCAAGGGATCTATCAACTTAGCTGGCAGCCAAATTTAAATCGTTTGCCAAAAGAGCGCTGCTTATCGACTGGTTATTCTTGTCGTAGCCAAGTGAAACGCTTTGAAGGAGAAAAACTTCAGCACCCAGTACAGGCACTTCTATCCATTATATAAGTTCGATTTTTACTTTTTGCTCTGTATTTATGAGTGATGGTTAATGACAAAAAAGCTGCAGACTGAAAAGTTTGCAGCTTTATTTTTTACTTTATCCAACCGTCAAGTTCATCAATTCATCATATGTAATCCGGCGGGAATAGAATCGCCGAACACTTTTTTCGATTCATCTTCGGTTAACTCTTTTACTTCGCTGACTAAATCAATCCAAGTTTGACTGGCTCGGTTGAGTTGTAGTTTGTCTATGATTTGAGCACGAATATCGTCGGCAATATCACGACTGCGATCACCCGTTTTGCGAGCCATCATAACGGCGGCAAAGGGGATAGTGGGTTCTTGCTTCCAATCCAAATCGAGCATTTTTACCAGCCATTGAGAGACTTGGGCTACAGGAATAATATTATGTTGGCTGCCATATAATTGAGTGCGAGAGGCTAAGCGCGCCAATGCCCACCAATGCGCTTGAACATAGTCGTTACTTTTTTGCGCTCGGTTGAAAAACCAAGTGGCGAGTAACACTTTATCTTCACTGTCTAAGTGCTCTAATGATGCAGATAAACGAACCATTGCCTCATAGCCTTGCTCGCTGACTTCTTTACTGGCACCTTTGGCACTATGGGCTCCAGGATGTAAATATTTAGCAATATCGGCCAAAATTGTTTCTTGTTGTTCTTGATTAAGTCCACCCGCAATTCGGCGCCAGAAGATCCACCAGTCAGACCAAGTTTGACTGGAAGGGAATTGGATGCCTTGTTGGTATAAAGACCACGTTTGTTCACAGCGCCAACTATCGGTTGGATCACCAAATCCTGGGCGTAAACAAAATCCAGCTAAGCGTAACCATTGTTTTTCATGATCGGCAGAGCGGCGGCGGCGCTTATTACCCAGTGAAAATGCATCAAATAATTGGCGTAAAGTCGAAAAATCCCACAGCTCACGTTTGCCTAATTGTTTTTCTAAGTCTTTATTCAGTGTTTTAATCAGTTTTGGATTATCTATTTTTCTATTGCCTGAATATGCGGTTGCAATCAAATCTTGCGCTTGAGCCAGCCTCGGGTGTGCTTGTGCTTGCTCGAACTCTTCATGTTTTCGAGTTTCAAATTCTAATAACCATCTTTGCTTGTTATCTTCCAAGCTGACACATTCTAATTTTAATGTGCCCACCTCGGTCAGTTGGCAAGCAAGCATGACCTCGACTCGATCTTTTTGATTAGCTTGCAGAGCATCGCGCGACGTATTGCTATCGAGAGTGGCAATATAAGGTGGCAATGGTCTAAAAGCGACTTGAGATCGATTTTTATCAACATCAAGTAACAAGCTGTTTTGTGGTGGAGTTAATAAATTGGTGCTATCAATAAATTGCTCTTGAGTAGACGTCAGCAGATCGATTTGAATTGGCTCTCCTAGTGTGAGTAAAAACTTACGCCCCGTTAAGCGAATTTCATGGCCAGCTTCACTGCCTTTTGCGAGTAAACATAATGCCTGTGAAGCTTTCTTTTTTTGCTTGAGATGTAAGAAGTAAGATCGGGCGGAGCCACCTCCAATTTTAAGTTGTGCGCCGCGACGTGCTTTTGTATACGCGACAGCGCCGAATGCCACCGATAAATCTGGGTTTGGATTATCCAATAATGTAATAGGGGAATCGTTCCATTTATTGAATAAATCCACCATACGGTTTTCAACTAACTCGCTATTAAACACACCACCGTTTAATAATAAGCCCGCGGGAATACGTTGTTCAGGGGCGTGATTTTGAATGAATTCAGCAATATGACGACTGATCGCGGCATCGGCAGCATAAGGCAGACCAAATTCAACGACGGCAGTACGGCGTTTTAGGGGCATTTCATTTTTGTCTGTGAGAGGGAAAAAGCCATCCAGTACAATTTGATGGATCTCTTGCTTAGTAATCGGTGCGCTTTTCGTGCCACCAATTAATCGAGAACCCGAGCCTAATACGGATATTTTAGCTTGCTCGGGGGCATCGGGTCGCAGTAGATCTTCTTTTACTTTACGAGTTTGTTGGATCAGCTTCATCAGTGAGGCGGCGTTGAGTTTTTTACTGGTGCTGTTATCACTTAAACGTTGCTCGGCAAGGTGGGCGAGAGCGAGATCAATATTGTCACCGCCGAGCATTAAGTGATCGCCAACCCCTATTCGATTAAGGCTCAAATTACCATCGGTATGAGTCGCAGAGATTAAGCTAAGATCGGTCGTACCACCGCCAACATCGCAAACTAAAATTGAGGGGATATTTTCTAGCTGTTCAGATGCTGAATCTAAATGACGACTATACCAGTCATAACATACCGCTTGAGGTTCTTCCAATAAATGGATGTTCGGCAACCCTGCTAGTTTTGCCGCTTGTAGCGTTAAGTTACGCGCAGTTTCATCAAATGATGCCGGGATCGTCACGATCACTTCTTGCTGTTCGAGCTTATGGATCGGGTGATGGTGATTCCAGCTTTGACGCATATGATTTAAATAGCTGGCGCTGGCGATTAATGGTGAGATTTTCTCTACATCATCATTCGATGACCAAGGCAAAATATCAGACTCTCGGTCAACCGCATCATGTGAAAGCCAACTCTTCGCACTCGACACTTGACGACCTTCGACTTTCGCGCCTAATTCACGCGCCCATTCCCCAATAATTGCGTTGGGTAAATCATCAACAATCGTTTGGTTATCCCAAGGAAGCGTTAAATCATGCTCTTGAAATTGGTTGTTAGCCGGATGAAAACGAAAAGATGGCAATAGAGGCTTGCGTGCTACTTCACCTGCGCCGACAAGCTGATCAATATCGAAGATAGCCACTGGGCTGTGGGTAAGGTCATCTTGAATCTCGCAATAAGCCAACACACTGTTTGTGGTTCCTAAATCGATACCGATTAAGTATTGCGCTTTAGTTGAGCGAGAAAGTGTTGATGGCATAGTGATTCCTATTGAGAAAAAAGGGAATAAAACAAAAACGGCATATCATTCTAAGAGTCGAGTGATATGCCGTGCTGTTACTTCATCATAGCGTATGCATTAGTGGCGAACACTAAATTCGACATGCCATTTCTGACCGTTATCTTTGGCGATGGCCTCAAGCTCAAGAGTGCCAATTTCGGTGACAGTGGCAGCTAAGTTAACCACGACGACATCACCAATATTGCGACCTTGCTGTGCATCCAATGTCATCTGTATTTCAGGCAACTCTTCAAGTTCTTCTGGCATCCAGAAATCTAAGTGGGTACCAACACTGTCTTCACGACGGGTATTTGAACCGTAAAATTGAAATTGAACAGGTTGACCAATGACTAATCCAAATTCTTGATTTTCAACTTGTACATGGCTGCCTTCTTCTAAACCAAAAGGTGCGACGCAAATGGCTTCCATCGGTGGCGCCATTCCTGGAATTGCCGGCATTGCGCTTTCAATTCCCACATAATAACTATTAGCAATGCCGCCACGGATCCGAACCCCAGCATTATTATTGGTTATATTGTGACGGATGAAACCATAATAAGCCGCGCCACGAGAAACGGCTAAATCAAGGTCGACACCAGTTAATGCAGAAATTCCTTTGCTATCATCGGTGGTTAACCAACTATTAATGGTGCTTAAAAGGCGCTTTGACAGTAATTCTGATTTTAATACGCCACCGTTAAACAGCACTTTAGTTGGCTTGATAAAGCTTGAACTATCATCGTGATTGTTTTGAGCTTGGTTCTGACGAGTTAAGAATGCGGCAATATGACGCGTGATTGCAGCATCTTGAGCATAAGGTAAACCTAATTGCGTTAATGCTGCTCGAGTCGATTGCACTGGATGTTCGGTAACGGCAACTTGTGGGAAGAAACCATCAACCAGAGTTTGTTGCACATCTTGTTGCGTTAATTCTGTTTTCAATGTGCTGCCAAGCAGCTTTGAACCCCGACTTGGCACTACAATTGGTACTGATGTTAAGTTGCTATCAGAAAGGAGCGCTTCTTTAGCATCACGACATAAATGTGCCAAAGCTTGAACTTGCCAAGGTTGAAGTTGCTTACCTTGTTGCGCTAAATTCATTTTTAGGCGATAAGCGAGCGCAAGATCCATGTTGTCGCCGCCAAGCAAAATATGCTCACCAACCGCAATACGCTCTAAGTCTAAGTTGCCATTGTGCTCAGTTACCGAAACTAGTGACAGATCAGTCGTACCGCCACCGACATCAACGACAAGTACCAGATCACCCAGCTCAACTTGTTCACGCCATTTGTCATTATTGCTATCAATCCAACTATATAAAGCCGCTTGCGGCTCTTCTAACAGTGTAACTTGTTTTAAGCCCGCGTTACGCGCCGCTTCGGCCGTTAATTCTTTTGCCGCAGGATCAAAGGAAGCAGGGATCGTGATAGTCACTTGTTGCTGAGCTAATGGAGCCGAAGCATGTTGGTGATCCCAAGCTGAGATTAAATGCGCTAAGTATAATTCAGTCGCTTTTAATGGTGACACTTTATCGATGTCATCTGTATCAGTTTGACCTGATTGTGGCAAAAAGGCTTCACGACGATCAACACCGCCGTGGCACAACCAACTTTTTGCACTGGCGACTAAACGCATTGGGGTTTTGTTACCCATTTGACGAGCAATGGTTCCAACCAATGCATTGGGTTGCTGTGTCCAAGGCAGGACGGTTGTTCCGGGTGCTAATTCTGTTTCATGTGCTTGATACAAAAATGAAGGCAGTTGATTTAATTCCTGTACCTGTCCTGATGCGATCAGTTGCGCAATAGGAAAGACTTGCACAGGTGCGTTTTCTTCACTTATTGAGCGGTAAGATAATACGCAGTTGGTGGTGCCTAAATCGATACCAACAAAAAATTGGGCTTGAGCGTCTTGAGACGAATTATTCATATCCATTACAGTTCAACCTCAGCCGGTGCTAATACTGAAGAGTCATAGTTTTCTGATAATTTAGGTAGAGTAATATTATCTGCTTTCCAACCGCGATGAATTAACGTACCAGTAAATGGCGCTAGGCCTGAAACATGGCCGGTTAAGCGAATTGCTTGGGCGTTAAAGCCTTGTTCGATCGTAATGCGTGTTTCTTCATCTTCACTGCGAATGTGAGAAAGAGTGAAGTGATCGGCCAATACTTTTTGTCCACCAATATGAATCACACGTGCCGCTGCCCCGACTTCTTCATCGCTAAAACCAGTAAGATCTTCTGATAAGAAATCAATTAAACGAGCTTCTTGTTGAAAGATAGACATTAATTGTAATGCAGACTCCGTTGGCGAACTTTTAAGCTTAGATTCTACTTCAATAATTTTTTCTACGATTTTTTCAACTTCGATTACTTTCTCGACTTCAACAATTTTTTCTACCGGCTTTTCTATTTCAACGATCTTTTCGACTGGCTTTTCAATGATTTTCTCAACCGTTTTACGGCGCATTGATAGTAATAAAAATAAAACCGTGGTTGCGGCTAAGATGATATGCAGAAGATCAAAAGTAGTTGGCATTGCTGATAAATCAAAAGTCATGGTGATGTCTCTGTTAGAAAATACTCAGTGACTTATCTTTGGGCGGATCTTGAAAAAACAAGGTCAACAAAAAGACAAGAGCAAGTCATAAAATTGGAATTATTTTATCATAATGATGCTTCAAACCGTTAAAAATCGCGGTCACATTACGAATATAATCATCTAAAAGAATGTACTTTTACTCACGTAAATCTTTATGAGTTAAATTACTGATTGAATTATAAGCAAAGCATAGTGGTGATTGGTATTTTCTTAGCATTGGCATGGTTAATTTTGTTAGAATTCTTTTTTTAATATTGAGGCGGAATATTATGAATCATAATAGGAAAAACCATGAATTATAACAGAGTGGTATGCTTCGATTTAGAAATGTGCTGTTGGAGTCAAGATGATATAAAGAACAATCGCAGTGACAAGGTCACGGGTGAAATTATAGAAATTGGCTTAGCAGAGGTCGATCTTGTTCTGGGGACGATTGTGAAGCGCGCACAGTTTTATGTAAAACCAGAAGAGGATGAAATTTCTGGTTTTTGTTATGAATTAACGGGAATAACACCTCGTATAGTGCAAAAACAAGGAAGGCCACTAGAATCCGTTTTAAAGTCCATGGTCAAAAATTTTGGTGGTTCGAATAAAATTTATGCAGCTTGGGGGCGAGATGATGAGATCTTGCGATTAGAATGCGAACAAAAAGGGCTCGTTTTTCCGTTTAAAGAATTTTTGAATCTTGCCACCTTGTATCGAATTCAATCTCGCTTAAAAGATAAGCGCATTGGTCATAAAGAAGCACAAGAAAACTTGAATATTGAGTGGGAAGGGCGACAACATTCTGGCTATGTTGATGCATTCAATTTAGCCAAAGTTGCATTGGCTATTTTATAGTTTTATTTTTTGATCTTATCAATACAAGA
Organism: Vibrio hibernica; assembly: GCF_015223435.1. GTDB lineage: Bacteria > Pseudomonadota > Gammaproteobacteria > Enterobacterales > Vibrionaceae > Vibrio > Vibrio hibernica. The sequence continues at coordinate 35,012 of NZ_VHKO01000003.1, forward strand.
AACCCACAGTATGTGTCGAACATATTGTGGGTTTTCTATTTTAGCTAAGTCATCTATACCGAATTAGTTTCAGGCTATATAGAGCTTTAATTAACTCTGGACTAAAGCTTCAGCCTGCATAAAGTCTCTGCCTAGGTAAAGCCTTAATCGGCAGTTTGCACTTGAATTGTTTTAAATTCTTGATTGATTTCTTTTTTGTTGCCTAACAAACGAGAGGTAATTGTGCCCGCTGTCATTGCGCCACTTACATTCAGTGCGGTACGAGCCATATCAATTAATGGTTCAATCGAAATTAATAAGGCAACAATGGTGACTGGTAACCCCATTGACGGTAATACGATAAGGGCTGCAAAAGTTGCACCGCCGCCGACACCCGCAATACCGAATGAACTAATAGTAATCATCGCAACTAAAGAAATAATAAAGTTAAAATCCATTGGATTAATGCCCACCGTTGGAGCAACCATTACGGCTAGCATGGCAGGATAAATACCCGCGCAACCATTTTGTCCAATTGTCGCACCAAACGTTGCTGCTAAATTAGCGATAGCTGGTGGAACATTCAATTTAGTAATTTGAGCTTCAACATTTAATGGAATGGTTGCAGCTGAGCTACGTGAGGTGAATGCGAATGTTAATACTGGCCAGATGCGCTTAAAGTATTCTTTTGGACTCACACCTACGAAAGAAACTAATATTCCATGCACAATAAACATCAAGAAAATAGCAATATAAGAAGCAACAATGAAGCCGATAAGGTTTAAAATATCTCCGACACTTGATGTCGCCACTACTTTAGCCATTAATGCTGCAATACCGTATGGCGTTAATGAAATAATCATACGAACCAAACGCATTACAATCGACTGAATAGCGTCAACAAAAGTACGAATAGGGGCTTCTAATTCTTTCTTTTCAATCATCACGCGGCGGGCCGCAATGCCGGTTAAAATACCGAAGATAACAACCGCAATAATAGATGTTGAACGAGAACCTGTTAAATCAGCAAACGGATTGGTTGGAATAAAGCTCACTAACATTTGTGGAATGGTTAGATCGGCAACGCTACCCATTTTAGTTTCTAAAACAGAAATCGTGGCGGACTCTCGAACACCTTCCGTTAGTCCTGCAGCCGATAAGCCAAATAAATGTGTGACGATAATACCAACTAGAGCGGCAATCATAGTGGTGAAAAGGAGTACGCCAATAGTTAAACCACTAATTTTGCCAAGAGAGCCTGAGTTTTCTAATTTAACTACAGCGGCAATCATAGAAACTAACACTAGTGGCATAATGACCATTTTTAGCAAGCCAACATATCCGCTGCCAACCACATTTACCCATTCAAGAGTTTGTTTGATGATTGGATTACCTTCACCATAAAAAACATGAACAAGCAGACCAAATACACTACCGAATATTAACCCGAGTAAAACTTGACGAGATAAACTGTTATTGGCTTTTCTTTGTTGTAAAAACAAAAAGAGAAGGATGCCCACAAAAATCGCAAGATTAGCGATAACGGCAATAGACATATATTAATCCTTAATTTGTATAAAATGGACAAAATTTATTACTGAATTTATTGCTCGCAAATTTACCGCTTTAATCTTGCGGGTACAAAGTGACATAAGGCATTAATTATGACGTTTAGTTATAAGCTCTTAATTTGAGTAAAAATGAAGCATTAATCGCTCGTTTATTGCCCTTTATATAGAGCTAATCAATCATGGCTAACCAAATACCGACAGCAATCATAAGTGTTCCTGCGATGCGGTTGAGAAAGCGCACATTATTTCCTTTACTTAAGAACAATCGTAGGCTTTTTCCACCTGTTGCATAAGCCAGCATAGAAATAAACTCTGTGCATAAAATAATTCCAATTAAGACAATCATTTGATGGGAGACTGATTTATCGATATTAATAAAGGGTGGTAATAAGGAGATCATAAATGCCCAGCCTTTCGGATTTGCAATTGCAGTAATGAAGCCTTGACTCATCAGCTGTAAACGTTGAGTTGGCTGTTGTTGATTATCTAAGTTGAGGGACATTTTACCTTTGTTGCGCCACATGTTAATGCCAATCCAAATTAGATAAGCGCCGCCTATCCATTTTAAAATCGTAAATAAGCTTGGATAATTAAGCATAATTGCTGCAACACCAATAACTGCCGCGGTGGCAACGACAGCGACGCCAACGAGTTCACCAGCCATCATCCATAATGTTCGTTTGACACCAATACTCATACCAAGAGTGAGGGCGAGGGTCATACACATACCAGGAGTAATCGAGACAAAAAAGAAAGTAGGAATAAAAGCGGTGAGCAGGGCGTAATCTAGCATGGACGTTGTGCCTCGTGAGTGGGTGTCACAACAGTGTAATAAATAAAAGTTAAGAGGAGAAGTTTAAAATGAACGTTTGATTAGCATCTGTTTTGTAGAATTAAATGGAACTAAGATTAAGATGTGAAAGGATTATTAAATACAAACCTTAAGCTTTACAGTAAAATATAGTGCCAATATGAATAGACTCATGCGAGCGAAATATTCATCTCAATTTGAACCACGATAATATAGGTGACTAAAGTCATGAAGTTACAAATAAGAGCCGCGAGAGAAAACGATCTCGAAAGCTTGAATGAATTAATGTTTCAACTTCATGATCATCACCACCAAACACAGCCTGAACTGTTTAAAACGGCGCAAGAAATTGAACAAGAAAAAAGTATAGATCGTTATTTAGAGCACCCAGAATGCTTGGTTTTTGTTGCAGAAAAAGATGCAGAAATTATTGGCTTTATCACTGCCCACTTTTGTGAGTTGGTATCTTCGGTAAGTAAACCCATTCCAATGGGAAGCATCGATGAATTTTATGTTCATCCTAAATATAGAAATGGAGAAGTCTCAATCGCTTTGTTTCATCGTATAGAGAAAACATTATTTGATTATGGTGTTGCTCAATTATTTGTTGAAGTGTGGGATTTTAACCAAGTAGGGCAAGGCTTTTATAAGAAAATGGGCTTTCAACCACATATACATTGTTTACGTAAATCTTTAATCGGTTAATTACGGTCTCTCTATATTCCAAATTATTCAAGGTATATATGAGTTGTCTCATCCATGCATCATTCGTTATATGGAATCACACATTTGAAACAAACCGCTATGCTATTTTTTGTTTTGTATATGCTGTTAGCTTCCTCTATAGCGCATGCTAGTGATGCTAAGTTAAAAGGCGCATTGTGTTATATCCAAGCAGATAATCAAGTTGTCTTTATTCAAGAGGTCATCACTGGGTTGTATTCTCTACCGGGTGGAACTATTGAGGCTGGAGAAAGCCCTAAAGTGGCCGCAGAGCGAGAAACATGGGAAGAAAGCGGCCTTGTTGTGAATGCAAAAGCGTTATTGACGAAAACAAAAACTGCTTATATTTACGATTGTGAGGTGGAGTCTCCGATTTTTGTCTATCACCATCAAAATAAACGCGGATTTCACTTTGTACCTGCGTGGTTTGCGCCTAGTTACGGGCTAGAAACACAGAGCGTTTTTTTGTCATTACCTGAGAATATATCGGCCCAAGAATATCGCTTCCCTGAACAGTGGAAACAACAAGTTTTTGGGCATAAGGTCCATAATCAGGATGTTCAATATATTTATAATACGGTCAGCTCAGCGCCTTATGTTCAGAGCATTGAGATCTCTTTTATTGAGACGATACAAAATAGCATTTTAAACTTGGATAACGCTTTTAGCCGCGGGTTTGTTTGGGTTATGTTGTTGCTAGATAGTTTTTCTAGTATTTTTATGGTTCTACTTGTATTACCACTCATCAACTATTTATTTGGTGCAAAATTTAGTATTCGTCTATGCCTTATTATTATCGTGACGGCGGTAATCGTCTACTTTATTCAGCTAAGGTTGCAGCTTCCAAGACCGGAAGCCTATTTTCCTGATATACATATGTCTAATAAAACGGGCTTTGGAATGCCAAGTTTAAGCGCAACGTTAAGCATGGTTTGGTTATGTTATGTTTTTAATGCATTGGTGAGAAGATATAAAGAATTCTCTCCTTATAAAGTTTTGCTATTATTGGTGCTTTTTATTGTATGTAAAGACTTGGCAACGGTTTGGCTTGGAGGGCATTTTTTCTCGGATATTCTGTGTGGTTACGCGTTAGGAATATTGATTGCTTGGCACTATATTCGTATTGAAAATAATAAAAATATCCATGTATTAAATGTGATGGTTAACCCCATCTTCTGGTGGTTATTAACGCTGTGTTTGCATGGTCTGGTTTGGTTTAGTCATGCTTTGATTATTGGCCAGTTGGCTGCAATGGCCTTGGCAATCTCTTTACTGCTTAGCGTGAGTTTCAAGCAGTCAATATTTGATGGTTTTTTCTCACCAAAAGTTCAAATAACGTTGGTATCCATCGTAGCTGTCGGAGGGATTATTTTTGCGCCACAGATTATTGATTCAGTATCTAATAGCAGTATGATGACTTATTTAACCAAATGTGCCGTGGTGTTTTTCCTGACGTTAAATGCAATGTTATTAGGGCGAATTAAACCACATGCCAATGCGTCTAATATTAATTTAGGAATATATTTATGAGTAAAGCAGTTGTCGTTTTTAGTGGGGGACAAGATTCAACTACATGTCTTGTTCAAGCAATACAAGACTATGATGAGGTTCACGCGATTACCTTTGATTATGGTCAGCGTCATAAGCAAGAAATTCAAGTTGCTCAAAAAGTTGCTCAACAGTTAGGTATTACTGCGCATAAGATAATGGATGTTGGCTTGCTTAATGAACTTGCGATTAGCTCTCTAACGCGCGATGACATTCCGGTCTCACATGAATTACAAGAAAATGGCTTACCAAACTCTTTTGTTCCTGGTCGTAATATCTTATTTCTAACTCTTGCAGGCATTTACGCGTACCAAATTGGAGCCGATGCGGTTATTACTGGCGTTTGTGAAACCGATTTTTCAGGTTATCCGGATTGCCGTGATGAGTTTGTAAAGTCGATCAATCAATCTTTAGTACTCGGAATGGATAGATTATTTGAAATAAAAACACCATTAATGTGGCTAAATAAAGCACAAACGTGGGCATTAGCTGATCAATATCAAGCTTTAGATCTAGTTCGAACTCAAACACTTACTTGTTATAATGGAATAATTGGTAATGGATGCGGTGATTGTCCTGCATGTGATTTACGCAAAGCAGGGCTGGATGACTATTTAGCGAATAAAAATACAATCATGGCTGAATTGTTGGCAATGCAAGCCGTAACAGAACCTTAATTCGACTCCAAAAAATAGCCCCACAAAGATGACAATATTTTTGTGGGGCTTCCGGTTGATACTCTTAAATGTGAAATTTAAAGTAAAAACTCTTCTTCGTTGTGATTCTAAATGTCTTTAATATTTAGATGTATTGTTTAGCCAGTTCTGAAGGCTCAAGTTCCTGACCTTCAAGTTGATCATTCCAGTTTGTGCCAATTAATACCCCATCTTCTGCAAGAGTAATTAACCAATCTTCAACAAAAATATCGAGTGGGATTTCTAGTACTTCAAAATCAGACCATTCTTCAACATTGTGCGTTTGAGCGTCTTCTTTTGCTGACCAGAATGGCATGACTTCACTTTCTTCAAATTCAGAAGAGTCACAAGATAGCCAACCTTCATCATTTTTTAAACCCCAAACCAATTTGGTTTCTTGAGTCTCTTTTACAAACAAAGCTAGGTTTGCTTCAATATCATTCGTTAATTTTGACATGCTGTATTCTCTATAAAGTAATTGGGTGCATCATTAGCACCACAAGAGTGTTAGTTAACCTGGCAAGCAAAGCCTTTCAAGTAAAATCCTTCTGGATATGCGCTATCAACGGGGTGATCGGCTGCTTGGGCAAAGCGTTCAATAAATTGTACTCGACGACCCGCGTCTAATGCTGCATCGGCAATGATTTTTTGAAATAAATTAGATTCCATTAAACCAGAGCAAGAATAAGTGAGTAATATACCGCCAGGGTTTAGGATTTGCATTGCCAACATGTTGATGTCTTTATATCCACGACAAGCACCATTTAATTGGGCTTTGGATTCTGCAAACTTAGGCGGGTCCATGATCACAACATCAAATTTAGTGCCATTTTCACGATACTCTCGTAATAGCTTAAACACGTCGGCATTTAAAAATTCAGCTTTCGATAAATCGAATCCATTTAACTCTGCATTGGCTTTTGCATTATCAAGCGCAGGTTGAGATACATCCGCATTGATAACGTTAGTCGCATTACCTTTCAGCGCATATAAACCAAATCCACCAGTATATGAGAAGCAGTTTAATACAGACTTTCCTGCAACGTATTTCATCGCTTGTTGGCGGCTATCACGTTGATCAAGATAAAATCCTGTTTTGTGGCCTTTCTGAATATCCACTTGAATTTTGATGCCATTTTCTTCAATGACGATAGAGCTTGGAGGCATATCGCCATGAATAAGGCCTTGTCGTTCTTTTAAGCCTTCTTTTTTGCGCACTGAAACATCTGAGCGTTCATAGATACTACAAGTTGGAAATACTTGCTTCAATGCATCAATCAATTCTTCACGCTTCGCTTCAGCGCCTGCACTTAATAACTGGCATACTAAGAAGTCTTGGTAGCGATCAATAGTGATACCTGGTAAACAATCTGATTCACCGGCAATTAAGCGATAACCCGTCAAGCCACCACGCTTAATAATCGCTTCTCGCATCGCTTGTGCATCTTGTAAACGCTTAACAAAGAATGCGGTATCGATATTTTCTTTTTCAAATGACCATACACGAGCTCGAATTTGAGATTGAGGCGAGTAGGCGGCTTTTGCCAACCATTGACCACTGTTTGAAAATACATCCACGGTATCGCCAAGTTCTGGATTACCTTCTACTTTTTGAATGCCACGAGAAAATACCCAAGGGTGACGACGAATAAGGGACTTTTCACGGCCTTTAACAAGGTAAATAGCAGGAGTCATAAGATTGAGTTGCCTAGAATAGAAAGGAAAACCGTATTTTCAGTTAATGTGAAAAGGAAAGCAAATTTAACCGTGATAATTGCTAGAATTTTAATGGTTAAGGAAATAAATGCAGTAAATGGAGGGTATATGGCATTTTGTAATCGCTTATTTATCGTTTCAGGTTTAGTTCAAGGCGTTGGTTTTCGTTATCAAACTGCACACCAAGGTTTGGTTATGGGATTAACAGGCTATGCGAAAAATCTAAACAATGGGGATGTTGAAGTCCTAGCTTGTGGTGATGAAAGCCAAGTTGCAGAGTTCGAGGCTTGGCTTAAAAAAGGGCCACGAACGGCGTTTGTTGAACGGCTGCAAGAAGTGCCGACAGAGAAGAAAGTCACGCGAGACTTTGTTATTTTGTGATCTGATTGGTATCTAGCGTCATAAACATTTCGCTGGTTTGGGTAACCCTGCAAGTTTAGTTGCTTGTTTTGCCGGGCCTTTTTTAAATAGTTTAAATAGGTATTTACTGCTGCCTTTTTCTGGGCCATGCGCTTTTTCCATTGCTTTAACCAGCATTCGAACAGCAGGTGATGTTTTGAATTCTAGGTAAAAATTACGGACAAATAAAATGACTTCCCAGTGAGCGTCGGTTAATTCTATATTTTCAGACTCAGCCAAAAGAGGAACAAGCTCTTTGCACCATTGGGTCTGATCGAGTAAATATCCTTCAGTATCGGTTTCAATGATTTGTTGATTAAAGTGATACATGGCTTACCTAATGGCTTTTAAAGGATAATAATGTGATAAGGGTAGCGGAATCTTTCACGGGAGCCAACAGATTAACGACATAAAAAAGCCCGAAAGTGAATCTATTGCTAGAGAGCACTTTCGGGCTAGTTACATATACCGTTTTACTTAGGTATTTAAGTAGTCTATTTAATTGTAGATTAATCTCGGCTTGTGATGCCTAGAATGCTTAATAAACTAATGAAAATATTGTAAATCGATACATACAGCGTAATCGTAGCTGAAATGTAGTTAGATTCACCACCACGAATAATGTTTTGAGTAGTCAACAAGATAGCACCTGTTGAAAACAAGACAAACATACCGCTTAGTGCAAGATGGAACATTGGAATATGGATGAAGAAGCTTGCAACCATACCAACCACGATCACAATGAAACCAGCCATCATGACACCGTTCAGTACGGAAAGATCACGTTTAGTCGTAAGGGCGTAAGCTGAAGCTGCCATAAACGCTAATGCGGTACCGCCAAGTGATGTAATGATGATGTCACCCATACCGTTGGCAACATACATATTTAGAATCGGACCTAAGGTGTATCCCAAGAAACCCGTAAATAAGAATGTAAATACTAATCCTAAACTAGAATTACGGTTTTTCTCGGTTAAGAAAAGTAAACCGTAGAAACCAACCAACATGATAATGATGCCAGGGTGAGGTAAATTTAGCGCCATTGATACGCCAGCCACAACCGCAGACCAAAGTAATGTCATTGATAATAGGAAGTAAGTATTGCGTAATACTTTGTTCGTTTGTACAACGCCTGCGCTTCTTGCTGAGCGTGATGTTAGTGGACTGTTCATAAATTTCCTCATTAGTAACGCTTTCGTTAAGCTAAGTCTGCCATAAAACGAGATCAGCTTATACTTTTGTTAGTCCTTAAATGCGGCTATAAGTTCACTTTTTCAAGTGTTAACCACGAATAGAATTATTATAAACGAATGTAGTTAAATTATAACGACAGATTCGATACTAAGTTGTAACAGCTGATGTTGTGTATTTGGAGGTGAAATTATTATTGAGAGAATATATTGTCATAGTGATTATATTTACTCAATTAATAAAAAAAACCTCGCGATTACCAAAGGTAAAGGCAAGGCTAGTTCATATTATCTGTGTTTAAATTCTAATTATTAGTGATGCAAAATCTGACTTAAGAAATTAATCGTTCGATCGGATTGTGGGTTTTCAAAGAATTCTTTCGGATTATTCTCTTCAATAATTTCCCCTGCATCCATGAAAATAACGCGATCAGCAACTTCTTTAGCGAACCCCATTTCGTGAGTGACACAAAGCATTGTCATACCCTCACCGGCAAGCTCAACCATTACATCAAGAACTTCGCGAACCATTTCCGGATCAAGCGCTGAAGTTGGCTCATCAAATAGCATGACTTGTGGATTCATACATAAAGAACGAGCAATGGCCACACGTTGTTGTTGACCACCAGATAGTTGACCAGGGTATTTATCGGCTTGATCTGGGATCTTAACGCGCTCTAAGAATTTCATTGCGATCTTCACGGCCTCATGTTGCGGCATTTTCTTCACCCAAATCGGCGCCAAAGTGCAATTTTCTAATACGGTTAAGTGGGGGAATAAATTAAAGTGTTGGAAACACATTCCCACTTCTTTGCGTACGATTTCGATGGTTTTTAAATCTTCTGTTAATTCGGTACCTGAAACCCGGATGCTGCCTTTTTGATGCTCTTCCAAATGGTTAATACAACGGATCATGGTTGATTTACCTGATCCTGAGGGGCCACAAATTACAATTTTCTCACCTTTTTTAACGTTAAGGTTAATGTTTTTTAGCACGTGAAACTCACCGTACCATTTATTCATGTCCTTTATTTGGATCATGTAATCTTGTTGTTCAGTCATAATACTTCCTTGAATTACACTTAACGTTTATGGCCAGTGTTGAGTTTGTTTTCGATATACATTGAGTAACGTGATATACCAAAACAGAAAACCCAAAATACGAGTGCAACAAATACATAGCTTTCGGTTGAATACCCTAACCAATTCGGGTCAGTATTGGCTGATTGTCCTATTCCTAACACGTCATACATACCAATGATGAGCACTAAGCTTGTATCTTTAAAGAGAGACAAAAAGTTGTTCACAATTGATGGAATAGTAATTTTTAAAGCTTGTGGCAAAACGATCAAACGCATCTTCTGCCAATAACCTAATCCTAAAGAATCTGCTGCTTCATATTGGCCTTTTGGTATCGCTTGTAAACCACCACGAACCACTTCGGCCATATAAGCGGAATAGAACATAGTGACACCGATTAAAGCTCGAATCAGTTTATCGGTTTGAATACCACTTGAGAAAAATAGGGGTAACATGACCGATGCCATAAATAAGACGGTAATTAGCGGAACGCCACGCCAGATCTCAATATAAATTATGCTGAGTTTATTGATGATTGGCATTGTAGAACGCCGTCCTAATGCCAGTACCACGCCAATGGGTAATGACAATACAATACCAATGATAGCTAGAATTAAGGTCACTAGTAATCCACCCCATTGATGGGTTGACACTTCAGGCAGACCAAACATTGAGCCTTCAAGCAAGCCAGCCATTAATATGGGATAAGCGCTGCCAAAGAAAATAAAGATCCATGTACGTTTAGGTGTTTTTTCATACGCCATCAGCGCAACTAGTATGGCTAAAGTGGCATAGAATACACGAGGTCTCCATAACTCAGCCGTCGGGTAGAAGCCATACATATACTGCTGCCAACGAACGCTGATAAACACCCAACAGGCACCTGTGCTAGTACAGTCATCTCGAGTCGTACCAAACCAATCGGCATTAAACACTCCCCACTCTAAGACCTGCCAAATGATACGGAAAGCAAAGTAAGCCAAAATAACGGTCGTAATGGTATTGGTAGGACTGCTAAATAGATTTTTACGCATCCAGCCAACAACGCCCACAGTATTTTGTGGTGGTGGAAGACTAGGTTGAAATTGATGTGTTTTCATTATTCTCTCCACCTTATCGTTCGACTAATGCGACTTTATTATTATAGATATTCATGAGCCAAGAGGTGAGTAGACTTAACGCTAAGTACACGCCCATGGTCATAAATATAATCTCAATCGCTTGTCCGGTTTGGTTTAACGTTGTGCCAGCAAACACGGATACTAAATCAGGGTAACCAATTGCCATCGCTAATGATGAGTTTTTGGTTAAGTTAAGATATTCACTGGTTAGTGGTGGGATAATGATTCGCATTGCTTGTGGAATAACAACAAGTTTTAATGTTTTAGTATGAGAAATACCAAGAGCCATTGCCGCTTCTGTTTGACCATGGTCAACGGCTTCAATACCCGAGCGGACAATTTCAGCAATAAATGCAGCGGTAAAAATACCAAGAGCGATCAATAAGGCAAACAACTCCGGTAGAATTGTGATGCCGCCTTTAAAGTTAAACCCTTTTAATTCCGGATATTCAGCTGAAATTGGCATTCCCGCTAGGAAATAGGCAATCAAAGGCAGACCAATGCATAAGCCTAGAGTAATTCGACCGACAGGCGTTTGTTTACCTGTTAGTTTCTGTTTGTTTTTTGACCAAAAATATAGACCGATACTGAGTGCTACGGCTATAATTGTAGCAATGCCAATGAGCATGCTTCCGCTTTCAAATACAGGCTTGGGAAGGTATAAACCACGAATGTTTAAAAAAACGGCTTCACTAAAGCTTAAGCTTTGCCGAGCAGAAGGTAGGGCTTGTAAAACGGCAAAGTACCAAAATAGAATTTGTAGCAGTGGAGGGACATTTCGGACTATTTCTATAAATACAGTAGCAAGGCGGTTGACAATCCAATTAGAAGATAATCGAGCAATACCAACGATAAATCCGATAATAGTGGCGAGAATGATCCCCAGAACAGAGACAAGTGCGGTATTGAGTAGACCAACAAAGAAGGTTCGTCCAAAAGTATCAGTTGCGTTGTAGTCAATTAGAGTTAAGCCAATGCTAAATCCTGCTTCACGATTGAGAAATCCGAAGCCAGTTGCTATGCCACGATCGTTCAGGTTAGTCACCGTATTATTGATGATGATATAAAGAAAGTAACCGACAACAGCAACAGTAATTAACTGGAAAACAATAGATCTAAATCTGGGATTATAAATTAAGCTTGAAAGCGAGTTACTCGTAGTTGACGAATTGACTGCTTCATTTGATTTAATGGGTTTCATACAGCAGTAACCTCAAAACCTGATTATAAATAGGGCGGTCGAAACCGCCCTTTAACTTCTTACACTATATTTGATTTTATATAGCACGAAGCTTCATCTTTTCGAGAACTAATGAAAACTATCGAATCGGTGGAGCGTATTGAAAGCCACCCTCGTTCCATAATTTATTCACGCCACGGTCAACTTTCAAAGGTGAACCTTGGCCAACTGTACGTTCAAACATCTCACCGTAGTTACCGACTTGTTTTACGATTTGATAAGCCCAATCATCTTTTAGACCTAAGCCCTCACCTTTAGGACCATCGAGACCTAAAATACGTCTAACATTTGGATTGTCCGACTTTTTCATCTCATCAACATTTTTCTGAGTAATGCCATATTCTTCAGCATTGAGCATAGCGAATAGCGTCCATTTAGCGATATTAAACCACTGGTCATCGCCTTGACGAACTACTGGGCCTAAAGGTTCTTTCGAGATAATTTCAGGTAGTACGATGGCTGAGCTTGGATCTTTAAGGTTTAAACGTAGCCCATAAAGTTGAGATTGATCCGAGGTTAATACATCACAACGACCGGAATCGAAACCTTTTGACGTTTGATCCATATTATCGAAAACGACAGGCTTGAAAGACATACCTTGAACACGGAAGTAATCGGCAAGGTTTAGTTCAGTAGTTGTACCGGCTTGAACACAGACTGAAGCGCCATCAAGTTCTTTTGCACTTTTTACACCAAGGCCTTTTTTGACCATAAAACCTTGGCCATCGTAGTAAGTCACACCTGCGAAGTTTAAGCCAAGTGAAGCATCACGTTGTAGTGTCCATGTAGTGTTACGAGAAAGCACGTCAACTTCGCCTGATTGAATAGCAGTAAAACGTTCTTTTGCATTGAGAGGAACGTATTTAATCTTTGTTTTGTCACCAAGTACCGCGGCTGCCATGGCTTGGCAATATTCAACATCGATCCCTTTCCATTGGCCTTTTTCATCCGGGTTAGAGAAGCCTGCTAAACCAGTACTTACTCCACATTTTAATTCATCCGCTTTTTGTACATCTTGCAATGTTCCTGCAAAAGATGAGCTTGCCATCATTGCAGCAGAAACGGCTATAGCAGATGTTAATAGTTTGATTTTATTCGCCATATGTATTCTTCCTGTATACGTCCATAATAACCAGTTTCCACTGGTTGAGGGGTCTCTGTGAATAATTACTCAAGTAAAATGCTTTGTTAGAACACTTATCTTAATGGTCGATGTGTTCAGTTTAAAATTCTTATAACCAAACACATTCCTAACTACTTAAGCGTAGGAAAGAATGGGGATTTCACAAACGGAATATAGCAATATGTGTTTGAGTGAAATCACAAATCCTTCAATAAGATTAGAATGGACAAATGTAAATTCGATGTAAATAGTGCAATATTGCGACATTAGTGAACATTGTTGTATTAATTCTGGAAAGTTGAGTATTAATAAAATTATTAATTGTTGGGATAGGGTGTTTTAGCGTTTTTTCTGTTTTTTTCAGAAAATTTCGAAGCAAAATTGTTTGTGATATCGATCGTGTGTTACTAATTTGCACAATTTTGGTAATATCTAAATGTGCTGTTTATCCCAATATAAGGATCCTGATGCGTTATTTTCCAATTTTTATCGATCTCAACAATAAACCAGTACTGGTTGTTGGTGGTGGAGACGTTGCTTGTCGTAAAGTTGACATGCTACTTCGTGCTGGCGCTAAGGTAACTGTTATTTCACCCCAAGTGCATAAACATTTATATCAACTCGCCGAACAAGAATTGCTATTATGGGTACAGTCTTTTTATCAAACGGATATGTTGGTTGATTATGTTCAGGTGTGGGCAACAACGGATAATCCGGAACTGAATCATAAAGTTCATTTGGACGCAAAAGCCCAGAATATTCTGGTCAACGTTGTCGATGACACACCTTATTGCGATTTCATTACGCCTTCGATGATTAACCGAGGTCGAATACAAATTGCCATTTCAAGTGGTGGCGCATCACCGGTATTAATCCGTTATTTACGCGAAAAATTAGAATCTATTTTGCCCCAAAACCTTTCCCTGCTAGCTGATTTTGGCGCCTCAAAACGAAACAGCATAAAAGACGAATTAGGATCGGTTGATGAACGACGTAAGTTTTGGGAACAGTTTTTTACCTCGCCAATAATAGATAAAGCGACAGACCGAAAAGATCTTGAGGTTCTTTATAATCAAATTCTTGATCAAAAGTCATGCGTAACAGGATCGCAAGTGTGGATTGAGTATGCTGATGATGTAGAGCTATTGTCGATTAAGTCATTACGCTTAATGCAACAATCAGAATTAGTGCTTTACCCGCGTGACTGCCCATTTGAGTTTATTGATTTATGTCGAAGGGATGCCGACCGTGAGCAGTACAATGACTACTCACAATTGGCAGCACTTTTAGAGCATGCAAAAACGGATCGGCGTAGAGTGTCTGTCTTTATCCCGAAAGGCAGCCATGATAATCAATTAAAGTTGATGAGAGGCTCGGATGACTTACTCAAAATCGCCGCGAAATAAAATGCTGCGGTTAATTCGATCAAGATGTAGCGATAGGTTGCGAAGGTAAAAATGCAATACCATCAATTAATGGATTTTAAACAAGCACGTTGGCAAAAACCTTTTTTTATTATGGCGATGTTAATGTGCATTCTCAGCGTAACTTACCTCAAGATTGGAGAGGTGACATTGCCTTGGACTTTCCCATGGTCTGAATTCCAACAACAAATCTTTGCTAATTTACGTTTACCACGCTTAATTGCCGTTATGGTTATCGGTGCTGCATTGGCGGTATCGGGCGCAACATTGCAAGTTCTATTAGGTAATCCATTAGCAGAACCGGGGATCATCGGAATATCTGGTGGTTCGAGCTTAGCCATGGTGATCTTATTATTTTGCTTTCCTATGTTGGCCGGTGTGTTTGGCACTATGTTGGCGGCAATAGCAGGCGCGCTCGTTTTTACCTTTATCATCGTAGGTTTGGCTAAAGCGATGAAGCTTACTACCGCAAGATTACTGCTAGTTGGTGTTGCTTTAGGCATATTATCGAGCTCTGCGGTAACGTGGGCATTTTATTTCAGCGACAATTTTAATCTACGTATTTTAATGTACTGGTTAATGGGCAGTGTCGGTGGTGTAACATGGCAACAGCTTAGTGTGGTTGTTTTAATGCTGCCTTGCATTGTATGGCTATGCAGCCGAGGTCGGGATTTAGATTTATTGATGCTTGGTGAGAAGCATGCCCAGCAATTAGGTTTAAACGTTATTCATTTACGTTGGAAGTTAATTGTTGTTATCGCCATTTTAGTTGGATGCTCGGTGGCGATTGGGGGTGTTATTAGTTTTATCGGCTTAGTCATCCCACATTTGATTCGATTAACTTTGGGCAGTGAAAACCGTTATTTATTACCAATGGCCGCACTCTCTGGAGCGACATTACTGGTTCTTGCTGATTTACTTGCGCGGATATCGCTACACTCTGCGGAATTACCTTTAGGTGTAGTAACGACCAGTATTGGCGCTCCAATTTTCATATGGATGCTATTACGCAACTATGATCAGCATTAATATACCCGGCTTACTACAACGCTAATTACTTAGGGTATATAACTCATAAATACAAAGATGGATACCATACATTAGATGATTGATATTGATTCTATTTCATTATCACCAAGGTTAATGCCAATGTCTTTGAGCATTCAAGCTGGAGAGATAGTGCATGTGATAGGCCCAAACGGTAGTGGGAAAAGCACACTTCTTGAAGCCGTTTCTGGTCTATTAGCTTGCGAAGGTTCTATCCGTATTGATGGCAAAGATATCCGCTCACAAACGTTAGCATCGCTCGCTAACCAGAGAGCATATTTACCTCAACAGTTTCAATCGGCGTTTAGTTTGTCGGTTGCTCATTATCTTTCCTTATCGATCCCTCTTTCTGCACAGGCTTCCGATGTTGCAAAGGCAATGGGAGAGATTACTCAATTATTAGGTATCGCCAATAAATTAGAGAGGCAGACTCGTCAGCTTTCCGGTGGTGAGTGGCAACGAGTGCGTTTGGCCGGTATGTGTTTGCAAGTCTGGCCAGAGCTAAACCCACAAGCGAAATTATTAATTTTAGATGAACCTGCCGCACCATTAGATGTAGGTCAACAAGGATTGCTTTATAAGTTGATTGATTTAATGGCAAGTAAAGGGCTGGCGGTATTAATGGCAAATCATGATCTTAATCGAACATTACATCATTCCGATACTGTTGTGGTGCTCAAGCAAGGCATTCTGAAAGCACAAGGCAAGACAACAATCATAATGAACGCAGAGCTACTTTCTCAAGTCTTTGAGACTCGAATTAGAAAGGTGGAGATTGAGCAGAGTGCTTATCTATTAATTGATTAATTCGATGATCAATTTAGAGGCAAGTAAAATAAAAAGTGGTGCAACGAGTAGGCAAGAGAAACGTTGGTAGAGTGGATTTAATGAATAAATGAATATGAGTTATTTTATTATCATTAATTTTCAATTGGTTATGGGTTTTTTGTCGGTGATTTAAAAGTTGGCACAGAAATCGCATTATCTATAGAGATACATTCTCGTCCTATTTGTTGTTATTACAATCACAACATCTATGCCTGCCTAGTTTTAGACAGGCTTTTTTTTTATCTATCGTTTTATCAATCTTCAATTCGTGGTTGAATCTGCCGTTTGAATGGAAGTGTCAGATTGAGATTCATCGAACAAGCGTTAAAAATAAGAGCTTATTGAGTCAATGACGCAAGATCAGCAGGGCGATAATAAACCGATTTTAGTACTTTTCCTTTACGGACAATTTTACCTTGCATGTCGACATCTTTGGCACATTTAGCAATGATGTATTCGCCTTTTTCAATACCATCTAACTCAACATTTTGCTTAGCATAAAAAGCTTGAGTTTCAGTAAATTCTTGTTCATTACGGCACACTTTACTCATATTGCTTGAATGGACTTCATCCCAACATGGTAAAAAATTAATCCCGCGGTTTTTAGCCACATGCAATAACAATTCAATGATGTAACTGATCCCGATATTCGCTTCAAGGGTGCTATCACCACGATGAACAAGACGACCCATTAAGACGTAAACAGTATCGACGATGGCATCGGCTTGCTCTGTTTTACAATCGGCTTCTGCAAGCTCGGTAAGTTCTTCAATGGCTAAAGAGGTATGCAGAGTATCGGCTTTATCATCAAGACTGTCTAAATCAGCAATAGGAAGATCAAAAGTAAAACGAAACTCCGAAATATCTTGGTATAAATGGGTAAATAATTCAGAAGTAAGTAGTGTGAATTGCATGGTTTTTGATCCTAGAGAATAAAATTTGTCAGATGATAACAAATTTTATTCAGAGGATGGAGATTTGCCGTTAATTCAATTGAGTTATGGTGGCTTATATAGATTGTTGATTTAAGTGCTTTAGCTTTAAACAAATTAACAGCATGACTAAATAGATAACACTGCCGCCCCAAACAACACTTTGCCATCCACCGTGTTGCCAGCAATAAATAAGATAAAAACCACCTAAACTCCCACCCACATAATAATGGACAAGATATAAAGCCGTCGCGCTGGCTTTGGCAATTTTTGCCTTTGAGCTAACCCAAGCATAAGCTAAAGAATGAGTAAAAAACGCACCAGAGCTGATGAATAATAGGGCGATCAGCATAGCGGGTAATGTTGGAATAAGAGCGATGAACATGCCAGTCAAACTGATCACGGTACCTAACACCATTCCTTTAATCGAAGAGAAGTATTGCACCCAGACGCCACTTAATCGTGAGGTGATCGTTCCGGTTAAGTAATACAAGAAAATTAAGGAGACTAAACTTACCGGTAAAGAAAAGGGTTCAGCAACTAAGCGAAAGCCCATTACTGTATATAGGTTAACGAATAAGGCAAAGTTAAGCCCGCCCAATAACATCGCAAACCAAAGCAAAGGTGTTTTAAAATGACGAAAGGCATCTTTAGTGTGTGTGGCTAAATTGGTATTTTTTATCGTGAAATTTCGTTGTGCCGGTACCAGTAATGTCACAATAATGGCAATAATCAGGCTGAGTATCACCATGCCAATTACGGCTGCTTTCCAGCCCCAGTATTCACCGACCATACCGCCGAAAATTCTACCCGTGATCCCGCCTAGCGAATTGGCACTGATGTAAGATCCAACCGCAAGCATGAAAACTTTCGGTGGAAACTCTTCTGCCATATAGGCTACCGCCACGGCAATAAATCCAGCTAATGCGATACCCATTACGGCTCGGACAGCGATCAGTACCATGAGTTGATCTGAAAGAAGTAATAGCAAGCCGACAGCAGGAGAGGCATATAAGCTGATGAATAGAACTTTACGACGTCCAATTTTTTCAGAGTAGATAGCCCAAGGCACTAATGATAATGCCAGGGTGAAAGTAGCCGCGGCTAACACCCAGTTTACCTGAGTGGCAGACACCGAGTAATGATCAGCAATTAAAGGCAGGAGTGGTTGGAATAAATACAAGTTACAAAAAGAGATGAAAGAGCCAATAAAGAGCCCAAAGGTTGCTTTTCGAAATGGATGGTTATCATTTGTCGTCATATCAGTTGCTTAGTCCAGTACATATTGAGAAATAGAGTAACAACTGTTGACTTGATACACCAATAGATATCCACCCAGCCCTAATCGTTTTTGTTGTTATCTCACATGATATTTATGTGATGTAGCGTTTATGAACACGGCGAGTGATCCCGGTAAACAAGGTATACGCGATCGTATCACAATGTTCGGCAACCTCAGTCGCGAGAAGATGTTTCCCCCACAATTCCACCGTTGAACCTATTTTAACATCGGTAACATGAGTTAAATCGACGGTGAGCATATCCATCGATACCCGACCAATAATTCGAGTGCGCTGTCCATTCACTATTATCGGAGTGCCATCTTTTGCATGACGCGGATAACCATCGGCATAGCCAATCGCGACCGTACCCACTTTGGTTGGGGCTGAGCATACAAAACGTTGACCATAACCAATGGCTTCATTGATCGGTACATCACGTATCGCAATAATTTCAGAATGTAATGTCATCACTGGCTGTAGCTGATCAGCCAAAGGATGAGGTTCACTATAAGGCGACGCGCCATAGAGCATAATTCCAGGCCTTAAATATTGTTGCCTTGCTTCGGGATATCCTAATGTTGCAGCGCTATTGGCAAGGCTAATGTCGGCATCGAGTTGATCAAATATTGATTGGCAACGTTGTATTTGCTGGTGGGTAATATTATCAGGTGCAAAAGCGGTATCTGCACTGGAAAAGTGACTCATGCAGACGATTTTTTCAACCTGTGAAAGCGCTTTCAATTTTTGATAAGCCAGCTGATATTGCTTGGGAGGAATACCAAGTCGATGCATTCCACAATCCATTTTTAACCAAATGGTGATAGGAGACTCTAAATCCGCGTGAGCAATATATTCAATTTGTTCGACGCTGTGTACTGCGCACCAGAAGTTATTGGCGGCAATTAGCGGCAGTTCGTCGGGACTAAAAAAACCTTCGAGTAATAAAATTGGCTGAGTAATGCCGGATTGGCGCAGTTCTAGTGCTTCCTCAATACACGCGACACCAAAAGCATCTGCTTCCTCTTTTAGCGCATGCGCCATTTTTACCGCGCCATGCCCATAAGCATCCGCTTTGATAATAGCGACCGCATGTTGTCCATTAGCCAGTGTTTTTGCCAATTGGTAATTATGACGAAATGCAGTCAAATCAATGGTTGCAGTGGTTGGTCTAGCCATAATAACGCTCGATAGACAAACCTTCAGGATCGATGTCGGGTTGTTTTTGATTAATAATATCACTCACAAACTTGGCAGAGCCTAACGACATCGTCCAACCTAACGTGCCATGGCCGGTATTTAAAAATAAATTGGAATACTGAGTTCCACCTAAAATTGGCGTGCTATCTGGCGTCATTGGGCGTAAGCCTGTCCAAAACTCGGCTTTCGCTACATCAGCAGCACCGGGGAACATATCTTGCACCACAAAATCAATGCTGGCGCGACGTTTTTCAGGTAACTCAAGATTATAAGAGGCAATTTCTGCTGTACCACCAACGCGAATACGATCGTCAAAGCGGGTGACCGCGATTTTATACGTTTCATCCATAATGGTGGACTGAGGAGCGCGCGACTCATCTTCAATCGGAAGTGTGAGAGAGTAACCCTTGATCGGATAGATCGGCACTTTAATACCAACGGTGTTCAGGATTTGAGGAGAATAACTCCCTAATGCACACAAATAAGTATCACCAAGGATCTCACCTTTATCGGTTGTGACACTGGTGATTTTTCCATTCGATTGATTGAGTTTGTTAATCTGGGTATCCATCATAAAGATGACACCCATTTGTTCACATTGTTTAGCCAGTTCAGTGGTGAACTTGAAGCAATCTCCCGTTTCATCACCTGGCAGATGCAAACCACCCACAAATTTATCTTTTACATATTGCAGGGCGGGTTCATGTTTAACGCAACCAGCCATATCTAATGCTTGATGCTCAATGCCCAATTGTTTCAATACTTCAATATCTTTTTGTAGCGCGTCAATTTGTTTTTGTTTTCTAAATAACTGTAAAGTACCCAGTTGGCGAGCGTCATAATCAATGTTGAGCTCACGACGTAAATCGACAAAGCAATCACGGCTGTATTCCGCAATTCGCAACATGCGTGCTTTGTTAACTTGATAACTGTGGGTATTGCAGTTGGCTAACATTTTGGTCATCCACGACAGGGTATAACCATCGAGTTCTTTCATGTTAATCATAAAAGGTGATAAGTCTTGTAGCATCCAACCGACTGCTTTAAACGGTACACCGGGCGCGGCCCAAGGAGAGCTATAACCGGGAGAAATCATTCCAGCATTACCGTGGCTAGTTTCCTGAGCAACAGTACTTTGGCGATCAATAACGGTAACTTGATGGCCGGACTTCGCAAGATACCAAGCACTTGCCACACCGAGCACACCACCACCTAAAACGATTACATGCATACTTCACCTTATTAACAATAATGAAACATTCGATAGTGCTAATCATATTCCAAAATTAAGAGAATGGTGCTTTGTATTTTGTATTTTATTGGTATTAAACACTGTAATTTATAGTAAAATGCAGAATAAAAATTATTAAATATCAGTGAAAATTAAAGTGAGATCACCGTCATGTTTTTATTTATGGTGTTTGGGCTTTACCGTAATATGACCGTAAGTTGTCTAACGTTAAGTGTAGGAAAGATATGAAACATTGGTTGTTTTTAGGAATTGCGATTATTTCTGAGGTGGTAGCAACCTCTGCAATGAAATCGGCTGAAGGTTTTACTAAGCTAGTGCCATCCTTAATTGTCGTTGTGGGTTATCTGATTGCCTTCTACTGTTTATCAATGACGCTGAAAGTCTTACCTGTTGGTATTGCTTATGCGATCTGGGCAGGGTTAGGCATTGTCTTAGTAGCGATTGTTTCGTGGTTCTTATATGGGCAGAAACTCGATTTTCCTGCGATTTTAGGCATGGCTTTGATAATTTTAGGCGTCATGGTGATCAATGTTTTTTCTAATACTGGTGGACATTAATAAAGATGAAAGAAAATAAATACGACGATAATGAATTTTTTCAACAATACAAAAGTATGCCTCGTTCTCAACAAGGTTTAGAAGCGGCAGGTGAATGGCATCAACTAAAAGCTTTGTTTCCTGATGTAAGGGGGAAAGCCGTTCTTGATCTGGGGTGTGGCTTTGGCTGGCATTGCCGCTATGCACAAGAACAAGGTGCTACACAAGTTGTGGGTGTCGATATCTCTCAAAAAATGCTTACCGAAGCAGCTAAGTTTAATACCAGTGATAAAATTAGTTATATTCAATCAGCGATAGAAGATATTGATTTTCCAGAGAAGAGCTTTGATGTGATCATTAGCTCATTGGCATTCCACTATGTGCAAGATTTTGCTGCGTTATGCCACAAGGTATTTGGATTACTTAAACCTAATGGCGTGTTTTTATTCTCGGTTGAAAACCCCATTTTTACCGCGAATGAAAAACAATATTGGCAACTAAATGAGCAAGGTGAAATAGCACATTGGCCATTAGATAACTATTTCCATGAAGGCTTAATCAATACTGAGTTTTTAGGCTGTATGGTTAAAAAATACCATCGAACTTATACCAATTATATTTCATCACTATTAAATGCTGGTTTTCAATTAAAGGCATTAGTAGAACCAACACCTTCGCAACAAATGCTTGATACGATTGATGGAATGCAAGATGAACTAAGAAGACCAATGATGCTTATCCTTTCTGCATCAAAAGCATAAAGTAATGCAATGATTTGATAGGTGAATTCGAGATAGGAAAAACTATGACATATGATGAATTCAATCAATTATGCCGTTCTATTCCATCCACTACCTATGTGGTGCAGTGGAATAATGCACATGTTTGGAAGGTGGGTGGCAAAGTTTTCGCGATTGGTGGTTGGGGCGAGAAAGATAAACCTGCGTATGTATTTAAAGCCTCTGAATTAAATTTCGATTTTTTAAAGGAGCAAGAAGGCTATAAACCCGCGCCTTATTTCGCCTCACGCGGAATGAAATGGATACAACATTTCGACACTCAAGCAAAAACCGATGAAGAACTGCGTTATTACTTAAAAGAGTCGTATCGAATAGTGTCATTAGGATTAACCAAGCGATTGCAAAAAGAGCTTGGGTTGAATCAGTAATTGTATTCTTTATGCTCAAAACTAGTTAGACATTGTCATTCTGGATAGCGACAAAGGAGCGCAGTTCAGAATCTGCTAAAGGATGTTGTTAACTGTTTTATGCCTAAAAATATAGTCATCTCAAAAAGTGAGGAACGAACGATGTTCAGGATCTCCAACAACTGTTGAGCCTCAATTCGCGGTAGGAGATCCCGTATCTTCTTCGCCTAGGCTCATGTACGGGATGACGTTGTGGAGACTTAATACTTATTTATACCTCGAGGCTAGTCAGAAGTTGTCATTCTGGATAGCGACGAAGGAGCGTAGTTCAGAATCTGTTAAAGCGTATTACTAACTATTTTATATCCATTTTGTGTTTGCATTACCCGATCCTTACTAATTTACATACTATTCATCTTGGTTGAATATTGAGCATGTATGGTGCTAATTTTACTGATATATGGTATTTATCTGTTTCACACCTTGCATCAGTATGATTCAAGGTGTCTGGGTAATAATTCGCCATAAATTACAACATGGAGTTAAGTTTTATGTCTCAACACATATTAATTGAGTTAGCTAAAAGAAAACCCTATTCAATATCACCTGAGATGCCCGAAAATGCTATTTTTGATAGTGCTAAAGGTTATTGGTTATCCGGAAGTGAACCCCTTGTATCACCAGGATCAAAATATGGTGCATTAGTTTCAAAAAAGTGTGATCAAGAAACAGGTGAGGATCAAAAAGGAGAATGATAGTCGATGTCCTTATAGTCTCAAGCATTTATGACTTTTCAACTGACCTTGTTGTACAAGAGTTGGAGAATCGAGGGGTTAACTATTTTCGGCTTAACAAGGAAAACTTTACTACCTACCGTTCAACTATAGATATAGAAAATAAATTGTTAGAAGTTAGAGTTGATGGGGAAATCTACCAAGTCACTTCAGCAACTAAATCTATTTATTACAGACAGCCTGTTTTTTTAAGAAATACACCAAGTAACTCTTTAACAATAGATGAGCAGTTATCTCGAAGTCAATGGATGGGTTTTTTAAGGAGTTTGGTTATTTTTGAAAATGCTGCTTGGTTGAATCGACCAGAAGCTACATATCTCGCTGAAACAAAAGCTTACCAACTAATCTTAGCCCAAGATATTGGTTTTAAAATACCTACAACATTAATTGGTAATGATGCTGATAAGTTCCAAAGGTTTAAGCAGAAAATAATAATAAAATCTCTGGATACTATATTGCTTCGAGAGTCCAATGATTGCCTGTTTACATATTCAACTATAAAAGACCCCTCTGAATTAAATGATCAAAATGTGTCCTCAGCTCCACTTACAGTTCAAGAGTATGTAACACAAAAAATTGATATTAGAGTAACTGTTATTGGAAATAAATTAGTGGCGGTAATAATAACTTCCGAAGGTCATGGGATAGAAGAGGATTGGCGTACAATTAATCGTGATTTGGTTGAATATACAGAAATAAAGCTTCCAAAGGATATTGAAAACCACTGCTTTGAGCTCTTGAGTAAACTGAAACTTAACTTTGGGGCAATTGATCTTCTCTTAAGTAATGGTGAATTTACTTTTGTTGAAATTAATCCAACTGGAGAGTGGGGCTGGCTTGTGAATTCAGATAGGAGATTTGATATAGATATTGCCACTTGGCTGACAGAGGGAAAATAATGAACTTTATTTATCGTATTTTTGAAGAACTTTTTCCAATATTTCCTTTCTTGAAAAGCAAAAACAATATTTTAAATAAAATTAGTAATGAAAATGAGATAACTAGTAAGTCTCAAAGATATAAAGAGCTAGGTTCTGATAGCTTAAATATTCGCATTAAGGAAGAACATGAACGTGCAATAAAAATAGATGAGAAGACATTTAAATTTACACTCGGTTTAAGTATTAGTTTAACCGTGTTAGCTGCTGCTAGTGGATCATTTGTCAAGTTTTCACCAAATAGCCCATTTTCAATGTATATATCAATAATTTGTGGGGTCGCATCGATTTATATGCTTGCGGCAGGGATCACTGCATTAGGGGCAATTAAAACATTGGCGACATATGGATACGGCACAGATCATTTATTAAATAAAATGAAAATTGGTGACTCGTATTTAGTTGAAGCTCTATATGCACAAGAACTAATGAATATTATTCGTCAGTTAAGAAATGAAGCGGCGTATCAATGTCTTCGTAATGGGTTCCTTATGCTATTCCTTGCTTTGAGCTTAGCTGTATTTATGCTGGGAAATCCCAGTGAAACTTCAGCATCAACTAAAACTAATATTGAAGATGTGTCTAAAAAACGAGCAGCAGCGGACTTAAAGAACAAAATATTAGTATCTGGTGAAAAAATTGATAATAAGTAAATGAAGTCACCCACTAAATCGTCAGCAAATTGAAGCATTAACCCATAGAAATATTAATCTAAAATTTACGTATTTAGAGTTAAAGGGTTAACAAAATTCTGTCCAAAGCACGTTTAAAAATACTAAACCTTTATTACACGAAAAAGCCCTGTGAGCAGAACTCACAGGGCTATTTTAATAAAGCTAGATATTAATTAAATAATACGAGCTCGGAAGGTTTTACCTTTCATTTTGCCATTTGAAATGATCTTAAGGGCTTTCTTGGCGACATCTTTTTGTACTGCTACATAGGCGCGAATGTCAGATAAATTAATCTTACCGACTTGGCTGCCTTGAATGCTTTGCTCGCCACCGGTTAGTGCACCTAAAATATCACCTGCACGAACTTTTTGTTTCTTACCGCCATCAATTTGAATGGTCGCCATTTTAGCCACGAAAGGCGCATCAGATAACACATCAGCAGATGGAAGCGTCGATGGTGAAATCGCAATGTCCATGTATTCATCAATTTGTGCCACTTTAAACATTTCTTTAGCAGAGAATAGGCTAAATGCCATGCCTTTGCTGCCTGCGCGGCCTGTACGACCAATGCGGTGAACATGAATTTCTGCATCACGAGCGAGTTCGAAGTTAATTACAGCATCTAAATTTTCAACATCCAAGCCACGAGCTGCAACGTCGGTTGCCACTAAAATTGATGAGCTTTTGTTAGCAAAACGGACTAGCGCTTGGTCACGATCGCGCTGCTCTAAATCACCGTGTAGAGCGATGACATCAAAGCCTTTGTATTCTAATTCATCGGCTAATTGTTGTGTCTCACGTTTGGTGTTACAGAAGATCACAGATGACTCAGGTTTATGAGTTAACAGTAAAATTTGAGTGGCGCGTAAACGTTCTTCAAAGCTTCCTGCTTCATAGAAAAACTGGCTGATGCTGGTGTTAGCATGCTGACTTTCTACTTTCACTAGCTCTGGATTGCGCATGATACGATCGGCAATTTTCTTAATTTCAGGTGGGAAAGTGGCACTAAAGAGTAAGGTCTGACGCTCTTTTGGTGCTTCCGCAATAATTGCATCTAATGAATCTTGGAAACCCATATCCAACATGCGATCTGCTTCATCGAGTACTAGCGTATTTAGCTCAGATAAATCGATACGACCTTTATCAAGGTGATCCAAAATACGGCCCGGTGTGCCAACAAGAATATGCGCGCCATGTTCAAGCGAACCAATTTGTGGGCCAAATGGCATGCCGCCACATAAGGTCAACACTTTGATGTTATGAATACCACGAGCCAATTTACGGATTTCAGTCGCGACTTGGTCGGCGAGTTCACGGGTTGGGCATAATACTAAAGTTTGCACACGGAAACGCTTCACATCTAAGTTAGCTAATAAGCCTAAACCAAATGCGGCTGTTTTACCTGAGCCAGTTTTACCTTGTCCAATCACATCTTTGCCAGCCAGCATTAAAGGCAGGCTGTCGGCTTGGATTGGTGTCATCGATTGATAGCCTAAACTGTCTAAATTCTCGATTAATGCGCTATCAAGGTTCAGGCTATTAAATGCTGTGTTAGAGGTCGTTGAAGTCAAAGTTTGTTATTCCTAATAATAAATGCGCTCGTTAACCGAAGTATTACGCTTAACGAGTTATCAAATTGGTTGTGATTTTTGTTTGCTTATAATCACGTCATGTTAACTGTTATAAATTTTATCAAAGTTGGCGGCGTTCCATCCCGCCATCATGCGATCGCCAATTTTGAGCACGGGAACACCACGTGCGCCCATAGCTTCTAATTCTTTACGGCCGCGTTGCAGTTGAGCATCACACAAGCGGTACTTAATGCCCTTTGAATCTAAATACATTTTTGCGGCTTTGCAGTGTGGGCATTTGGCACCCACGTATAAGACAACTCTCTTCATCGTCATATGATCTTTTAATCTTTATTGCTAAATAGGTAAGGAAACAATTGTTGCTTTTCTTGAACGCTTAACGCTTCGACACGAGCAATATTAGTATCGGGTATTGCTTCCGGATTAGGGTAATGCTTAACGGCTTTTGCCATGCTGTCTTCACGAATTAAGTGTAGAACAGGATAGGGCGCGCGATTAGTTAAATTTTCCGCATCATCTGGGCTTGCGCCTGCAAAACAATAATCGGGATGAAAAGTTGCCACTTGGAAAATGCCTTCCCATTGTTCTTGTTTGAGCAGGGCATCTATCCAATCTAAAAAGAAGTTGTAATTATCGAAATCACTGAGCATTTTCGGGATCACAACTAAGGTGGTTTCTAATTCTTTCACATCGGTTTGCGCTAAACGAGTGAACTCTTGAAACACATCTTCCAGCAAGGCTTCTTCTACTTGAGCGTCGGATACAAAGATACGAATTTGTTCATTTCGTTGCGGCTTGGCGGCAAAAGGACATAAATTTAATCCAATTACGACATCGATCAGCCATTGTTCTACTTGAGATTCAATCTCTGCAAAAGTAGGAATAGACATGTGAACCTCAAATAATTAATCGCGCCGCATTCTAGCATAGTTAACCTCATCTATTGATCTTAATAATCTGCACCTTGCTAAAAATTACAGGTATAATTACCGACAGAATATTTTCAATTAAGACTTAGAGAGCACCTGAACTCATTATGGCTAAATTAACTCTTCAAGAACAAATGCTGAAAGCTGGTTTGGTGAACAGCAAAAAATTGGCAAAAGCAAAAAAAACGTCTAAAAAATCACGCGTCCAAGCACGTGAAGCGCGCGAAGCGGTTGAAGTGAACAAACAAGCGCAAATTGAGCGTGATAAAGCATTAAGTGCGCAGCAAAAAGAAGCCACACTGTCGAAAGAAATGAAAGCGCAAGTGAAGCAGCTTATTGATATGAACCGAATTACGATTCGTGATGGTGAGATTGGCTATAACTTTACCGATGGTACGACAGTTAAAAAACTGTACGTTGATAAAGAAACGCAAGCAGAACTCACGAAAGGCCGATTGGCGATTGCACGTTATGTGGCAAAAAGTGGCGAAGAAGAAGAGTACGCGATTATTCCAGCAAGCGTGGCGGATAAAATTGCCCTACGCGATGAAAATACGATTGTGCTGAACAATGTATTAAGCAAAGAAGAACAAGATGAAGACGACCCATACGCAGATTTCGTCGTACCAGATGATTTGATGTGGTAACTCCTTAAACAGATATATACCCGTCTTACTTGACGCTGCAGCTTTGTTGGCTACGCTCGTTCACCCCACTCACTTAGTGAACTAAGCTCACGGGGCTTCACTTGCTTGCCGCCTCACTGCAACTTCAATTACTTTGGGTATAAATGAGTCTCAGTTATCTGAGGCTTTTTTGTGTCTTTTTATTAGGCAACATTAGAATGTAAACGTTAACATTTAGATGGTTGTTTGTGATGAACCGCCAAGAAAAAAACGTAAGATAAGATTAAGGTAATGGGATCTCAACAATAACTGGAGCAATCATGTCTTATATTGCAAACCCTGAACGCTATACTTCAATGCAATACAATCGTTGTGGGAAAAGTGGTTTAAAACTTCCGGCGGTATCGCTAGGTCTTTGGCATAATTTTGGTGATATTAATCAGTTTTCAAACAGCCGAGATCTTATTTTACATGCCTTTGATCTAGGTATTACTCACTTTGATTTAGCCAATAACTACGGGCCACCACCGGGCAGCGCGGAAGAGAATTTTGGACGTATTTTGAAAAAAGGTTTACGTCCTTACCGTGATGAATTGATTATTTCTAGCAAAGCGGGCTACACCATGTGGGATGGGCCTTATGGGGATTTTGGTTCAAAAAAATATTTAGTGTCGAGCTTAAATCAGAGTCTGAAACGTATGAATCTCGATTATGTTGATATTTTCTATCATCACCGCCCAGATCTTGATACGCCATTAGAAGAAACCATGAGTGCATTGGATTTAATCGTGCGCCAGGGCAAAGCCTT
The DNA here is from genome assembly GCF_015223435.1 of Vibrio hibernica. Taxonomy (GTDB): domain Bacteria; phylum Pseudomonadota; class Gammaproteobacteria; order Enterobacterales; family Vibrionaceae; genus Vibrio; species Vibrio hibernica. Next base: position 64,215 of record NZ_VHKO01000003.1, read on the forward strand.
ATATGTTGGTATTTCAAATTACCCTGCGGAACTGGCGCAACAAGCGATTGAAATGCTAAAAGAAATGGGAACACCGTGTTTGATTCATCAACCTAAGTTTTCGATGTTTGAACGTACTCCAGAAAATGGCTTATTGGATGTTCTAGGCGCTAATGGAGTCGGTTGTATTCCATTTTCTCCGTTGGCGGGTGGACGATTAACCGACCGTTATTTACAAGGTATTCCGAGCGATTCACGCGCAGCAAGTAGCAGTATTCATTTGAATGTTGAAACCGTTGAAGCCGAGCGAGATAAAGTTCTTCAGTTAAATGCTATCGCCCAGCAACGTGGTCAAACGATGGCACAAATGGCATTAGCTTGGGTGCTACATCATAAAAGTGTCACTTCAGTTTTAATTGGCGCAAGTAAGAAGCAGCAAATTACCGATGCGGTTCAGATGCTTGCTAATCAAGAGTTTAGCGTGCAAGAACTTTCTCAAATTGAAGGGATTTTACGCGGCTGATTTTTAATTCTGTTATGCTTGGTTGTGAAACATTTCCATTCAAGAAAAGGATGCTATAAGAATGAAATTATATGAGTTTGCAGCAAACCCAAGTTCTCGTCGTGTTGGAATCTTTTTAAAAGAATTGGGTGTTGAACTGGCAACCGTTCAGCTTGATGTTAGAGCGGGCGAAAACCTTAATGAAGAATATTTAGCCAAAAGTATTACTGGTAAAGTGCCTATGCTGGAATTGGATGATGGTACTTGTATCAGTGAAACGATCGCGATCTGTCGTTATATTGCTGAGAAAAAAGGTGATTTAACGCTTTTTGGCAAAACACCTGTTGAAGCCGGTTTAGTGGAAATGTGGCAACGCATCGTGGAGTTGGATGGATTATATGCTGGCTTCCAAGCTTTCAGAAACTTATCGGGTGTTTATAGTGACCGTGAGCGTTGTGTGAAAGCATGGGGTGTTGAATCAAAACTGCGTGTACAGGAGTTTTTGCCAAAACTGGATAAGCAGCTATCTTCACACCAATTTATTGCTGGCGATAAGTTAAGTGTTGCAGATATTACGGGGTTCTTATTCGTTGGGATTGTATGTTTGAAAGCTTTAGAAATTGATGCTTTAAGCGATTACCCGAATATCACACGTTGGTTTGAACAAGTATCACAACGTCCGGCTTTTCAATAGAATCAGCTTTGCAATAGAACCTGCTTTAAAATAGAAAGAGCACGTTGATATTCAGCATCTTTCGGCAATAATAGATAAACAAAAACCACCGTCATTTTGAAGTGACGGTGGTTTTTTTTCAATATCAATATATCGAACCTGAAGACTTAATAAGCTATGTATCCAATTAAGCTATATCTTCAATAAGTTAGGGATTATTATCGATTACTTTTTTTTAATGTGGCTTCTTGATTGGTTTTCCATTTGTGAATGGCGTCTTGCATTTCACGTTCACTCTTTAACACTTGGCCTAAAGCGTCGTTTGGCTTTTTCGGCAGAGTGAGGCCGCAAGAAATGAGTGTTGCAGTCAGTTGTTCTACCGCAAGGTGTTCGATATGTTGTAAATCTTCCACCTTTTCAAAGCGTACATAACCATTTGACAGGTTGATGGCTTGAGGCACAAAAACCACATGGTAGCCTTCTTCTGGTAATGGGTAGCATTTTCCATCATCGGCTAAGAACATCTCGCCGTTTTTATTCGGTATGATCCAGGTTGGGCCTAAATCAAATACTATTTCTCGTGAGTTCTCTCCTGACCAAGATCGGCAAAATGCAGGTTTTTTAAAAGGCGATTCATCGGAGGTCAGTGCTTCCATAATTTGTTTGGTGGAATTATGAATGATGCCAAACCCCGGAATACGGTTGATGGTTTTATCAGATAACCATTCATAGAAACTCCGTTGAAGTTTACCGTCAAAGATAATACCAATAATGAGCATTAAAATGAGCGCAGCAATAAAGCCAAAACCCCAAACGGTCGTGAATTGATTACGATATTCATCAGGTAGAAGATAACCAACGGTGCCATCCATAAATTGCACAACAGCATTCACAACCCAGCTGGCAATAACCAGGGGGATGATGAATAACATACCAATTTTTACCTTTCGAACGATAAATTTTTTCATAGCGAGAAACGACTCCTTAATAATGCCGATACTCTAAACGTTTTAGTTGGGCATACAAGTAATTATACTGAGTGATACTAAACGGTTATCTACTAACAAAACCTTGCGTGTAGACAAAAGCTCTGCATTAATAGAGAAAATATATTTAATATGGAAATAAAAATGGCAGACAATTTTCTGATTGATCAATGGTATTTTGACGATGGTGAATCGCAACAAATTAAGCCCGAGAATATGCATGAATTGAAAATTCAGTCGGGCAATTGGTATCATTGTCATCGAGAGGCTGCGTCTTTACGAAAATGGCTGCAATTTAACCAAATTGAACCGAGTATTATCCATAGTTTATTAAGGGACGATACACGCCCTCGATTTGAACGTTATGACGATGGCTCTTTTTTGCTGATTTTACGCGGAGTAAACCTAAATGAAGGAGCCAAACCAGACGACATGCTTAGTATTCGCATGTTTTGGAAGGGTAACGCTCTTATTAGTACCAATAAAATGTCGTCACGAACCATTAACAGTATTCGTAGCGCGTTACTAAAAAAAGAAGGGCCGAAGCAATTACCTGATCTGCTCATGGGGATTATTGCAGGGTTAAATCTCAATATTGAGAAGTTTTTAAATCAAATGGAAGCTCAGTTATTTGAGTTAGATGACACTGATTATGATGGTAGTGAATTACAAGTTATCCATAAACGAATTTTGAAGTTGAAACGTTTTTTGAAACCTCAGCAATATGCGATAAACGATTTAGTTGAAGCTGATATACCAGAGATTAGCTCAGTAGAAAGCCATAGCTGGAACGTACTTGATACCAGTACTCGGGTAACGGAATCAATGGATTTTTACTTAGAACAAATTCAAGTGATGAAATCGGAACTTGAGCAAGAGCAAGCCGAAAAAATGAATCGTAATACTTACTTATTTACGATTGTGGCTGCAATATTTTTACCATTGGGTTTTTTAACTGGGCTACTTGGAATTAACATTGGAGGCATGCCCGGAGTGGATAGCCCAACCGCATTCGGTCTCTTTTGTATTGGTTTAGTGATCACGTTAGTGATTGAACTTTGCTTGCTCAAGTGGCTGAAATTTTTCTGAGTTTTTCTTATATTGTCTATAAAAATAGTGGTTATTAAAGGCAGCATGTAGCGTAATCTTATAATGCAAAAACAAGTCAGTGATAGGCTTGTTTTTTATGATTGTTAGGTTAAGTTGTCTCATTCTCTTCAGATTGTCATTCTCATGAAAGCTCAAAATAACAACATGTTAGGCGCGGTGCTTATTTTAATCGCGATTTTAGCGTTAACATTAAAAGATAGTGCAGATAAATATCTTATTTTACATGGCTATCATCCTGTCGAAATGGTGTTTTTCCGGTTTACTATTCCTTTTTTATGTATGCTGATTTTTATGCCAAAACAAACAAAAATCGCTATTTTAGCTACGAATAACAAACTGGTATTACGTTCGACTTTGTTTTTGGTATGCGCTATTACGTCGGTTATTGCATTAAAATATATTCCGCTTAATGTTTATATTATTATTACTCAGATGGGGAGCATCGCCTTCATGCTAGGGGGCGCTTTATTTTTCAATGAACGATTAACCCCGACCAAAATTGTGGCGACTATTATTGGTTTTATTGGTGTGATCGTGGTGATGAATCCAACGGGTGAAGAAGGCTTACATGTTATTTATTTATTGCCCTTGATCATTGTACTTGCCAATACCGCTTATAATTTACTGACTAAAACTATTGATGCGAGTGTGTCATTTATATCTATTTTTATTAATACCTTCTTTATTCTAGGGATAGCCGCAACGATATGTTTAGTGATTGAGCCACAAATGTGGAGAACACCAAGTGTGGAATCAATTCCATATTTCATGATTATTCCGATTGTGACAATCGTATCGCAACTGTGCTTGATTAAAGCAATGAAAGTGGCAGATGCCTCTCACGTTGCGCCATTTTTCTATTTTCAAATCCTTTTTGCATGCATGATTGGTTATTGGTTATTTGATGAAATTCCAACGCGTTATAGCTTAATTGGCAGTGTATTTATTATGTCAGCCGGTTTGCTTATTACGTTCATGAATTATAGTAAAAATGGGGTTAAAAAAGAGTTATCTTACAAACTCAAATAATTGCACTACGCCTTGAAGCACATTTTTAATCGGTTATGTGTTTTTTCTTTGCAGTCTGAGGGTTAGCAAGGTAGAAAGGATCATAAATAATAAAGGAGTATGTCTATATGAACGGGATTTTATATTCATCGATTGAGTTGCTAGCCAGCTTAATTCTTATCTTATTAGCGGTTTTTGCTTTAGTTGTCGCCTGTTTGTATGTCGTAGATAAACGACAACATAAAAATGCGATTCGCCATAATTACCCAGTCGTCGGTCGTTTGCGGACTTTCTTTGAGAAGCAAGGCGAGTTTTTTCGTCAGTATTTCTTTGCTATGGATAGAGAAGAAATGCCGTTTAATCGTTCGGAGCGTAATTGGGTTGAGCGTGCGGCAAGAAATGGCGATCATACGGTTGCCTTTGGTTCAACGCGTAACCTCGATCCTACCGGCACTATTTTATTCATGAACTGTGCATTTCCCACATTGGATGAAGATGCGACACAGCCAAAAGAAGTCACCATTGGGCCTTTCGCAAAACATCCTTACATAACGGCATCCATTTTTAATATATCAGGCATGAGTTTTGGCGCGATTTCAAAGCCTGCCGTCCGCGCACTTTCACAAGGTGCTAAAAAAGCCGGTTGTTGGATGAATACAGGAGAGGGCGGGTTAACACAATATCACTTAGAAAGCGGCGCCGATATTGTGGTTCAAATTGGGACTGCTAAATATGGCGTTCGAGATGAGAAAGGTCATTTAAGTACTGAGAAATTACAGCAAGCGGCAGCGCACGAACAAGTCAAAATGTTTGAAATCAAAATGAGCCAAGGCGCTAAACCAGGAAAAGGCGGCATGTTGCCTGGGCGAAAAGTGACAGCGGAAATTGCCGCCATTCGCGGGATTCCGGAAGGGCAAGATTCCATTAGCCCTAATGGTCATGTTGATATCAAAAATGTGTCTGAATTGATTGATATGATTGAGTTTGTACGAGAAACGACCGGTAAACCCGTTGGCTTTAAAGCGGTGATTGGGTCTTATACATGGATCGATGAATTGTTAGAAGAAATATTGTGTCGGGGTGAATCGAGCGCACCTGATTTTATTACCATAGACAGCGCTGATGGTGGCACGGGTGCTGCGCCTCAACCGCTGATGGATTATGTTGGCATGACACTTAAAGAGAGTTTGCCTTTAGTGATTGGAGCACTTGAGCGACATGGCTTACGTGAGCGTATTAAAGTGGTCGCCTCTGGAAAGCTAATCACACCATCAAAAGTCGCTTGGGCGGTGGCACTTGGTGCAGATTTCGTGACGTCTGCTCGAGGTTATATGTTTGCGTTAGGCTGTATTCAATCACTTAAATGCAATAAAGACACTTGTCCAACGGGTATTGCGACCCAAGATATAAAACGACAAGAAGGTTTGGATGTCACAAATAAAACCGAGCGTGTTGCCAGCTATAATAAGTACATTAATTATGGTTTAGGCATGTTGGCGCATTCATGTGGTGTATCAAACGTGCGTGGGTTAACGCATAAGCATGTGCGCATTGTCACTGAAAGTGGTTTATCGGTGGCATTAGATAAGTTTTATGAGGGTCATCAATAGATTCCTATCTACATAAAATAAACAGGTAAACGGATCTTTATAAAACTCGATTATTATAAAGGTCCGTTGTTTTTTTTGTTATAAAGACGAATTGTTATAGCGAGCAATTTTCTAAAAGATTAATAGCTATAAATACTAATAGTTATAAAGATCAATTACGATAAAAATCAATTATTCCTGCCTATTTTTTTTAATCACTTTTCACGAAAGGGTTGAGTCAACATTTTCCATATACTTTGCTCTTTAGATTGTCGAAACAGAGATAACCCTATCTGCATATCGTGATGACCATCCTTAGGTTGTTCCTTGTAACTATTAAACCAGCGATCCCAAATTGATAAACAAAAGCCATAATTGCTGTTGGTTTCTTGCGGATAGACGGAATGATGAACACGATGCATGTCTGGCGTCACAATCCATTTACGTAACAGGGCATCCACTTTCAAGTGTAAATAGACGTTGCTGTGATTAAACATGGCGCTAGCGTTTAATATGATTTCGAACAACAAAACTGCAATGGGAGAAATACCTATCATCATAATGGCGGCGATTTTAATCCACATCGATAACCATATTTCAATAAAGTGAAAACGTGAACCTGTGGTTATGTCAATATCTTGATCGGCGTGATGTACTCGGTGTAAACGCCACAGCCATGGGACGAGATGAAAAATACGGTGCTGCCAGTAAATGAGGCAATCCAGTAATAGCATGGATAATAGCCACTCAATAGGCTCTGGAATATTGAGGAGATTGAATAGTCCCCACTGATGTTGTTGTGCGAAATAAGCACTCGATACGGCTAGAATTGGTAGCGTAAAGGGGATCAATAGACCATTAAAGATGGTAAAGAGAAGATTGTTTATCCAACGAAACCCTTTGGGCTGAGTTAGCATTTTTCTTGGATGACGGACTTCCCAAATTCCCATAAAAAGAATCACAACCAAAAACACAGAAGGCCTGATCAACATTTGGTTCGCTAACATAAATTCAGTCATATATACCTTTCAATTACAGAACCGTTTATTACTTAACCTGAACTCTGGATAAGGAAGATTATAACCTATTAATTTATAGTCTTTTTTAATTATTTACCGAACAGCGCAGGGATTTTAGATGCATAACTAGGCAAAATTATGAGTCAATAGCTGGTCTATTGCGTTAATTTTAACGAAGTTAGGCGCTAAAAGAACAAGTTGTTTAGCTTAAATTATCCAGAGTTCAGGTTACTTATCAATCAGATTGATAGTGAGTTTGCTATGCTTAACCATCGTGGTGAGCTTGTTTAACCACTTTAATTCTTATGTTTGGTGTAAAACAACATAATAGAGAATACATCGAAAGAGGAGGAAAGTGTTCGCTTTAGTGATAGCCGACATTGTTGTACAAAATCAGCCGCTAGTCACTGTTCATAAAGCTATGTCTTTACATCTTCCAAGTAAGTCTCTACATTAGCAAACGTATTTAGTCGGGGAGCCGAAAGGCTGAGATCACAAAAGTGAGACCCGTTGAACCTGATCCAACTAACATTGGCGTAGGGAACTAATTTCGAACCACCTTTCTGCTTTTCGTTGTCATAGCTTGCCGCTTAAGCTAGTCACACGGTTTTGACCAGTTAGATTCGAATGTTCTCCTACGCATAAGTAGGAAGTATTCGATATGCCTAACGCTTGTAATATGTCTTCATCATCTTTAATCGAAGGTTCAACCTCAACACAATCCAGTATTGCGAATATTCTCACGATTGCCGGATCTGATTCTGGCGGTGGCGCAGGTATTCAAGCCGATATCAAAGCCATTTCAGCCACGGGCAGTTTTGCTTGTTCGGTTATTACGGCATTAACAGCGCAAAATACGCAAGGCGTCACTGGTATTTTACCTATTGACGCTGAGTTTGTTGGCCAGCAATTAGATGCGGTTTTTTCAGACATTGATATTGCAGCCGTTAAGATTGGAATGCTAAATGACGCCAGTGTTATTAGGGTTATCGCTCAAAAATTAAAACAATATCAACCAAAATACGTGGTGCTTGATCCAGTAATGGTGGCGACCAGTGGTGATGCGCTTATTGAAAACTCAGCCATTCAAACTTTAGTTAATACGTTATTTCCATTAGTGACAGTCATAACGCCAAACCTTCCAGAAGCCGCACTTCTTATTGGTACTCAGATGCCAACCCATGAATCAGAAATTGAAAGTTTCATTCAACAATTGGAAGCTCATTCAAACTTAAAATCAATGAAGATTTTACTAAAAGGTGGACACTTTGATGGTGAGCAAAGCTGCGATTGGTTGATTGATGGTGAGCAAATAACGGTGTTTTCACTGCCTAGAATTAAGACCTCAAATACACACGGAACCGGTTGCACTTTATCATCTGCTTTAGCGTCTTACTTAGGGCAAGGCTTTGAATTAGAAACCGCAATATCGAAAGCGAAAGTCTATATATCACATGCCATTATGGCCGCTGACAAGCTTAATGTCGGGAGAGGTTCTGGCCCCGTTCACCATTTTTATGCATCGCCTGTTTTTGATGATATGGCTTCAGATGAAATACCGCCTAATGAGCTTCCTTCACATGGCTTTGCTTGTGATGATATTAGCGTGAAAGGCTGAAAGCGCGATGATTAGTATTGAGCAATTCACTTTCCAGTTTTCACTTACGAGCCCTCCTATTTTTGACAAGCTCACCGTCCAATTTGAACGCAATAGTTGGACATGCTTGCTTGGGAAAAGTGGCTGTGGCAAAACGACCTTATTAAAACGTATTGCAGGTTTTGATGCTATGGGTGGTATTCAAGCAGGCAACATTTATTTAGGGCCGAATAACACTCAATATTCAAGAGAGCACTTGCCTATTGCGTATATGGGCCAACAAGATTTGTTGTTTCCATGGTTAGACGTATTGCATAACGTGTGTTTAGAAGCTTATTTACGTCACGGAAGTATTACTGAGTCTCAGTCTAAACAAGCGGCTCAATTATTAAATCAATTAGATTTGCCTAATTGTCTTGAGAAATATCCTTATCAGTTATCGGGTGGTATGAGGCAGCGTGTTGCCATTGCGAGAACCTTGATGCAAGACAAACCGATTGTGCTTATGGATGAACCTTTTGCCGCGCTTGACGCAGTAACACGTTACGAATTACAAAATCTAGTATGCCGATTATTGAAGAACAAAACGGTGCTATTTATTACTCATGATCCCCAAGAAGCATTGCGTATTGCTGACCGTATTGTGCTTATGAAAGGGCTGCCCGCCAAATTGTATGAGGTTGAATTTGAGTCCGATCAAGGCGTTCCGAGAGATATGAACGCCGATCTTCTCGGAGCACAACAACAATTGATTCAGCAATTAACCGAGACTCGATTGGAGGTTGTTGAATGAAGAGTTTATCGGTGCAGCGAAAGGTAGAATCTAGCCAGATCAAAGTGTGGCGATGTAGTCTGCTGATTCAAACTGGGATCACCATCGGCATTTTACTGTGTTTGTGGCAAGGCATTATTACCCTGTTTTCGTTGCCAAATTTTATTGTGCCCGCGCCATTATCGGTTGGATATGCTTTGGTTGATAATGCAGATGTACTCGCGATGAATACTTGGGTGACATTGCAAGAGATCGTTATGGGGCTGGCGTTTGGATTATCGTTCGGCATTATTTTTGCGTTGATTTTATTACTCAATAACACCGTTAATCGTTGGTTGTTACCGATTTTGATTATGAGCCAAGCGATCCCTGTTTTTGCGCTGGCCCCCATATTGATGCTATGGCTTGGCTACGGAATGGCATCTAAAGTGGTAATGGCAGCCGTGATTATCTTTTTTCCTATCACGACTTGCTGCTATGACGGTTTAAAAAACACTCCAAAAGGCTACTTAGAACTCGCTCATACTTTCCAACTGACTAAATGGCAAACCTTAATTCGGGTCAAATTTCCCTCTGCATTACCTGCTCTAGCTTCTGGCTTACGAGTCGCGGTGGTAATCGCGCCAATTGGAGCTGTCATTGGAGAATGGGTAGGAGCAAGTGCGGGGCTCGGTTATTACATGCTGCAAAGTAATGCACGCATGCAAATTGCAGAGATGTTTGCTGGATTATTTATTTTATCGTTACTGACCATTGGTTTGTATTTTATTACAGACCGTTTACTTAATCATTTTATTCATTGGCCGAATCAGGGCTAATTACTTACACAAAAGGAGTTGTTATATGCATTGCTCGACACTTTTAAGGCTTAAAAAAATTGGCTTACTTGGCCTGTTATTTACGGTGACTTCTCAAGCGTCTGCTTCTGAGAAATTAACCGTCATGCTCGATTGGTTTGTTAATCCGAATCATGGCCCAATCATTGTGGCCCAGCAGCAAGGATTATTTAAGAACGAAGGTTTGGATGTCACTATTCAAGAGCCTGCCGATCCTACGCTGCCTCCTAAAATGGTGGCCGCAGGGAAAGTGGATATGGCCGTTACTTATGAGCCTAACTTCATTATGGATCTTGCCGAAGGTTTACCACTAAAGCGTTCAGCCACTTTGATTGCGACACCGTTGAATACCATTTTAACGCTTGATAATGGCAAGATTAATTCAGTGAAAAACTTAAAGGGCAAAACCGTTGGAATCGCCGTTGCCGGTACTGAAGGTGCGATGGTTGGGACTATGCTGCGCCATTCTGGTCTGAAATTAAGTGACATTAAAATGGTGAACGTGGGGTGGAATTTGTCCGCATCACTAGCGTCTGGGAAAGTCGATGCCGTGTGGGGAGGCTTGCGTAATTTTGAACCAAATCAATTGGCATTGGAAAACGTGAAGGTGAAAGCGTTTTATCCAGAGGAACATGGCGTTCCGAGTTATGAAGAGCTCATCTTTGTGGTTAACCAAAACACCAAAAAAGGTGCAGCTATTGCCAAGTTTAATCATGCTTTAACGTTGGCCACTCAATTTATTGTTAACCACCCTGAATCAGCTTGGAATAGTTTTAAATCGTATAACCCAAAAACGTTAGATACTGAATTAAATCAACGTGCATGGAGCGATACATTAACCCGCTTTGCATTACGTCCAACCGCAAGTGATGTACAAGGCTACAAAGCTTTTGCCGATTTTATGTACCAAAATAATATAATAAAAACGGCCGTTGATCCGACACCTTACTTATATTAATCGTATTAATTTCTGACCAGTTAATTAGTGATATTGGCATTATAAATATTGAGAGTGGTATATGAAATCGTTTAATCCTAAAGAATATATTTCTACGCAATTAATGGTGTTGCGTGAGAATAAGCCGCTGGTGGTAAGCATTACTAACTATGTGGTGATGAATAATACGGCTAATGCATTGCTTGCGATTGGGGCTTCACCGGTCATGGCGCATAGTCGCGATGAAATGGCAGAGTTGATGAGCTTTACAGGATCTTTAGTGATTAATATTGGCACGTTAGACTCTGTGTGGATTGAGCGAATGCGTTATGCGATTGAACAGGCGAATTATCACCAAAAACCTGTGGTGATTGATCCGGTCGGATGTGGGGCAAGTACACTGAGAACGAAGACAGCGCGTGAATTTTGTCAATTGGCCGATAAGTTAATTGTGCGCGCTAATGCTTCTGAAGTAATGGCGCTTGCTGGTATGGAAAGCCTAGGAAAGGGCGTTGATTCGCACGATCCAAGTGAGGTCGCATTACTTGCTGCGCATCATATTATCAACACATTCGGGGTCAAACAGGTTGTGATTTCAGGTGAGACTGATTATGTGGTGAATGCGCAACACACTTATCAATTAGATAATGGGCACGAATTAATGCCGTTAGTAACCGGAATGGGATGTACTCATACTGCATTGACTGGCGCGTTTGCTGCGATTGATTTTGATAGTGCAGGGTTATGTTCAACGGCAATATTAGGTGTGGCTGGAGAGCTTGCCGCGCAGCAAAGCCAAGGGCCGGGCAGTTTACAAATGCATTTACTTGATAAGCTGCATCAACTTGATGAATTAGCGCTCATCAATAATTTACAATGTAAGCAGTATCAAACACAGAATCATGTGGCATAGATAAAATCAGATCCCACAGAATGGTAAGTAAGGAGATAGCAGCATGAATGCGTACTTGCCATCGTCCTTTTACTAGGTATATTCCGATTGAAAGTAGCTATATTGAAAGTAGCTGTATTGAAGATGCTATGTTGAAGATACTGAGTTGAAGGTGCTTATTGATTCAACCGCTTGCGTTCTAACAGCTTTGCCCCGCCTCGATACACAAATAATGACCATAATATCAATCCACAACCAATCACTTTTCCTACTGGCATATCATCACCATAGAACAAAACGCTAAGCGCACTTGCCCATACTGGCTCTAAAATCATAATGATGGCAGCATTACCAGAAGAGGTCAGTTTTTGGCCGATCGTTTGCATTACATAACGTAAGCTGGTGGCAATAATGGTGCTACACGCTAGCCAAAACCACGTTATATTTCCTATTTGTTCAGGCCATGTCTCAAAAGAAACAGAAGTCACGCCTGCAACGACACCAACAACCGATAACTGAATGCAAGCGAGTGTGAGGCTAGGGATACTTTGCGCGTATTTAGCATTGAAATTGAAATGAAACGCTAAAAATATCGCTGAAATTAAAAACCAAATTTGACTAGGCGAATGATGATAACCATTGGATAAAGATAAGAAAGCCAAACCTGCCACAGCAAAAGGTAATGAGATCCAAAACATGCGAATCGGTTTCTGTTTAAACAGTACCCAACCAACTAATGGTGCAAACAACATTGCTAAACTCGAGATAAAGGCTCCTTCGGCTAGAGTATCGGTGACCGAAATAGCTTTCACCCAAGTTAATAACGCACATGACATGATGATGCCAACAGAAGCGGCATTGCGTATTTGAGTGCGAGAGAGTGTGAATAATTGTTTATAGCAAAAAGGCAGCAAGAAGATGGATGCGGCTAAAAAACGAATGCTAATAAATGCAAAAGGGGGAAGTCCTGCAATGGCTTGTTTTGAGAATATCCAGCCGAGTCCTGCAAATACAGTGGTAAGTACCAGAATTATGGTGGCTTTAGTTTCCTGATTCATCGTGATCACTGTAAAAGACAAGGTAGCTCGCAGAATATCATGTCACTAAATATATTTCAGTAGCTTGATTGACTCTAGCCACTTGATTTACGTCAGTTGCTTAACTTGTTTTTATCATTCAGTTTGTTTTTATCATTCATTTTACTGTTGTCATTGAGCTAAAAAAAGGCCTTAGCAATACATGCTCAGGCCTTTGTTTACTCAACTGAATTTAAGCATTTCGTTTCAATGCTAATTCAATGTCACCTGCTTTAGGATCGTTGAAAGCATCAATATCGAGCTCATTTTCAGATTTCGCGACAATACAAGTCACCACACTGTCACCGGTAATATTAACCGCAGTACGGATCATATCCAGTAAACGGTCGACACCCATAATAAGGGCAATACCTTCGAGTGGTAGGCCGACTTGGTTTAATACCATGGCTAGCATGATGAGACCGACACCAGGAACACCAGCAGTACCGACAGAAGCTAGTGTTGCGGTTAGGATCACGGTCATGTAATCACCAAGACTTAAATCAACATTAAATGCTTGTGCGATAAACGCCGTCGCCACACCTTGCATGATCGCCGTACCATCCATATTGATGGTAGCGCCAAGAGGAATAGTGAACGAAGCGATTTTATTACTCACGCCTAAACGATGTGTTGCGGTTTCCATCGTAACAGGCAAGGTTGCATTGGAAGAAGCGGTAGAGAACGCGAACATAATAGCGTCTTTCATTTTCTTCCAGAATACGATTGGGTTTAAGCCTGATAATACTTTTAGCAATATGCTGTAAGTGATAAAAGCATGAATTAATAGCGCGGCAACCAATACTAAGAAGTACGCGGCTAAATTTGCGATCGCATCTAATCCAAGACCAGTAAATAGTTTGGCCATTAGGAAGAAAATACCATAAGGCGCGACTTCCATTAAAAGCGTCACTAATTTCATGATGACTTCGTTAATGTCGCCGAAGAAATCAGCAACACGTTGACCTGGCTTACCTGCAAGGCTGATCGCTACGCCAAATAACACCGCAAAAACGATAACTTGAAGGGTATTGCCTTGAGACATTGCTGCCATCGGGTTGCTCGGGAACATGCCCACAATCACTTGGCTTAAAGAAGGTGCTTCAGTAGAGCTAAATGAAGCAGCAGACGTTAAATCTGCACCAGAACCTGGGTGTAAGAAAATCCCCATGACTAATGCCAAGGTGATCGCTAATGCCGTGGTGCCAATATAGAAAGCTAAGGTTTTACCACCTAAACGCCCCAAAGTAGATAAATCTTTTAAAGAACTGGTCCCGCAAACAAGGGATACAAAGACAAGGGGGATAACTAACATTTTTAAGCTGGCGATAAATATTTTACCACCGACATCAAATAAGCCTTCGACTAAATATTCGTTAATAAAAGTATTATTACTAAAAAAAGATTGGATTAAAAAACCACATAAAATACCAGCAACCATGCCAATAATAATACGGCTCGTGAGTGAGCGTTTATTTTTCTTGTTGTCGTTCGTCATGAACTGATCTCCATTAAATTACTTTGTACAACTATCAAAGTGGCGAGCAGATTATCAGAACAATGTAAAAAGACGCTTTTTCGACAGGAAATTAGTGTATTCATTGTGATCTTCATCACATTAATGGGGCGATTTGTAACTATTTATTAATTGTGCTAGCAGTCAATTATCATAGTTAAACTATAAAACTGTCATTTTATGTTGGTTATTAACCATTATGCAGTAGCTATTGTTGCAGGTTCAAACCTAACTAGTATTTAATAATGTTGGCATTACTGCTTATTTCATAGCCAATGTTGCAAGGAGTGAATAGCGATCTTAATGATAAACATAATTTTTACTGCTCTAGAGCACATTTATCCAAAAGTCGAATATCGCTTAATTGATTTAGAGCTAAGCTTCTTTTGTTGCATTCATGAATGCGTTTACTGCAGAGAGAATAATTAAAGGATTAAATCATGTTTAAAATGACGGATAAAACAAAGTTAAAAGTAAAGACAAAATTTAATATGAGCGTGCTGGCATGTGCCGCAGTCATGGCATTTTCTAGTATTGCTCATGCTGCTGATCCAATTGTGATTAAGTTTTCTCATGTGGTAGCCGACAGTACGCCAAAAGGACAAGGCGCGTTACTATTTAAAAAACTGGTGGAAGAAAAGCTAAAAGGGAAAGTAGAAGTTCAAGTGTATTCAAATTCATCACTTTATGGTGATGGAAAAGAGATGGAAGCCTTGTTATTAGGTGATGTTCAAATGATTGCACCATCATTAGCCAAATTTGGTCAATATACGAAAAAACTACAAGTGTTTGATCTACCATTTTTATTCAATGATATTCATGCCGTCGATCGCTTTCAGCATAGCGACACAGGTAAGCAACTACTTAAATCCATGGAAAACAATAACATTACAGGTTTAGGTTATTGGCACAACGGTATGAAACAACTTTCTGCCAATAAAGCCTTACATGTACCACGTGATGCTCGTGGTTTGAAATTCCGCGTTCAATCTTCCGATGTGTTAGATGAGCAATTTAAAGCGCTACGAGCTAACCCACGTAAAATGAGTTTTGCCGAAGTGTATCAAGGGTTACAAACCGGTGTTGTTAATGGTGCGGAAAACCCATGGTCTAACATTTATTCTCAAAAGTTTAATGAAGTACAAAAGTATATTACAGAGTCTAATCATGGCGTCTTAGATTACATGGTGATCACTAATACTAAATTTTGGAATGGCTTACCAGATGATGTTCGATCTCAGTTAACGGATATTTTAGCGCAAGTAACGGATACTGTTAATACAGAGGCCGGTGATTTGAATCAAAAAGCTAAGCAATCGGTTATTGATTCGGGCACGTCAGAAATTATTGAGCTTAAACCAGAAGAGAGAGCGGAATGGGTAAAAGCAATGAAACCTGTTTGGTCTAAATTTGAAGATCAAATTGGATCTGATGTTATTAAAGCGGCACTTGCTGCTAATGATGCGAAATAAGTTTCTATTTTCAATATTAAAAAGGCCCGTTAAATGAGCGCTGTATATCATTTATGGTCAAAGTTAGAGGAAGGCTTAGTTGCCTTCCTCTTAGGCGCTATGACCCTTGTCACTTTTGTTTATGTGGTTCTAAACAACCTCTATACACCTTTCTATGATTTGTCTGATTGGTTTGCTGATCAACAATATTTGGCTGCCAGTGATTTCTTTCTTAATGTCGGTGATTTTTTTATTGGCCTTGCTCAAGACATGACATGGAGTACCGCATTAACGAAAGCGTTGTTTGCTTGGTTGTTATTTATTGGTATGTCCTACGGTGTCAGAGTCGGAGGTCATATTGGCGTCGATATGGTGGTTAAATTGTGCTCTAAACCGATTCAGAAATTCATTGCTATTATTGCGTGCTTTGCCTGCTTGCTATATGCCTGCATGATGACCTATGCGAGCTATGATTGGGTTGAAACGATGTTTAATGCCAATTTATATGCAGAAGATCTTGAGAAGTTAGGCGTTAAACTCTGGTATATCGGAATCATCATGCCTTTTGGTTTTGCCTTAGTCGGTTTACGGTTCCTTGAAGTCTTAGTTCGGATTTTACGTGGCTTACAAACCGATCTTGGTAATGCGGATGAAGCCAAAGATGCGATGAGGCATGCTATGCAAGAAGCGCTGCAAGGGGAGATGGCGACGACTGATAGCCCTAACCTTGGGCACGTTCATAAATCATCTGAGGGGAAACAAAAATGACCATTTTATTTCTCTTCTTTATGCTGTTTTTATTGATGTTTATTGGTGTGCCGATCGCCATTTCATTAGGGCTTTCTGGTGCTTTAAGTATTTTATTCTTTAGCCAAGACTCAATTCGCTCCTTAGTCATTAAACTGTTTGAAACTTCTGAGCACTATACTTTACTCGCTATTCCATTCTTCTTACTTTCTGGTGCGTTTATGACCAGTGGTGGTGTTGCTAAACGATTGATTGATTTTGCAAACTCCAGCGTTGGGCATATTCGTGGTGGTCTTGCTATTGCCGCTGTAATGGCGTGTATGTTGTTTGCAGCATTATCAGGATCATCGCCTGCAACGGTGGCCGCTGTTGGTTCAATTGCGATTGCCGGAATGGTTCGTTCGGGCTATCCCAAAGAATTCGGTGCAGGGATTGTTTGTAATGCAGGTACATTAGGTATTCTTATTCCTCCCTCTATTGTGATGGTCGTGTATGCAGCCGCCACCGAAACTTCGGTTGGTAAGTTGTTTATGGCTGGGGTGATCCCTGGGGCATTGCTAGGGGTGGCGTTAATGGTAGCCATTTACATTATCGCGCGTAAGAAAAACTTGCCAGCGATGCCAAGAGCGACCCTTAAAGAATGGTGTGCCAGTGGGCGCAAAGCTATTTGGGGATTGCTTTTAATGGTGATCATCTTGGGGGGAATTTACAGTGGTATGTTTACCCCAACTGAAGCTGCAGCGGTGGCAGCAGTTTATGCGGGGTTTGTGGCACTGTTTGTTTATAAAGACATACGAGTTCGGGATTGCCCCAAAGTGCTGCTTGATGCGGGCAAGCTCAGTATCATGCTGATGTTTATTATTGCCAATGCGATGCTGTTTGCCTTTGTTTTAACCACAGAGCAAATACCACAAGCCATAGCGGCATGGATGATAGGGCTGGGGTTAACCCCTTGGGTCTTCTTGCTGATTATGAATATAGTACTGTTGTTGGCAGGCAATTTTATGGAGCCGTCAGCGATTATATTAATTTTAGCCCCGATTCTTTTTCCTATTGGTGTTGAGCTTGGTATTGATCCAATTCATTTGGGCATCATCATGGTGGTAAATATGGAGATAGGGATGATAACGCCACCGGTGGGATTAAATCTATTTGTCACTTCTGCGGTGACGGGAATGTCGTTAGGTGAAACGATTAGAGCAGCGCTACCGTGGTTAATGCTGTTGTTAGGTTTCTTAATGATAATTACCTATATTCCAGCGGTGTCATTGTGGTTACCGAATGCTTTAGGTATGCCGTAATAATTTAAACAACTGAAAAGGTATAAACAAAAAAATCCTGCTAAATAACTAGCAGGATTTTTTGTTTTAAGCTTCATTTTAAGACTAACTAACACGTTAATATTAAAAGAAAAGTGGTGCCCGCTACTGGACTCGAACCAGTGACACCTTGCATGTCATGCAAGTACTCTAACCAACTGAGCTAAGCGGGCAAATTGTATTATTGTTGATTTTCAATAAAGAAAAAATACTTTCAAAATGGTGCCCGCTACTGGACTCGAACCAGTGACACCTTGCATGTCATGCAAGTACTCTAACCAACTGAGCTAAGCGGGCATTTTGTAAAGTATTTTCATGTTCTTAAAAGTGACCTTTCCAGAACGAAGCTGATATTAACCATGCTAAATAAACGATGCAAGCAGAAATTATCATGAATGAGAGAGTTTGACGCGTTTATCATCTAACTGATGATTTTTCATTCATTTATTTATCTTTAATGCGTTTATTTGGGCTAGAAAGATAAAGCTTTTCCAGAGCTTCATCTTTTCATTAGAAGTGAGAGACAAAAGAGAGCTGAAGTCACGGTAACTAAAGCTCAATAAGGCTATTGTTTTTTATCACAGTATATAGATGAATTTCTGAGGTTATAGGCGACCTTCAAGAGGGATAATCTTCACCATCTCGCCTGTTTTCACCATTTCGACATGTGGTGGAACTTCAATAATACAGTTAGCTTCGCTCATCGAACGTAGAATACCAGAGCCTTGCTTACCTGTTGTGCGAACTTGTAACTGACCGAATTTATTTAATGTGTAGATACCACGAATAAATTCGGTTCGCCCAAGTCGAGAGTGGACGGCTTCAGTTGCTTCTGCTGGGATCTTGGTTTGCTGCCAATGGCTTTCACCTTGCATAAAGCGAAGCGCTGGTTCGACAAACATTAAAAATGAAATCATTACCGCAACAGGATTTCCCGGTAAACCAAAGAAAGGTGTTTCATTTATATGGCCAAATGCCAGTGGGCGACCTGGACGCATATTGATTCGCCAAAAATTAATTTCTCCAATACGATCTAATACCGTTTTGATAAAGTCGGCATCTCCAACCGAAACACCACCAGATGAGATAATCGCATCGGCTTTGGTGCTGGCTTCTAATAAAGTGGATTCCAAAGCGGCTTCACAATCTTCAATAATGCCAAGATCGATCACTTGGCAGCCTAAACGTTGTAATTGCGCCATGATCGTGTAGCGGTTTGAATCGTAAATACAGTTGTTTTTGAGCTCACTACCGGGTGCTTGAACTTCATCGCCGGTTGAGAATACAGCGACTCTCAACTGAGAAAAAAGCGGATACTGACTCAAACCTAATGACGCTAGCATACCAAGCTCAGGGGATTCGATTCGTGTACCCTTACTAAACACGATGCTGTCTTTTGCTAGATCTTCACCTGCTTTTCTGACATTTTGACCTGCTTTAAAGTCATCCAGTGAAAGCGTAAAACTGACTCGTCCATCGTCATCATGCATTTGGCTTTGCTCTCGCATGATCACCGTATCTGCGCCTTTTGGCATTGGTGCACCGGTCATTATTTTTGTAACTTGACCAACTTGGATCTCATCATCAAAACTGCTCCCAGCCATGATTTTCGCCACCACGTCAAAACGGTCAATTGTCGTTGTGGTTTTTTGTGGAGCGATAATATCTTGGCTACGAACTGCGTAACCATCCATGGCAGAATTTTGATAAGCAGGAACATTAATGGGTGAATGTATATCGTCACCTAAAATACGTAAGCGAGCATCTAATAGTGATGCAGACTCTATTGTCTTGGGTGTTTTTAAGGTATCTAGAATTTGTTCTAACCCTTGATCGACCGACAAAAAGGCAGGCGATAATTTATCACAACTTGCTGCTTCAATATTGCTAGCAGCATTGTCAGAAGTACCAGCTTGAACTGGAATTGTCGCTTGACCAGGAACAATAGCTTGATTCGAAAGAATAGCTTGGCTCGAAATCAGCGGGAGGCCTTGAGTGAAATTGACGATCATTGAGCCAATGGCATCAAGATCATTAATATTGACATGTGGCAATTGAGTGTTGAGTTTTTCGCTGTCTGAAGCAATGGCGATGATATTGTCATCATGTGGGTGTAACCACGGTTTTCCGACTTCTTCACGGTGTAATTCAATTTTTGGAAAAGATAAATTTTTACAACCTTCGACTAAAATGAAATCGAGTTTACTGGTATCAAAATGTGATAGTAAATCAAAAAAATGTGCTTCTTTTTCTGGCGTTTCCGTCATTAACACATGGCGATTACGTGATGAAATTAGCATCTGGCCTGCACCAGCTTTACGTAAACGGTGACTATCTTTGCCTGGTTTATCAACATCAAAATCATGGTGAGCGTGCTTAAATACGCCAATACGCAAACCTTTTTCCGTGAGCTTTGGCAGCAAAGCTTCAAGGAGTGTCGTTTTGCCTGTTCCGCTGTAGGCGGCGAAACCAAGAATAGGGATAGGAAATGAGTTCATAATTAACCTTTGGCCTTTGTCGTTTTAAACAGAATGCTTTTTGAAGAGAATCTGCTTTGAAAAATCAGCAAGTTGTTCGGGCGTATTGAGATTGATAAAGGTCTCTTTTAACTGAGAAAAATCGACCGTGTAAGTTTTACACTCACCGTAGAACAAGATTATCTTTCTATCACCGCGAGCAAGAAAATCGTGGAGCTTATCGGCTACGCGGCGATGAAATAAAGTAAATACCGGTTGATAAAAATCGCCATCATGCGCGACTAAAATATCGGCATCCGGTTGCCATGCTTGGCAAAAAATCGCGGCTAAATTCGGTGGAATGTTGGGGCTATCACAGGGTACAAAGCCGACCCAATCATGTTTGCCTGAATGAATTAATCCAGCATGAATACCACCTAATGGGCCAGGATATTGCTCAAAAGTATCTGCAATAACAGGGGCGTAACCTTGGTAGCTTTCATGGCTACGGTTAGCATTAATGGTGATGGAGTCGGTTTGAGGTTGAAGCGCTGCAATCACGTATTCAACCAATGGTTTTTCATTTAAGGTGACCAAGCCTTTATCAACACCGCCCATTCGAGAGCCTTGCCCCCCGGCTAAAATGACCCAATCGATTTTCTCTGGTGTTAGCATATTCATCTCTATACAAATTCGGTTTGAATGAAGGGTTGTTGTGGCTGTGATGCTTGAATTACCTGTAATACTGGAGACTCTACTAAAGTATGATTTTTTATCCACCATTGTTTTGTACACAATTGGGTTAACTCATTTTGTTGATGGCTTGTGATCACGACACTTGCACCATTTTCCAGCAATTCTTTCGCTAGTATGTGTAAGCGCGAAATGGATTCTATATCTAGGCTAGAGCTCGGTTCATCCATAAGCAAAATATTGGGTTTCGTCACCCAAGCTCTCGCCATCGCAATACGTTGTTTTTCACCACCAGATAATACGGAAACATGTTCTTTGGCTAATGTTTCTAGCCCAACTTTACGTAGCGCAGAAATAACTTGCGCTCGTTTTTCTTTATGAGAATAAGAGGAGAAGCGAATGGCATATAACACATTGTTGAACACGGTATTATCGAATAGGTAAGGAGATTGGTGCAAATAGACGATCCTATGTTTATTTGGAGATAACCAACGTGATAAACGTGATTGTTGGCAATTCAATTGGCCTGATGTTGGCTGTAATAAGCCGGATAATATTTTTAATAACGTTGTTTTCCCTACACCATTATCGCCACGTAAGTAAACGGCTTCGTTTGGCATTAGTTGTAATTTAGGGATATGAAAAAGCATCTTATCCTTAAACTTCATGGTTAAATTATGAGCTTGTAGTGGGGGCATAATCACCGTTTCCATCAATGAATATTGTTTAAAATATCATGTCTGTTCTTGAGCTAAGTCTGTTTGGAGCTAAAAGCCTATTAGTATCTAAAAGCTTATTGGTATCTAACAACGTATTGGTATTTAAAACGTCTATTGGTATCAAAAATCTATTTGGATCTCAGTGTATTCGGAGTTGAGTTCATTTAAAGCTAACTTAAGTGCGTAAATGACCTTGACCCTTTGCTGATGTTAAAAAGAAATTTAACATCAAGGCTAGTAATAATAGAACCATTCCTAATGCAACACCTTGAGCAAACGCGCCTTTTTGGCTTTCAAGTGCAATCGCAGTAGGAATGTTTCTGGTTGAGTTAAGAATATTACCACCTACCATCATTGAACAGCCCACTTCGGTAACAATGCGAGAAAAGCCCGCAATAACAGCGGCAAAAAGTGGAAAACGAGTTTCCCACAATAGTGTTAGCAAGATGCGAAAACGGTTCACGCCAAGTGTATAAGAGGTTTCAATTGAGCGGCGGTCACTATTTTGAAATGCGCCATACATCATGGAAACCAAGATAGGAAAGCAGATCAACATTTGCCCTAAAATCATGGCTTTTTGGGTAAAGAGCATTTGCCAATCCCCCAAAGGTCCTGCACGAGACAGCATCATATACAGCAGTAAACCAATGACAACGGTGGGAACGGCTTGAAGCGTATGAATAAGAGAAAGCAACATCCAGCGCCCAGAAAATTCAGTGTAAGCCAGAACAAAGGCGCACATTAAAGCTGGGATGATAACCATGAAAATGGCAGAAAAAGACACCATAAAAGAGACACTTACGATCTTCCATAAATTAGGATCGAAGTTCAATAGTAGGTGAACTGCATCTATCGTGGTTTGCCAGATTTGCATTATTTTATCTCATTATTTAAATCAATAACGTATATCAATAGTGGTCAAATTCGACCCTTTATTTACCGTCGTAACTTGCGGTAAATAATTGCTTACCCTGAAGCTTGTAACTATTAATTAGCTCTTGACCATGTTTGGATATTAGCCATTGGCTAAAGTCACGAGCACCTTTGGTATTTAAGTCACTGTAGCGATCTGGATTGATTAAAATTACTTGATATGGATTGAATAATACCTTGTCACCTTCAACCACAATTTCTAAGTCAAGTTTTGCTTGGTAAGCAATCCAAGTACCACGATCGGATAAGGTGTAAGCTTGCAATTCAGAAGCCATGTTTAGCGTTGGGCCCATACCTTGACCGACAGATTTAAATTCAGAAAAAGAGGCTGGATCGATGTTTAGCTGTTTCCAAATCCCTTTTTCTTTTTTATCTGTGCCAGAGTCATCGCCACGAGAAATGAATTTTGCATTTTTTGCCGCAATGGTTTTTAAGGCATCTTGCGCTGATGTTTTACCTTTGATTTTGGCGGGGTCGGATTTAGGGCCAACAATCACAAAGTCGTTATACATTAAATGATGTGGTTCGATGCCAAATCCTTTATTAAGGAATTCTGCTTCTGCACCAGGTGCATGCGTCATCACTAAATCTACATCACCATTTTCACCCATTTTTAATGCTTTGCCGGTCCCCACTGCAATAACATCAACAGTATAATCAGTTTCAGATTTAAACTTGGGTAATAAGTAGTTCAATAGGCCAGAGTTTTCAGTGCTGGTTGTGGTCGCTAAACGAATAGTTTTTGCATCTTGTGCTTGAGCTGTCGAAGTAAAAGCCGCAAGACAAAGTAAGGCCGTGGCCCAAAAGCGCATTTTCATAAAAATTCCATCTTAGTGGTGTCAATAATACCGACTCAATAAAATGTGCCGGTTATGAATGAATCGATGCCGATAAACATCCATTCAAATTTTATTTTGTCTCAGGCTTATTTTGACCTTTTACGTCAAAGTCCATCTTTTCTGCGCCCGAAAATACTTGAAATCGTAAACCTTTTGCGCGGGCTATGGTGGTAATACCAAATTGTTTAGCAAGATCTAATCCCATTTGTGTGACCCCAGAACGAGACAATAAAGTCGGAATGCCCATTTGAGCAATTTTAATCACCATTTCAGAAGTTAACCGGCCTGTGGTGTAAAATAATTTGTCTTCACCTGATTCTTGCTTTAACCACATTTCACCTGCCAATGTATCAACCGCATTATGGCGACCAACATCTTCGACAAAGGATAAGATTTCATCTCCACGGCAAATCGCGCAGCCATGTACAGCACCTGCTTTTTTATAGGTATCGTTGAAGTGAGTTAATGCTTCTAGAGTGGCGTAAATATCGGATTGTTTTAATTGAATTTGAGGGACTTGATAATGTTCAAGTTCAGCCATGACATTACCGTACATCGTGCCTTGCCCACAACCTGATGTGACGGTTTTTTTGGATAGGGCTTTATCTAAATGATCGATGTTTTCGCTGGTGACGACTGCTGCGCTTTGTGTTTCCCAATCGATGATGACAGATTCAACCGCTTTAGGATCGTGTAAGAAACCTTGGTTTTTCAGGTAGCCCAATACCAGCGATTCAGGCCGAGAACCGAGTGTCATTAAGGTGACAATTTCTTTCCAATTTAATAGCACGGTTAATGGTCGTTCACAGGCAACTTCCTTAATTAGTTTTTCACCATACTCATCAAAGACTTCCACTTCTTCTGTTTGGACTGGGGCGATGCCAGTTTTAATAATACTTGGAAAGTTGGGCACATAAACTCCTAAGAGAAAAGGAAAAACAAAGTGGGTAAGATAAAAATTAAGCCTACAATCAATAATAAGCTAGTTAGTTCAGCATATTACTAACACTAAATAGTAGATTTCCATACTATAAGTGAGTTTTTTGACTTAGATCAATTTAACCTTAGTAAGCGTAGAACAATATCGCTATATAGAAATACTTCCGCATCAAAACAATAGGATGGAGTTTATGATGGACAAGTCACCAGACTGCTGGCCTTTATTGTGTGAGCTAGAGAAACAGATCAAACAAGTAGGACGCTGGGAGACAGAATCGTGGCAATGGAATGGTGTTAATTTGGCGCCAGAGCCTTTAACACCAAAGATGTCGACCCCAGAAGCTTTAGCATCAAAAATTTCAACACCAACCGCTTTAATATCAGAAGCGATTCAGGCCGAACCTTCATCTTATTTTCAGTTACTTGAATTGCATAAAGATGAACGAAGCGATTATCGTTTTAACCTTAGCTCAAGAAATCCAAAGCTTTTCTTAGCGTTAGAATTTTTAGATACCAACTCGGCGCCTAAAATCTCACATCTTACGGCATCTCAAGCCACCATTGCTTGTTATATGGATACCGATTATTTGGTGCTTTCTATTGATATGCCTTTGCCTATTCAAGCTTGGATGGAAGCCTTTATTGGTCGCCATGGTGAATTAATCGAAGTTAAAAAGAAAAAGCGTTATGGCGCAGGTCGTTCAAATGGAAAGTAACCGTTTTCAGCGTTGGCTCACCAAAAAGAATCAGCAACACCAGGGCAAAGCAGAGACTATAGAATCTGAACTCGAATTAGCATTGATCACAGAAGCTAATTCAGAAGCTAGTATCGATGAAGAATGTGTCGATGATACGAATGAGCCGGGTGATATTGAAACTATTTTCACAGAAGCACTCCCTGTTGACCAAGAATTGAATGAAGAAGTACTCGTCCAATCATCTAATGTAGATTCATCAATCGCTACGCTAGCGCATGTTTTTGAAAAAGGCTTTGCCAAAGGCGATAAAAAAAAGCAGTTGCGTGATTTATTCCTTGGTGGTGATTTCTCTGATATTGATCCCTTAGACAGCTACAACATGGACTACAGCGCGGTTAAATCGTTGTCTCAAGATGTCGCATCGACATTAAGGCGCTGGCATCAACGTATTGATGATGTTTTGGAAATGGATGATTTTTCGAATGAACCTTTGAATGATCAAGCAACAAATGAATTATTAGAGAGTGATGAAGCAAAGGGCGATCTATGTGTTGAACAGGATGCCGAAAAGTGGATGGAAAGTGCAGGAAAAATGGAAGATCAAGCTAATGTGCCGTCTTTAACTGATGAAAAATATGAGCAAGAAAAAAATAGTCACGATGACGTTACCGTTACTGATGAGAGCGTAATAGATAACTCTAACAATAAACCCACCAAATTACCGATTAGCGACTAAACTCATAAAATAACAGCAGCCCGTGAACCCTTATGTGGGTTGCAAATAAGAATAATAATCATCTCTATATAAATGGCACTTTCATTCTCACTGTATTGATATTTTTATAGAAAAAAAATTAATATCCATGGGAAGATTAAGGTCATAATAGAGGTCGCTTTGAACTCATGTTTTATGTCAGTTTATTTATAAGAAGAAAGCAATGTTAACGTCATTTTTAAAATCAGTAGACAGTATCAATGGTCAAGCACGCTATGCTGCGATTTCCACGACAGTTGAGTTGAATAATCTTATTCCTCCTACGGTGAGCTATGAGTCGCGTGGCAATTTACTCATCATTGGTGATCTTTCGGTTGTGGATTCAGTTTTTTCTAATTTTTCAGCAATGAACAGTGTCACTGTATTGTCGTTGTCGGTGGATCAACCGAAAGATATGAGTATTCCGTCATCACATATCTACTTTGCTGAGAAAGTCGAGATCCATGGCTATCTTGGTAATTTTAATGTTGTCGCGATTAAACATGGTACGAGCACCAATCTTGCCAGTGTTTCAACCGGTGAAAAAGCCTTTGATGTCATTTTAGATTTAACCGAAACCGGCAACATGGCGGAACAGCTCCCAGTTCCAGGATACTATCCAGCGGGGAGAGGTTATCCGACGTTAGAAGAATCCTTAGACGTAATACCCGATTTAATCGGTACGTTTGATAAACCTAAATTTTTCAGGCTTGATACCGATATTTGTGCACACAGTTCTCGCGGTGTAAAAGGATGCCAATTATGTGTAGATGCTTGTCCTGCGGGGGCATTAAGTAGCCAAGGGACACCGCAGACGGGTCATAAAATTGAGATTAACCCTTATCTATGCCAAGGCGTGGGAACGTGTGCCACATCCTGCCCAACGGAAGCTATCAGCTATGCTTTGCCGAACCCGGTTGAAACACAGACTTTTATTGAGCGCGTACTCGCTAAATACTTTGCCCAAGGTGGCGAAACTCCAATCATCTTGTTTTGCAGCTCTCGCCATGAAAAATACACGGTAATGATGTTGGGTATGCTGCCCGATAACATTATTCCTATTACGCTTGATGAGCTGCCAAGTGTGGGGATTGATACTTGGTTTACGGCATTAACACATGGTGCTTGTCAGGTAATGTTTGCTGCCAGTAATCATATGCCTGAAACCATTATTAGGGTATTAAACCAAGAAGTTGGTATCGCACAAGCTTTGTTAGCCCAGCTTGGTTTAGAACAAGAACGCATCCATGTGTTGTATATCGAAGATCTTCGCCAGCAACTTCCCACTCTTATTTCAACGCCTTTGAATATCAAGGTATCCACGCATCAGTCCGGTAAAAAACGCGACCGATTATTTGCTGCCTTGGATGTATTAGTACAGCATCACGAGTTTGATAATGAGCTTGTTCATGACGGCCTTTCCAGCATTCCGACAGGCGCACCTTTCGGTATCGTTAATTGTGATACCAAGGATTGTACTTTGTGCATGAGTTGCGTTTCAGTTTGTCCAACTCGCGCATTACATGCCAAAGGAGATAGCCCAGCGCTACTCTTTACCGAAGAAGATTGTGTGCAATGTGGTTTGTGTGAAGCGGCTTGCCCAGAGAAAGTGCTGACTCTTGAGCCTCGTTTTAATTGGGATGCTCAAGTTCGTAAAGCGGATGTGACCTTGCATCACGAACCTGCGGCGCATTGCTTAAGTTGTAATAAACCATTTGCACCACAATCGATGATTAAAATGTTGCAAGATAAGTTACGGGGTCACTCTCAGTTCGCAACGGAAGACAAATTACGCCGTATTGCCATGTGCGAGGATTGCCGAGTACGTGACATATTTACCGACTTGTCGATTAACCCTGAAAAACAACTGGATATCTAATGATGCAATCAGAGAATCTCAATCACTCAAATAATGATGATGGACAAGTTGAAACCGGTTCGACTTCACTGGAAATGCTAGAGCAAGAGGATAATACGACCGCTGAAATATACGGTTTGCTCGCGTGTTTATTACGCAACTCACCTAATCAAGACATTTTAAATTGGCTGAGTGAACTCGAGGTTGAAGAAAGTGACATTCATGCAATGTCTAACGCCTGGGTTGGTTTAAAGCAGGCCTCTCAAATTGCTAAAATCGAAGATGTTGAAGAGGAATATCAAGATTTATTCATTGGGATTGGTTGCGGAGAAGTTGTGCCATTTAGCTCATGGCACATTGCCGGAACATTAATGGAGAAACCGCTGGTTAGGATCAGGCAAGATTTGAAGCGTTTAGGATTTGAGAGGCAAGAAGATATTCGTGAGCCGGAAGATAATATTGCTGCCTTGTTAGAAGTGATGTGCATGTTACAAAGTGAAGTATTTGAGCACCAACAATCCTTTTTTAATGCCCATATTAAACCATGGTTTATTTCATTTTGTAATTCGATTGAACAAGCCAAGTCTGCTCAGTATTACCATTGTGTCTCGCGTGTTTTACGCCAGTTTTGTTTGATTGAACAAACGCGTTATACCAAAGATTCAAATAGATTAAATATTCTTACTAAGAATTAAAAAGTACTCATTTAAGTTTCTTTGCATTGATGTTTTTGTTTTGGAAGAAGAAGCAGAAATATAGATGTGAAGAGAAAGCAGCAACAAAGAAAAAGCAAAAAAAATCAATAAGAAAAAAGAGCAATAAGAAATCTAGCCGCCAAGGTGATGATTTCCCGAAAGGCCAAATTAATATGGCTGAGAAGGAGCAATAAATGAAAAAATCACAACCTATAACGAAAGAGAGCGTTAACGAAAGTCGACGTGGGTTGCTTAAAGGCATGACAACCGCGGTTGTTGTGGGAGGCGTTGTTGCGGCTGGTATTTCTAGCACAATGGCTGCCGAAGATCCTAAGCCACAGAATAATGAGCAACCAAAATTGAAAAAAGGCTATCACGAAACGCAACATATTCGTGATTATTTCGATTCTCTATAGGAGTAGCGATTATGAAACTAACTAAGCGCTCCGATAGCGTATTAAAAAGCGAAAATCAACTTGGTTTGAGCCGCCGTGCCTTCATGAAAAATACTAGTATCGCTGCTGGTGGTGCCGCGGTTGGGGCTTCAATGTTTGCCCCTGGCATTATGAAAAAAGCGCAAGCACAAGACGTTGATCGTTCAGCTCCGACGGAAATTAAACGTACTATTTGCTCACACTGCTCGGTTGGCTGTGGCGTTTATGCTGAAGTGCAAAACGGGGTATGGACAGGCCAAGAGCCTGCGTTTGATCATCCATTTAATGCGGGTGGACATTGCGCCAAAGGTGCAGCTCTGCGTGAGCATGGCCATGGTGAACGCCGATTAAAATACCCAATGAAGTTGGAAGGCGGTAAATGGAAGCGACTCTCATGGGATCAAGCGATCAATGAGATTGGCGATAAAGCACTGCAAATCCGTAAAGAATCTGGCCCCGACTCAGTTTATTTCCTCGGTTCGGCTAAACACAGTAATGAACAAGCCTACACTTTCCGTAAAATGGCATCCATGTGGGGAACCAATAACGTTGACCATCAGGCGCGTATTTGCCACTCCACAACCGTAGCTGGTGTTGCGAACACTTGGGGTTACGGTGCGATGACAAACTCCTTTAATGACATGCATAATTGTAAGTCAATTTTGTTCATTGGTTCTAACCCTGCAGAAGCGCATCCTGTTGCTATGCAGCATATTCTGATTGCGAAAGAGCGAGGGTGTAAAATTATCGTTGCGGATCCTCGTCGTAGTCGTACTGTTGCAAAAGCCGAGCAATATCTTCCACTACGTCCAGGCACCGACGTGGCTCTTATGTGGGGGTTATTGTGGCATGTGTTTAATAATGGCTGGGAAGACAAAGAATTTATTCATCAACGTGTATTTGGCATGGATGAAATTCGTGAAGAAGTCGCCCAATGGACCCCAGTTGAAGTTGAGCGCGTAACGGGTATTCCTGAAAAAGATGTTTACGATGCTGCGTATACACTCTCTCAGCATAAACCGGGTTGCGTTGTTTGGTGTATGGGTGGAACACAACACACGACAGGCAATAATAATACTCGTGCTTATTGTGTCTTTGAACTTGCGCTTGGCAACTTGGGTAAATCGGGTGGTGGTGCAAACATTTTCCGGGGACACGATAATGTACAAGGCGCGACGGACTTTGGCGTGTTATCTCATGATCTACCAGGATATTACGGTCTTGCTGAAGGTGCGTGGCAACATTGGTCTCGTGTATGGGGCATTGATTACGAGTGGCTAAAAGGGCGCTTTGATCAAACAAAATACAACGGAAAACTGCCTATGAATAACATGGGGATCCCTGTTTCTCGTTGGGTTGATGGTGTTTTGGAAGATAAAAGCAAAATAGAGCAAAACGATAATATTCGCGCCATGTTTTATTGGGGGCATGCGGTTAACTCCCAAACTCGTGGGAAAGAAATGCCACGAGCGATGCAGCAATTAGACATGATGGTTATTGTCGATCCATACCCAACCGTGGCGGCGGTTATGAGTGACCGTACCGATGGCGTGTATTTGTTGCCGGCAACAACACAGTTTGAAACGTATGGTTCAGTCACGGCTTCAAACCGTTCCGTTCAATGGCGTGAGCAAGTTATCGAACCTTTGTTTGAATCAAAACCTGATCATGAAATCATGTATTTGCTTTCAAAAAAATTAGGCTTTGCTGATGAGTTATTTAAAAATGTCGAAATTAAAAATAACCAACCCGTGATTGAAGACATTACTCGTGAATATAATAAAGGTATGTGGACGATTGGCTACACAGGTCAAAGTCCTGAGCGTCTGAAATTCCACCAACAAAACTGGCATTTATTCAGCCATGAAAACTTAGAAGCAGAATCTGGTGGTATTGAAGGGGAAACCTATGGCCTGCCTTGGCCATGTTGGGGTACCCCAGAAATGAAACACCCGGGGACGCATATTTTATACGATACCTCGAAACCTGTTGCACAAGGTGGCGGAAACTTCCGAACTCGTTTTGGTGTTGAGTTTGAAGGTGAAAGTCTTCTTGCTGATGGCAGTTATTCTAAAGACTGTGAGATTGAAGATGGTTTCCCAGAGTTTAGCGATAAGCTGCTAAAACAACTTGGTTGGTGGGATGACCTGACTGCGGATGAGAAAAAATTGGCAGAAGGTAAAAATTGGAAAACTGACCTATCTGGTGGCATTCAACGGGTTGCGATTAATCACGGTTGTATTCCATTTGGTAATGGGAAAGCGCGAGCGATTGTATGGCAGTTCCCCGACCGTGTGCCTTTGCATCGTGAACCCCTTTACACGCCACGTCGTGATTTAGTTGCGGATTATCCTACTTGGAATGACAGCGAAGCGATTTATCGTCTACCAACTTTGTATAAAACGATTCAAGATCAAGACTTCTCGAAAGAGTACCCAATTATCTTAACCTCTGGACGATTGGTGGAATATGAAGGTGGTGGTGAAGAGTCTCGTTCTAACCCTTGGCTGGCAGAGCTACAACAAGAAATGTTTGTTGAAATTAACCCACAAGAAGCCGATAAAAATGCCATCAAAGATGGAGATGATGTTTGGGTCGAAGGTGCGGAACAAGGTCGTATTCTTGTAAAAGCGATGGTCACTAACCGTGTTCAACCAGGGTTAGCCTTTATTCCTTTCCACTTTGGTGGCAAGTTCGAAGGTAAAGATCTACACGATAAATACCCTGAAGGAGCCGCGCCATTTGTACTTGGAGAATCAGCGAACACGGCCACCACGTATGGCTATGATCCTGTGACTCAAATGCAAGAAACGAAAGTAACGCTGTGTAAGATCAGCAAAGCATCTAATACAGCGAAAGCGTGAGGAGTGTGACTATGTCTAGCACAAATAAAAAATCGAAAATGAAATTTTTATGTGACTCCAAACGTTGTATCGAATGTAACGGTTGTGTCACTGCGTGTAAAAATGAAAATGATGATGCCCTTGAATGGGGTATTCAACGCCGTCGTGTGGTCACCATTAATGATGGGGAAGTCGGTGAGGCATCGATTTCTGTTGCGTGTATGCACTGTGACGATGCGCCTTGTATGGCAGTGTGTCCGGCAGATTGCTTCCACCGTACAGAAGACAATATTGTATTGCACAATAAAGACTTATGTATAGGTTGCGGTTATTGCTTGTTTGCCTGCCCATTTGGCGCGCCACAATTTATTCAACAGAGCGCGTTTGCTGAGCGTGGGAAAATGGATAAATGCACCTTCTGTGCTGGTGGGCCTGAAACGGAAGCGGGTTCTGAAGAAGAGCGTAAAAAATATGGTGCGAATCGTATTGCTGAAGGCAAGCTACCAATGTGTGCTTCACTATGTTCAACCAAAGCACTTATGGCCGGACCTGCGGAACAAATCGCTGAGATTATGGCGAAGCGTGCTCATGATCGTGGTGACGTTGATGATCGTAGCAATGTGACAGGTGTGACGTACAATTCGTCATTAGCCCATGATGCGACGCAATCTCAATCATCTCATCTGTAAAAAAAAGGAGAAGCACAATGTTAGTGAAATCATTCAAAACGCTGGTTATCTCTACTTTTACAGTAATGATGCTTTGCTTGAGCTTTTCGAGCATGGCAAACGATGATAGCAATAAGCAAACAGGCGTTATGCCTTCAACTACAGCTGAAAAAGAAATGACCCGTTTAGCGGGGGATGAGTTTTATAAAAAGGTCCAAGATGGACAAAAAGGATACACCACCTCTCAGTCGATGGAGCATGATGTTTTAATAAGTCACCCGAGTGAAACTTGGTATATTTTGAAAGAAAAATGGATGTCACCGTTAGGGGCAATTGCGGTTTTAGGTAGCTTGGCAATGGTAACGCTTGCGTACTTTGTTATTGGTCCCTTAAATCTAAGTGCACCGCGAACTGGTCGTAAGATAAAACGTTGGACTCGACTTGATCGCGCGTTGCATTGGTCAATGGCAACAACGTTTTTAAGCCTTGCATTTACCGGAATGACCTTGGTTTGGGGGAAACATTTCCTTAAGCCAATTATTTCAACCGATGCTTGGGGCGCGATTATTTACGCGGTCAAACAGTTCCACAATTATATTGGTCCTATTTTCTTCATTCTATTAGCTGCGGTGCTGATTAAGTGGTGGCGGAAAAGTACCTTTAAGAAGGTTGATCTTCAGTGGTGTTTGAAATTAGGTGGAATGGTTGGTCCGCATAAAGGCAGCCATCCTTCCGCTGAGTTTTCAAATGCTGGTGAAAAAATGATCTTCTGGATGCTGATTCTTTGTGGCTTTATTGCGGCGATCAGTGGCTTTGTGTTGGATTTTCCTATCTTCGGCCAAGGTCGTCGTGATATGGATATCTCTAACCTAGCGCATATGATTTCAGCTCTGATCTTGATCTGTGGCTTTATTTTCCACATTTATATCGGTTTATTCGGTATGGAAGGGGCACTTGAAGGCATGGTTCATGGTGAAGTTGATGAAACGTGGGCGAAAGAGCACCATGATTTATGGTATGAAGAAATGAAAGCGCAAGGAAAAATTGATGAAACTGAAGTTGAAAGTCCTCCAGCGCAAAGTAATGTCAATAAGGTTAAATCTTAAAGCGTTCATTTAGTTAATATTTTAATATATAGATTCATGAGCATTAGCAGTCCGTATTCTAAAAATGAATACGGGCTGTTTTTTTAGCGTACTATGGCAACCATTCACATTCTAAATTGAAGTAATAAATGACGATAGAAATTAAAAATGTGCCAGTTGAAGAAGTCGCTTGTTCGAATTGCCAAGCTTGTTGCTGTCGGTTGGAAGTTATGATCATTACTGATACGGGTGTTCCCGAAGAGCATATTGCGTTTGATAAGTGGGGCGGTGAAACTATGCTTCGCCTAGAAGATGGTTGGTGCTCAGCCATGGACCGAGATAATTTCATGTGTACGATTTATGAGAATAGACCGTGGATTTGTCGTGAGTTTGAAATGGGTTCTTATGAATGCCTAAATGAACGAAAATTAATGGATTAGTCACTAATTATGCTATTAATTATCTGATTAGTTCATCAGCTAAAAAATAGAGATGTGCAGTATGTTTAAAAATAGTATTAACATTTGCTTAAAATATTAGTCATTTTTAATTTAGATTCTACGTTTTTTGAGTGTACTGTTTGCGAATACCGAGTGGGCTCGTTTCACGGTAAATATAAAGTGTCACTATAAGTATAAAACTTCGATAACAACGTCGAGATTATTTAGAGCCTGACTTGTTGGTAAATAGACATAAAATTAAAGAGAATAAAATGGCGATATTATTGACGGGTGTTACCGGAGCAGTCGGACATCCACTTTACCAAGCATTAGTAAAAGCACACCAAAAAGTATTCTGTATTGTGCGTAATGCTCATACACGAACGGATATTGATATTCCCAATGAATGTCTATTCGACGGTGATATTACGCTACCAAATTGTGGTTTAACTTCAGAACAAATTACTCATTTAAAAGCGGCTAATATCACGAAAGTTTTGCATCTCGCGGGTTTGGTTAAGTTTGACCATGAACTAAAACAACGAATCTGGGAAGCCAACTACCAAGGTACTGACCATATCCTTTCTTTGGGAAAACAGATTGAAGCCGATGAATTTCATTATGTATCGACTGCTTACGCGACTCAAAATCATCGTAACCCTTATGAAGAGTCTAAGTTTGCAGCTGAAAAATTAGTGATTGAATCTGGATTACCGCATTCTATCTATCGCATTGGTATTGTGATTGGTGAGTCCAAGTCAGGCATAACTAATGGCTTTGACGGTTATTATGGTTTCCTTTCTGGTTTACATGAAATCGCGAACGTATTCCGTAAAAAATACAACGTTGCAGACCAAATTGATTTGCCTGTGCATCTTATATGCTCATCTACGTCTACCTTAAACTTGGTCCCTGCTGACTGGTTAGTCGATACACTGATTGATCTTGTGAATGCGGGTTGTTCTGGCAAAACTTTTCATGTGGTTAATCCTGAACCTCCTCTAGTTTCGGATGTAATGAAACATGGATTAGAAATGTTGGGGATTCGTGGGGTCGGTTTTGTAGACTCAAAACAAGAGCTTTTAGCATTAACGCGTCATCAAGATAACTTTATTAATATTATCCAAAAGGGTATGAGTAAAGTCTTAAAGCGTTACGAGCCTTATGTGACTTATGAAGACAAATTCCCATTGACAGTGACAGTTGATGTATTAGGGAAAGAGATCGTAAAACGGTTCCCAACCACTGACCACGCTTTGCTATCAACCTGCTTTGAATACGCGGCGGAAAGGCAGTTCGGTAAGATTGCATAACAATTAGTATGTTCTGGTGATGCACTTTATATGCATCACCAGCATATTATTTAACTGCTAACTGCTAACTGCTAACTGCTAACTGCTCAGATAGGTATTAATGGCTTAACGTAAGTAACGGCTCTCTAAGTGTTGTTTAAAATACTCGGCATTGAGCACTTCACCAGTCGCTTGAGTGACTAAATCATCGGTAGCGTACAAGCTGCCTTTACTCCAGATATTTGCTTCAAGCCAATTAAAAATCGGTGTTAGATTATTTGATTGGGTTGCACCACTTACATCAACGGTTTTCTTCATGCTTGCCATAAATTGCGCTGCGTACATTGCGCCCAGTGTGTAACTTGGGAAATACCCAAATGCGCCATCTGTCCAATGGATATCCTGCATACATCCATTTTGATAATTATCTTTGGTACTGATACCAAGATAGTTCTGCATTTTTTGATCCCATAATTCAGGAATATCTTGATATTGAATTTTTCGGTTGATTAAATCTCTTTCAATTTCATAACGTAAGATCACATGTGCAGGATAGGTGAGCTCATCAGCATCGACACGAATGAAGCCTTTTTCTACTCTCGTATAAAGTTTTTGGAAATTAGCAGGGCTAAATGCTGCATCATTTTGAGCTTTAAAGGTTTGAGAAGCCATGGTTGATAGATGCTGAATAAATTCAGGACTACGGCCTAATTGCATTTCAAAAAACAATGACTGAGATTCATGGATCCCCATTGATCTCGCTTCACCAACAGGTAACCCTGCAAGTGTCTTCGGTAAACCTTGTTCATAACGAGCATGACCTGTTTCATGTACAACACCCATTAATGCTTGCATCAGATCAGCTTCATCGTATCGGGTAGTGATGCGAACATCGGTTGGCACACCACCACAAAACGGATGCACACTTTCATCTAATCGGCCGTGATTAAAATCGAATTGTAAAAGCTGCATGGTTTTCAAACCGAGCTCTTTTTGTTGCGCGGTTGAAAAAGAACCTTGTGGTTGAATAAAGCTTTGTTGTTTTTGTTGATCGATAACCGTATCAATCAAATTAGGTAGCCATGTTTTTACGTTATTAAACACGACATCTAATGATTGCGTTGTGGTGCCGGGTTCATATAAAGAAAGCATGGCATCGTAAGGCGTACAACTTGTGCCTGCGATATTGAGGGCTTCTGCGCGGATCTGAGCTTCTTGTTGAGAAAGATTAACGACTTCCTGCCAATTTTTGGCATAACTTTGCCAATCATTATTTTTACGCTGAGTACGCCATGCATGTTCACATTTAGATCCGGCAAGCGATTTTGCTTGAACCAAATCTTGCGGTAGGACATTAGCTTGCTGCCAACGTTGCTTCATTTCTCGCAAACTGGCTTGTTCGGTAGCGTTTAATGTTTCTTGTTCAGCATTATTAAACCAATCGGAAAGCTGAGGTTCGGTATTGAGTTGGTGTAATAAGACTGATAATTCTGCCATTGCATTGGAGCGGGCTTCATTACCCCCACTTGGCATAACAGCCGCCTGATCCCAACCAGAAATCGCAGCAAGGTGATTAAAGTTGGCAATCTTGTGTGTGTGGCTGACTAGTTTTTGATAATAGCTCATGACATCCCTATTTCTGTTGGGTAAAACTGATTCATTTATCTTATAGCGTTATCTTAAGTAAGGAAATATGGAGGTGTGAGAAGGGTCAGTTTTTTTATAAAAATGTTAAAATCCGTTAAATGAAAATGTTATCGCAGATTGATTAAAAAAGATTTCATTCTAGTGAGCCGACTGATATAAATAAATTCATCAAACGTATTTTTTAAACACCACTAGATAATCGATAGGACGCTTAAATTACATGGATTTATACATCTTGAATGCCGGTGCTTTTTTAGTCGCTATTATCATATTAACGTTAACTCCGGGACTGGATACTGCTTTAGTAATTCGTAATACTACGCGCAATGGCAGCATGCATGGGTGTATTACTAGTTTAGGTATTTGTTGCGGATTATTTGTGCATGCAACGTTATCGGCAATTGGTATTTCAGCTATTTTACTACAATCGGCGGAACTGTTTCATGTGATGAAATGGATTGGCGCGGCGTACTTGGTTTATTTAGGCGTGACCAGTTTAATTGCTGTCTGGAAAGGTGAAGGTCACCTAGATATTGGCAATGTATCGGTTAAGCAGACCGCGAGTATCAAGCGTTCGTTTCGTGAAGGACTACTTTCGAATGTGTTGAATCCTAAGACGGCAGTTTTCTATCTGGCATTCTTACCGCAATTTATTAACC
The DNA here is from genome assembly GCF_015223435.1 of Vibrio hibernica. Taxonomy (GTDB): domain Bacteria; phylum Pseudomonadota; class Gammaproteobacteria; order Enterobacterales; family Vibrionaceae; genus Vibrio; species Vibrio hibernica. Next base: position 101,876 of record NZ_VHKO01000003.1, read on the forward strand.
CAGCGTATTCTCCATTACTACAATCTTTATTAATGGCTTCGATACATTTTGTCATTGCAATGGTATGGCAATGCGGCATGGCGACCATGGTGCATTCGGCTAAAAATTGGGTGCAAAATTCCTCTGCTATGAAATGGATGGAAGGTATCACTGGTGTCGTTTTAGTGTCTCTTGGTCTAAAGTTAGCTTTAGATAGTGATTAAATAACGTTTGCTGAAGATTGTGAATGATGTCATTTTAATGAGCGTTTGAAGTTTAATTGAAAACGATTAATTGAAAAGAGTATGTAAAACTTGCGTTGTTCTAAAGTAATTGTACTTTCAAGATGTTATATAAGTACGTGGTATTAATTGAGTAAGAGGAGAGAGCATGATTAGATTGATTTTTATCGCTGTTTTTGCTGCTCTTGCGTATTTACTGATCCGTTATCGAGCCAACGCGAAAGTTCAACACTGGATTATTTATAGTCTGTTAGCGTGCTTTGGTGTGTATATTTCGGTTATGGTGGTCAGTGAACTATTTAGGTAAATTCAAAATAAAATAGGATGCGAAAGAGTGCCAATGATCAATATAAAACATATCAGTTTGGCTGTTTTGTTGGGAGCAGTAGTCGGTGGCGGTGTGACTTATAATACCGTCGCTCCAACTCATGAAGAGTTACAACAAAAAAATTCGCAACAACAAGATAAAACAGAAGAATTACAAACATCGCTATCCAAAGAAATTCAAGCGTTTGAAGCTTTTAAGTTAGCGAGTAAAAGTGATAAGCAAAAAATACAAGATCTAACGGCTGAAATTGAAAAGTTAAAGCAAACTCAGAAAAGTGTCGAAAATACACTGGCCGTGCAAAAGAAGAAGTCAGTAACGTTAAAAACAGAAAATAAAGAACTCGCTAAAACGACGGAATTACAATCCGGTTTATATCAGCAATCCCATGAATTGTTTTCAAAGCAAGAAGCTTTACAAAAAGATATAGCTAAAATGTCGGCCACTCGCGATAAATTGGTTGTCCAAACTAAAAATTTTACTGAGCAATGCAAACTATTTAAAGAAGGGACGAGTTGGGATCCTAAATCGGACTCTTGTGATAATGAAAAGCTAGCAATAGACCAAACTAAAAAGCTTAATAATAGTTTGAGTAACAAGCAGAAAGAGCTGAATGAAGTACAAGCGTTAATTAAAAAGCTGGGCATTAAACCAGATCCAAAAGAGAGCGCTAAATCTTAGTTATCTTTCTATAATTCCTTTTCATCATAAAAAACACTAGTCTTTTGACTGGTGTTTTTTTATGCATAAAATTCGTGATCAACTTCTATCTGTCGACAATTCATACTTGTTGGTGGTGTTTTTATCGCCTATAAAGGTATGTATCAAGTAAATTGTAGACAGTTAATTCTTGATAGCTAATGGAATCGAACGGTTTAAAAAATCTAAGCAGAGAAGAATTGATGAATGTGGTCGTGAGTAACTTACCAATTAAAAGTGAGTTGATTGAAAAAGAAGGCACGAAATCTATCAGCTTAACTGAATACCTGATTGAACATATTGTCGATGGCACAATGGCACAAGGCAGTAAAATTTCAGAACCAGAACTGGCACGTCGATTACAAGTGAGTCGAGGGCCATTGCGTGAAGCTATTATGCGAGTTGAAGCATTGGGATTGATTGAACGGATTGCTCATATTGGATCAAAGGTAGTGCAGCTCACGCCAGAAAAACTGATTGAATTATATGAAGTTCGTGAAGCATTAGAAGGCATGGCGGCTCGCTTGGCAGCTCGGTATATGACAGATGAAAAGTGGCAAATGCTAAAACAAGTGTTAGACACGCATGCCGAGCATATTGAACAGGTTGATGGCGCGACCTATTTTCATCAAAACGGTGACTTCGACTTTCATTATCAAATCATTATTGCCAGTGGAAATCAGCAACTCATTCATATGTTATGCGGTGAATTGTACCACCTGATTCGCATGTATCGTTTGCAATCGGCCAATTACAATGCACGCCCAAAACGAGCATTAGATGAGCACTATTTCATTCTACAAGCACTAAAAAATCAAGATGAAGAATTGGCCGAAATATTGATGCGCCGACATATTGCCGCCAGCCGTAAAATCATTGAATCTCAACTCAATTAACTGATATTTATGAAAGACTAAACGTAGTCATAGAACGATAAGGATATGTCATGAGCCAAGGAGCAAAATTTAGAGCTACCGTTCAACAAGCTAAACCATTGCCAATTGTTGGGGCGATTAATGCTTATAGCGCGATGATGGCTGAACAAGCAGGACACCAAGCCCTTTATCTTTCCGGTGCGGGAGTCGCCAATGCTTCTTATGGCTTACCCGATTTAGGCGTGACGACGTTAAATGATGTGTTAATTGATGCTGACCGTATTACCAATGCTTGTGATTTACCCTTGTTAGTGGATATCGATACTGGGTTTGGAGGAACGTTTTCCATTGCGAGAACCATTAAATCGATGGAAAAAGCAGGAGTCGCCGCCGTACATATTGAAGATCAAGTCGTGCAAAAGCGTTGTGGCCACCGTCCTAATAAAGCGATTGTGTCGCAACAAGAGATGGTGGATCGAATAAAATCAGCCGTTGATGCGCGAGTGGATCCTCAATTTGTGGTGATGGCACGAACCGATGCACTCGCGGTAGAAGGTATGGAGGCTGCAATTGAACGTGCAGTGGCATGTGTAGAAGCAGGCGCGGACATGATTTTCCCAGAGGCGATACTAACACTTGAACAATACCAACAATTTTCAATCGCAGTGAAAGTACCTATTTTGGCAAATATTACGGAATTTGGGCAAACCCCTTTGTTTAACCAAAAAGAGCTATATCAACATGGTGTGAATATGGTGTTGTATCCACTCAGTGCCTTTCGAGCCATGAATAAAGCCGCCGAAAGTATATATGCTTCGATATTGGCAAACGGCGATCAAAAAGCGGTGCTTGAGCAGATGCAAACGCGTAATGAGCTTTATGATTATCTTAATTATCACCATTACGAAGATAAGCTTGATCAACTATTTAAGTCTTAATGCTAAGAAGTTAAGTAAAATAGGTGATGACTAATTAACAAAAAATAAAGCGAAGCAAACAATCCACACAGGCCACAAATAAAGATAAGCCATAGATAAACCGGCTCTAGATAAAGACAAGGAAGATAACGACAAGCAAGATAACAACAAATAGAAGGCATTGATCCTCATTCGTTATGTTGCTGCTACAGCATTTAATCCAACATCAATAATGTAAAAGGGAATGTTATGTCTATTAATAAACCTGCAAACCTACATGAGTCCTTTGCGGCTGTTGATCCCATTAAAAGTGCAACATTTACCTCAAATAAAACCTTATCTGGCGCAGGATTGCGTGGGCAAAGCGCGGGACAAACGGCGTTATGCACTGTTGGCAAATCGGGCACCGGTTTAACCTATCGCGGATATGATATTACGGATCTGGCTCATCATGCTCAATTTGAAGAAGTAGCACATTTATTGTTACGAGGTCACCTTCCTAATCTTTTAGAACTAGAAAGTTATACCCAACAACTGAAAGCATTACGAGGGTTGCCTGATGAGTTAATCGCCGCTTTAGAGTTAATTCCTGCGGATGCTCATCCAATGGATGTGATGCGTACTGGTTGTTCAATATTAGGTAATCTGGAAACAGAAGATGATTTCTCGCAGCAGCTAAAATCGACTGAGCGTATGTTGGCATTATTTCCAGCCATCATCTGTTACTGGTATCGATTCAGCCATGACGGAATTCGCATCGACACTTTTGATCAAACTGAAGGCAGTATTGGTGGTGATTTCTTAAAAATGCTTACCGATAAACCAAGTACAGATCTACAGCGTCAAGCTATGCACTGCTCTTTAATTTTATATGCTGAGCATGAATTTAATGCCTCGACCTTCACCGCGCGTGTGTGTGCTTCAACGCTGTCAGATATCCATTCTTGTATTACCGGCGCCATTGGTACATTGCGAGGGAAGCTGCATGGTGGGGCAAATGAAGCAGCAATGGATATGATTGGATCGTGGACATCGCCACAACAAGCCGAGACCGAATTGATGGTAAAGCTTGCAAACAAAGACAAGATCATGGGGTTTGGTCATGCGATTTATCGTGACTGCGACCCGCGTAATGCCCTAATCAAGCATTGGTCTAAAGTGCTATCTGAATCGGTTGGTGATAAGCATTTATATGCGATCTCGGAACGAGTAGAAGCGGTGATGAAACGTGAGAAAAATCTGTTTTGTAATGCCGATTTCTTTCATGCATCGGCCTATCACTTTTTGAATATTCCCACCAAATTATTCACGCCCATTTTTGTGATGAGTCGCTTGACTGGTTGGGCTGCGCATGTATTTGAACAACGTGCGAATAATCGCATTATTCGACCAAGTGCAGATTATGTTGGCCCAGAGCGCCAAGATTGGCTGCCGATTGAGCAAAGAAAATAGTCGATTTACAACACTCTCAGTTTTAATTCACATCGAAGTTGAAAGGAATCCTACATGTCGTCGTTAAGCATCATTAATCATACAAAAACTAACCAAGCAGAAGCGAATCATCGTCCACAACCGGATGCGTTGCTCGTCCAAATTGCTGACTACGTGACTGATAATAAGGAAATTTCAAAGGAAACTTTAAATACCGCCCGTAACTGTTTGATGGATACTTTAGGTTGCGGTTTATTGGCATTAAAGTTTCCCGAATGCACCAAACATTTAGGGCCAATTGTTCCAGGTACGACAGTGAGACATGGCGTAAAAGTGCCTGGTACCGCTTATGAGCTTGATCCGGTTGCGGGCGCTTTTAATATTGGCTGTATGATCCGATGGTTGGATTTTAATGATACTTGGCTTGCGGCTGAATGGGGGCATCCTTCTGATAATTTAGGCGGCATTTTATCCACCGCCGATTATTTAAGCCGAGTGGCAATCTCTCAAGATAAAACTGCATTAAGCATGAAAGATGTGCTGGTGGCGATGATTAAAGCCCATGAAATCCAAGGTGTATTGGCGTTGGAAAATAGTTATAACCGAGTGGGGCTTGATCATGTGTTATTAGTGCGTGTTGCTTCAACGGCGGTGGTAACTAAAATGCTCGGTGGCAATCGCGATCAAATTGTGGATGCGGTATCACAAGCTTGGGTGGACGGCTGCGCGTTGCGTACTTATCGTCACGCGCCAAATGCGGGTTCTCGTAAATCATGGGCTGCAGGAGATGCTACTTCGCGTGCAGTGCGCTTAGCGATGATCACCATGAAAGGCGAAATGGGATTACCATCAGTATTATCTGCGCCAACATGGGGTTTTAATGATGTGTTGTTCAAAGGCGAAGCTTTTAAAATAAGCCAAGGTTTTGACAGCTACGTTATGGATAACATTTTATTTAAGCTGTCTTTTCCTGCAGAATTTCATGCTCAGACTGCGGTTGAGTGCGCCGTGTCTTTACATCAAAAAATAAAAAATCGCTTGGATGAAGTTGAACGAATTGAGGTGACGACTCATGAGTCAGCGGTGCGTATTATTTCCAAAACAGGGGATTTAGCCAATCCAGCGGATCGAGATCATTGCCTACAATATATGATCGCAGTGCCATTGATTTACGGTGATTTAATCGCGGAACATTATGAAGATAGTTTTCATCAAGCCGATGTTCGAATTGATGCTTTACGTAATAAAATGGTGATTCAAGAGAATACGCAATACACCAAGGACTATCTTGATCCTGAAAAACGCTCCATAGCTAATGCGCTACAAGTGTTTTTTAAGGATGGAAGTTCCACTGATAAGATTGAAGTGCAATATCCCATTGGTCATCGCCGCCGTCGCGAAGAAGGGATCCCAGTTCTTGAAATTAAGTTTGAACGTAACCTCAAGACTCGATTTGTACCACACCAAGTGAAACGTATTTTAGCTGCATGTAAAGATCAGCAAGTGCTAGAAGCTATGCCTGTGAATGAATTTATGGATATGTGGGTAGGGCACTGATTTTTCTATACTCAGCCTTCAGATTAAGTGATGTCTATTAACGGCATTGTTAACCCTTCTTTGATTGTTCATTGGAGGGTTTTCTTATGAACATTAAATCAAGATTTAGGTACACTAGCGCCTTATTTAATCGACGTGAATGTTTCGTGTCATTTCACAGGCTCAGCTAATTAAGGGTGTTAGATGTTTCAATGGTTAACCTATCAATGGCAATTATTGTTGCTAGCAATTGGATTTTTCTCACGCCTTCCTATTCCTGTCAGCACTCCTTATAGTGATATTCGCATGAATCATAGTGGACGTTATTTTCCACTCGTGGGTTTATTACTTGGAGGCATGTGCGCACTCGTTTATACCCTTGCTCATTTTGTTCTGCCCGTGTCTACGAGCTTATTTTTAATGATGGTGTTTAGTTTAATGCTAACTGGCGCTTTCCATGAGGATGGCTTGGCAGATATGGCTGACGGTATTGGTGGAGGGATGACCGTTGAACGCCGGTTATCAATAATGAAAGATAGCCGAATCGGAACTTACGGTGCATCAGCATTGATGATGGCGTTACTCGGAAAATTTGTGTTGTTGAACGAGGTTGAAAAACTCGACTCATTAGTCATGATCGTGATTATTGCTTATGGTTTCAGCCGCAGTATGGCAGCCAGTTTTATTTATGATATGCCTTATGTGACACAAAGTGATGGCAGTAAAAGTAAGCCATTAGCAAATCAACAAAGCACCGCTGAACTTAGTGTTATTCTGCTCACTGGAATCTTACCTTTATTGTGGTTAAGTCCAAGTGTGGTCGTGATTTTATTGATTAGCTTTATGTTATTACGTTTTAGTTTTAAGCATTGGTTATTAGATCGTTTGGATGGTTTTACTGGAGATTGTCTCGGTGCGGCACAGCAGTTATCGGAATTGATTTTTTACCTCATTATTGTTGGGGCGAGTCCTGTCTTTCAGCATCAAGAACGTACTCTTTATTTACTGCTTGATGTCTTAAAAGGGTGGATGATATGAAACAGTTGATTTTAGGTGGTGCGCGCTCAGGTAAATCCAGTTTTGCTGAACAACAAGCTCAATCTTTAGTTCAAAAAAACGGCTTCACTTTGCATTATATTGCTACCGCCTTATCGTTGGATGATGAAATGACGGAACGGATTGAGCACCATCAAGCAAGGCGAGGATCTGAATGGATTCTACATGAATCACCTTATCAACTTTGTGAAAAACTACCCCAATTTACGCCAACAGATGTCGTGTTGATCGACTGCTTAACCTTGTGGCTGAATAACCAAATCTTTCAGTTAGGTGAGAATGCGAATGGTAAAACGCTCACGCAATGCGTTGATAAATTAGTCAAAGCTATTGAGCAGTCTCAAGCTCATATCATTTTGGTTTCCAATGAAGTAGGGATGGGCATTGTGCCATTGGGTGAAGTCTCTCGTTTATTTGTCGATCATTCCGGGTGGATGAATCAATCCATCGCGAAATCGGTGGATAGTGTGACGTTCGTGGCGGCGGGTTTACCGTTAAAATTAAAAGGGTAAGTAGTGGAAGAAAAATATCATACCCAGACACTGTATTTAATCCGTCATGCAAAAGTGATTGGCGATCCTGCTTTATATGGTCATACGGATGCTAAAGTTAATGGTGAAGATAATCAGAATATTGCATTAAGGTTGAGTGGGTTAGATTTTACGCCTGATTGCATTGTGACATCGTCACTTTATCGCTGTCATAGTTTGGCAACCGAAATTGCTCGGCATTATCCAATTTCAATACAAGTTAATGCTCAATTTAAAGAGATGAATTTTGGTGATTTTGACGGGATCCTTTTTGATGAATTGAGTCAAGAGTGGACACAATTAGAGCGTTTTTGGGCAGATCCAGCCGAGTATCCTTTACCGAATAGTGAGCTTTTGTCGGCTTTTTATGATCGCATAACTCAAGCTTGGCAGCAGCTACTTGATGCTCAAAGCGGCGATGGTTTGCTAATTTGCCATGGTGGTGTGATTCGGATGATTTTGGCAGGAATACTTGGTGTCGATTTTAAACAACCGCAATGGCATTCCAGTTTACAAATAGCCAATGGAAGTACTACACAGATTGATATTTTGAGAGATAGCAGTGGTAAAGTTTTAGGGACAAAAGTCGTTAATATTAATCAACTGTGATTTTCAGAATTTAATGAATAAATGTATGAGTAGCAAATATGCCACCTGATGATAAAGGTATGATTTAAATACAATAAAGCCAACCTTAATAATACTAAGGCTGGCTTTGTGTTTATCACTTAAAGACGGTTAATCTTTAAAATTATTAAACTGGAAAGGTTGTTCCAACTCAGAATTACGAATAGCAGCCATCGCTTCTTGTAAATCATCACGTTTTTTGCCAGTGACTCGCACTTTATCGCCTTGGATAGCGGCTTGAACTTTTAATTTAGCTTCTTTAATTAACTTAACGACTTTCTTCGCGATATCTTGCTCAATGCCTTGCTTAAAGCTCGCTTCTTGTGTCCATGTTTTACCTGTTTGATCGGGTTTCTTTAAATCAACAGAGTTAGCATCAACACCGCGTTTGGCTAATTGGCCGCGTAGCATGGTCATCATTTGACCGAGTTGATAATCATTTTCAGCTGAAAGTTTTACTATGTCGTTTTTAAATTCGAATTTGGCTTCGACATTACGAAAGTCAAAACGAGTATCAAGTTCACGGTTAGCATTTTCAGCCGCATTACGTACTTCAACGCTGTCTACTTCAGAAATAATATCAAATGAAGGCATGAGGTTAGTCCTTTCTATTTTATTTATTGGTTATATTTTTAGTGGCTACTGCCTGAATTGATGCCGCTAACATATCTAGCATGGTCACCGTATCGTTCCAGCTTAAACATGGGTCAGTAATAGACTTACCATAAACCAAGTTATCCAGATCGCTCATTGGTTGATTGCCTTCTTCAATAAAGCTTTCCGCCATTATTCCAGCGATATAGGTCGAGCCACTTTCAATTTGTTGGCAGATGTTTTTTGCTACATCGAGTTGTTTACGGTGTTCTTTTTGGCAGTTGGCATGACTAAAATCTACTACAAGACGAGGTATTAATTCAACCTCAGCTAATTGTTGGCAAGCTTGTGTTACAGAGTCCACATCAAAATTTGGACCAGAATCGCCACCACGTAAAATCGTATGTCCATATGGATTACCGGCAGTGCGGTATACCGTCATGCGGCCATTTTTATCTGGAGAGCAAAAATAATGAGAGGCTTGCGCTGCGCGGATGGCGTCAGTAGCAATTTTAACATTGCCATTGGTGCCATTTTTGAAACCAACTGGGCAAGAAAGAGCAGACGCCATTTCTCGGTGTATTTGAGATTCGGTTGTACGAGCACCAATAGCGCCCCACGAAATTAAATCGGCAATATATTGACCGGTGATCATATCTAAAAACTCAGTGGCGGTTGCCAGGCCAAGCGTGTTGATATCAAGCAGAAGTTTGCGCGCTTTGTGTAAGCCCGCTTCTAAGGCATAGCTGCCATCAAGATTAGGATCTGACACTAAGCCTTTCCAGCCAATAATGGTGCGAGGTTTTTCAAAGTAAGTACGCATTACAATAAAAAGCTGATCTTTATATTGCTCTTGAAGAGCATTTAAACGTTGAGCGTAATCTAATGCTGCATCGGTATCATGGACGGAACATGGACCAACCACTACTAATAAACGATGATCGTTACCCGAAAGAATCGCTTCAATTTGACGGCGAGAAGATTCGATATGTTCGGCAATGCTATCGGAAAGTGGGTGAGCTTGGGTGAGTTCTAGAGGAGTAGGCATCGGGCCAAGTGCTTGCGTTCTTAATTCATCTGTTTTTACGTGTGTCATTCGACTGTCTTATTGATTAAAAGGTACACCCGCTAAAGATAACGGAAATGGGCAAGCTAATAAACGCCAGATTGATTTTTATCCATAAGAATGGCGGAATTTATTGAAATATTTTCGATTAAACAGGGTGTAATGATTTTTTCGCTTGTTTTGTTGATGTTTCGTCAGTATTTTCTTTGTATATCAGATGTATTTAAACGGAGTAGTTATGTCTCACACAAATCATGGAAAGATCCCAGAACACCTGTTATTGGGTGATGTTCTTTCGTCGAAATCAAGCCATTGTATTGAAGAGGCGCAGCATTTATATGTTTCTTTTAGTGATTTGGTTTTAGAAAATATTGCTTATCATCCTCAAATTGGTTTGCATCTGGATGCGTTAACCGAACAAGAAAAAATTGAATTGTCATCAATATTAAATCGCCGAGAGCTGACATCTAGCGACGTGGATGAGCATTTTATTCAAACTTTAATGAGCTTGATTGAGTCAGCGGTAAAACCTTCTCATCAACAAATCAGAGTTTGTTTATCTGATGCGGATAGCCATCAATATGCTGCATTGTTAGGTGGTCATATTGAGGCTCAAGAAGTGAACCCTGCGATTGGGCTTAGGGGTGTTGCTCGCTTTGCTTCTCTTGAGCATACCCATTCGTTTGAGTTGGAATGCCAAGTAGTAAAACAATTACGTGCGAAAGGGTTAGATATTGAAATTGTGGTGCCATTTGTTCGCGCATTAAGTGATGCCGCTACGATCATTGATCGTCTTGCCGTTCAGGGGCTGCCGCGTGGTTTGAATGGATTAAAAGTCTGGTTTTGTTGTGATGCGCCCGCTTCCGTATTATTAGCGGATCGTTTACTGCAATATTTCGATGGCATGGTGGTGAATACCAATAACTTGACTCAATTAACTATCGGTGCGGATCAAGATAATGCCACCTTAGGTTCGCTATTTAATCCTGAAAATGAAGCGGTGGTTTTACTGATTAATCAAGCAGTAAGAACCGCTCAACAAGTGAATAAGCCCTGTATAGTGTATTGTCAAAAATTGGCAGAGTATTCTAGAATTCAAGAGGTTTTACTCGATCAAGACGGTTTACAGGTACTTGCTGGCGGTTAATTTAAATCCGCTTTTTTATATTAAATTTATTTGCCTTTCACCACAAACCGACCATTTATATGGTCGGTTTTTTTATCTCTATAACAAGTTTGAACATTGCTAATTGACTTAAATGTTAATAGTAAGTTAACTGGTCTGATGTGATGATTATTCCACCAGTTTAGTAATATGAGGATGAACATGGATATTTTAACTTCTGCAAATCAACATTTGGTGTATTTCGGTGAACAATTGGTTCCAATGATAGGGTACTGCAAACCGGAGATCATTAAGCTCACTCAAGAGTCGGTTGAGATTAAAATGCCATTAATGAAATCGACTAAAAATCACCTGAATAGTATGTATTTTGGTGCATTAGCGGTTGGTGCAGATACGGCGGGTGGTTTTTTAGCAATTAGTAAATCAGAACAGATGGGACAAAAAATATCGTTAGCGTTTAAAGCCGTGAAAGCGGAATTTTTAGTAAGGCCTGAAGCGGATGTCGTGTTTGTATGTAATGACGGAAAACTGATAGATCAAATGCTAGCTGAAACGATGAATACAGGCTTGAGAGTAAATCAAGTGGTGACGATAACCGCACTTTGCCCAAGTCTAAATGGCGATGATCCAATGGCTATTTTCAAATTAACACTGTCTGTAAAAGCGATGAAAAATTGAGGTATTAGTAATACTAAAAACATGATGAAGAGCAGTGTACTCATTGGTATCGGTAATGTATTTGTTGTTGCGACATAAAAACTTACAAGTGTAAGCAGAAATCTATAGCGTTTGTTAGGTTGGTGAGTAAAATGCCAATAAAAAATAACACCTGTAAGCTCAAATAAACTAAACCATCACAATTAAGATTGGTTAATAGGTAAATACAGCATGTCATTAGAACTATATCACCCAGTTCGTTCGCTTTATAAACAAGTTCAAGTGCAGCCAGCTAAAATTGCACTTGAAGGCTTCGAATTAGCAGCGCCTTGGGATCAAGTTTCGTGGAGCCGATTCGATGCGATATCAACTAAAATGGCGCAAGTTTTAATTCATTTTGGGGTGGGAATTCAAGATAAGTGTGCGATCTTATCGGACAACAAACCTCAATGGACTTGTGCTGATATTGCTTGCTTGAAAGCGCGTGCTGTCGTTGTCCCTATCTATCCAACCAGCACTTCAGAACAAGCTCGTTATATTATTAACGATGCCCAAGTGGGGGTTATTTTTGTCGATACTGCTGAGCAATATAAAGTTGCCTGTAACCTACAAGTGCATAGTAATAGTATTTCTCATATTGTGGTTTTTGATCCAAAGGCAGCATTACTGAATACCGAATATCATCATCATTTTGATGCTTTAATTAGCGATGAAACATTCGTTACGAAAGAATGTGAAACTCAATTGCAGCAACGTTTAGCCGATGCCCACCTTGATGATTTATTAACCTTGATTTATACCTCTGGCACCACAGGCGATCCTAAAGGCGTTATGCTCGATCATAAAAATATTGCTTCGACGATGCGCCAGCATGATGAAAAACTTGCCTTTTCTGCTGGTGATGTGTCATTGGCATTTTTACCGCTTAGTCATGTATTTGAGCGAGCTTGGAGTTTCTATGTGTTATGCCGAGGAGGTAAAAATGTATACCTCGCCGATACGAATAAAGTGAAAGAGGCGATTGCACAAGTTCGCCCAAATACCATGTGTGTGGTGCCCCGATTTTTAGAAAAAGTATACAGCGCCGTACAGGCAAAAGTGTCTAAAGGCTCATCTACGCAGCAAAAAATATTTGCTTGGGCGTTATCGGTTGGTACTAAGCATTTTGAAATTCTACAGAATAGAGAAAAAGGGAATGTGTGGTTAAGTATTCAGCAAACACTCGCCACTAAATTGGTTTTTTCGAAGCTTCAGCAAGTGCTTGGTGGTCGTCTCAAGTTTATGCCTTGTGGTGGAGCTGCATTAGATAAAGAAGTTGCAAGCTTTTTTCATGCGATAAACGTACCAGTGTTATGCGGTTATGGTATGACGGAAACAACCGCTACGGTGACATGCAATACAATTGTAAATCGTGTATCAGGGTCAAATGGTCAAATGTTGAGTGAAACCGACGTTAAAATCGGAGAAGGTAATGAAGTATTAGTACGAGGCGATACGGTGATGCGAGGCTATTATAACCGGCCAATAGACACAGAAAATGCGTTTCAAGATGGTTGGCTAAAAACTGGTGATGCCGGTGAGTTTGATGCTAACGGTAATTTATATATTACCGATCGTATTAAAGAGCTAATGAAAACGTCGAATGGTAAATACATTGCGCCTCAACGTGTGGAAGGAAAAGTTGGGTGTTGTCCGTTCATTGAACAAATCGCAGTGATTGCCGACCAACGTAATTATGTAACGGCTTTGATTGTACCTGCTTTTGAATCGCTCGAAGCTTGGGCAAGAGATAGGGGTTTACAGTTTGAATCCTCGATTGATCTGCTTCGCAATCATCATGTGATTGAACATTTTGAAAATCGCTTAAAAGTATTACAGCAAGAATTAGCAGGTTTTGAGAAAATCAAAAGATTCACGTTGTTGTCAGAAGCATTTTCGATAGAGAAAGGTTTAATCACTCCAACGTTAAAATTACGGCGTAAAAATATTGACCAAACGTATGCCTCTGAAATCCAAGCTATGTACCATTAATTACAGGAAGTAAGACGGCTATATATCAACGAATTAAAATTCAACTGACGATTAGACATAAAAGAAACGCATCTGAGTCTTAAAATAAGATTGCTAACAAAATATTAATTATGTTATTTTTGCGGCAATCTTGAGGAATATAAGTTGTACCTTGGGGGATACGCGTAAGGACATTCAAGCTGATTGTGCCATTACGTATGAGTAGGTACTGATAAACGTTTATCAGTAGAAGGGATAAAAATGCTGAGATAAAGGTAGCATTTATATAGGAAGCCCAACATTGAACACGTTAGCCACGATTTTTAAAATCAGCTTTATAAGCATAAATAAAATCATCAACCAAATTATTTTGTTGATGACACTTATCAATTCGACGCGATTTTCATGCTATTGCTGCATGCCACTTAATCGCCGCACGTCAAGCCTTACCGAACCTTGATTTAATACGACTTTAAAACGTTAGCATACTTATGATGGCTTTAATTTAGCGTGTATCTTTACGCTATTTTTCCATATAGGTTTGTTTTCGATTTCCTTTTGTGTTTTAAACGAATCCTTATTTATAGTTTGAATAAGGTTATTTAGGTTGGTTGCTTTTTCTACCCCAGTTGACTGGAAAGAAAAGTATACAATTACATTGAAGAGTTACTGAGATGACTACCGCTTTTAATTTTGAGCTCAATACCGCACATGTTCCATTCACCACTAATATTCCATATGTTGATGGTGTGTATGATCTTACTTTAGATCAAGTATTACTCGATCAAGAGCAACACGAATCGGCTGTTCGTTCTTACCCACGCCGTTTGCCTATTGCGATTAAGCGAGCTTACGGTGTGTTGGTCGAGGATACTCGTGGGCAATTATTTTTAGATTGTTTAGCTGGGGCAGGAACGTTAGTGCTGGGTTATAACCACCCTGAAATTAATCAGGCACTGAAAGAGCAATTAGACTCAGGCTTGCCTTATCAAACCCTTGATATTACGACACCAGCAAAAGATCATTTCATTAAGCAGGTAAAATCTTTCCTACCTGCCGATTTTGCGAATAATTCCGTTATCCAATTCTGTGGTCCTTCTGGCGCAGATGCGGTTGAAGCCGCCATTAAACTGGCTAAGCAAACAACGGGTCGTAATACTATGATGGCGTTTCGTGGTGCTTATCATGGCATGACAAACGGCACGATGGGAATGATGGGGAACTTGGGGACGAAAGCACGTCGCACGGGTTTGATGTCTGATGTTCACTTTATGCCTTTCCCATATAGCTTACGCTGCCCATTTGGTCTCGGCGGTGATGAAGGCGCGAAACAAAGTATTCGTTATATTGAACGTATGCTCAATGATGATGAAAGTGGCATTCAAAAACCGGCTGCGATTATTGTTGAACCCGTTCAAGGTGAGGGCGGTGTTATTCCTGCCCCTGCTTTTTGGTTACGTGAATTACGTCGTATCACTCAAGAACATGGCATTTTATTGATTTTTGATGAAATTCAATGCGGCGTTGGTAAAACAGGGTATAATTTTGCTTTTGAAGAATCGGGTATTTCGCCGGATATTCTTTGCCTATCAAAAGCGATCGGCGGTGGATTGCCAATGTCGATTCTTGTGTTCAATAAAAAAATTGATACTTGGAATCCGGGCGAGCATACCGGTACTTTCCGTGGTAATCAGCTTGCCATGGTGTCAGGTGCAAAAGCATTAGAAATTATTCAACGTGATAATTTGGTCGCGCATGCTAAAGCAGCCGGTCAATACTTGCGTGAAGGTCTTGAAAAAATCCAGCGTGAAGTCGGCTGTATCGCAGAAGTTCGTGGTAAAGGGCTAATGTTAGGTGCAGAGGTTGTTCATCCAAATGGTGAGTTGAATAAATTTGGCGAACGTATTCCTGCTTCTGAATTAACTTTAAAGATCCAACGCGCGGCATTAGAGCGTGGTTTGATGCTTGAAAAAGGTGGACGCGATGGTTCCGTTCTACGTTTTTTACCACCAATTATTATCAGTTTTGAGCAAATTGACTTTGCGTTAAAAACATTAAAAGAGGCGATCATTGCCGCTGGTGGTAGCATCGATCCAGAAAAAGTTCAACTTCCACAAGAAGAAACTAATCACCAAGAGTGGCATAAGCACTTTATCCAAACCGGTGAAAATGGTGCAAATAGCTTTGAGCATGCGATGAATCAAGCCACTCAAGCGATGAAAGCGGTTTTCGAAGCAGTGGATAAACCTTATTCAGGCATTGATCCGCAATTGCTAAAAGCACAAATTGAAGCCGTAAATTTGGACTCAAGCAACGATAATTTACAACAAGTCATTCATAACAATACTAACTTAGTCGCTAAAAATTCTATTTTTGTTCAACATCCAAATTGCATTGCTCATTTGCATACGCCACCACTTGTACCGGCTATTGCATCTGAAATTATGATTGCATCACTGAATCAATCGATGGATTCATGGGATCAAGCTTCTGCCGCAACTTATGTTGAACAGCGTGTCGTGGATTGGTTGTGCGCCAAATATGGTATGAGCTCCCAAGCCGATGGTGTATTCACCAGTGGTGGTACGCAAAGTAATCAAATGGGCTTATTACTCGCTCGTGATTGGATTGCCGATAAATTGAGTCAACATTCTATTCAAAAATTAGGTTTACCGGATTATGCCGATAAGCTGAGAATCGTGTGTTCCAATAAGTCCCACTTTACCGTGCAAAAAACGGCTTCTTTGATGGGATTAGGTGAAGCAGGGGTTGTGTGTGTCGATACCAACACCGATGGAACCATTCATATTGACTCTCTTGCCGAGACATTGATTGAATTGAAAGCGCAGGGATTAATTCCGTTTGCTGTGGTTGGTACGGCGGGCACAACTGACCATGGCGCGATTGATGATTTGAATGCGATTGCCGATTTAGCACAAATGCATTCTTTATGGTTGCATGTTGATGGTGCTTACGGTGGCGCATTGATTTTAAGTCAACATAAAGACCGTTTGGCTGGTATTGAAAGGGCGTCGTCGATAAGTGTCGATTTCCATAAATTATTCTATCAACCAATTAGCTGTGGCGCGGTACTCGTGAATGATAAAGCGAACTTTAAGTATCTGCTTCATCATGCTGATTACCTTAATCGAGAAACCGATGAGTTGCCGAATCTGGTGGATAAATCAATGGCAACCACGCGCCGTTTTGATGCTTTAAAAGTCTTTATGACCATGCAAAGTGTGGGAACGCAAGCGTTGGGCGAAATGGTTGATCATTTGATTGAACAAACTCAGCAGGTTGCTCAGATGGTCTCTAATGATGCGGCGTTTGAGTTACTTGCACCGCCAGCGTTATCGACTGTGTTAATGCGTTACAGTAATGCGAATTTAAGCGAAGAAGCATTGAATGATTTAAATCGTCAAATTCGCATTGAAGCCTTAGTTCGCGGAATTGCAGTGCTAGGCGAAACGACGGTTGATGGCAAAGCGGCATTAAAATTCACAATTTTAAATCCATGCTTAAAGTTATCTGGTTTTGAATCGTTATTACATGACATCAACCAGTTAGCACAAACATTAACAAGTAATAAATAAGAAATAAAATTACGTTCATATAAGCAATCATCGCTTATCGTTGAACATAGTAGGAAATTAAGAAGGAAGGTGAACTAAAGATGTCTATTTTAAGTATTGCTGCTGGTGGTGCTCAAGGTAGGCGCGGTTGTTGCCTTTGTTGAAACAAAATTTACAGCTTACATAAGTCAACATAACGTATGTGAGCATGATTAAAAGTGTAAGAAGGAAGGTGAACTAAAGATGTCTATTTTACAAATTGGTGCAGGTGGTGTTGGTTGGGTTGTTGCGCATAAAGCGGCTCAAAATAATGATGTGTTAGGGGATATTACTCTTGCATCTCGGACGTTATCTAAGTGCGAAAAAATTATTGACTCAATTAAAGGTAAAAATAACCTTAAAGACTCATTAAAGAAATTAGAAGCTCGATTTGTAGATGCAGATGATGTGGCATCTTTAGTGGCATTAATTAATGACGTTAAGCCCGATTTAGTGATTAATGCTGGCCCTCCTTGGGTTAACGTGACCATTATGGAAGCGTGTTACCAAGCTAAGGTTTCTTATTTAGATACGTCTGTTGCCGTTGATTTATGCAGCGAAGGGCAACAAGTGCCTGAAGCGTATGATCCTCAATGGGCATTTCGTGAAAAGTTTGCCGAAGCGGGTATTACTGGGATTTTAGGTGCTGGCTTTGATCCAGGTGTAGTGAGCGTATTTGCCGCTTACGCCGTTAAACATTTATTCGATGAAATTGACACTATTGATGTGATGGATGTGAATGCTGGTGATCATGGTAAGAAATTTGCCACCAACTTTGATCCTGAAACCAACATGCTTGAAATCCAAGGTGATTCTTTCTATTGGGAAAGTGGTAGCTGGAAGCAAGTTCCTTGTCATACGCGTATGCTTGAGTTTGATTTTCCAAATTGTGGCGAATTTAAAGTGTACTCAATGGCGCATGATGAAGTACGTTCGATGCAAGAGTTTATCCCTGCTAAGCGTATTGAGTTCTGGATGGGTTTTGGCGACACTTACTTAAACTACTTCAACTGCATGAAAGATATTGGCTTGCTAAGCCCAAATCCTATTACCTTGCACGATGGCACTGTGGTTGAGCCATTAAAAGTCTTGAAAGCGTTATTGCCAGATCCAACCTCTTTGGCTCCGGGCTATACAGGGAAAACTTGTATTGGTACTTGGGTTCAAGGGACGAAAGGTGGCAAAGCACGCAGCGTGTTTATTTATAACAATGCTGACCATGAAGTCGCTTATGAAGATGTTGAGCATCAAGCGATTGCTTATACTACAGGTGTTCCTGCTATCACGGCGGCATTGCAATACTTTAATGGTAGTTGGAATCAATCGGGCGTGTTCAACATGGAACAACTTGATCCTGATATGTTCTTAGAGACAATGCCAAAAATTGGTCTTGATTGGCATGTTCAAGAATTAGAACCGGGTCAACCGAAGATTAATATCTTAAAATAAGCTTTATTGAATTATCTATTGAAAAAACAGCCATGTGACTATCTCATGGCTGTTTGTTTATCATTCCCTTATTGATTGAGAACTTTCCATGCAAAACAATCTCCCAACGCCATATTTTATGATCGACGAAGACAAGCTTATTCATAACCTTGAGATCACTAAAAAACTAAAAGAATTAAGTGGTGTTAAATTGGTTTTAGCGCTCAAGTGTTTTTCTACTTGGGGCGTGTTTGACATTATCAAACCTTATCTTGATGGCACTACAAGCAGCGGTCCTTATGAAGTGATGCTTGGGTATGAAACTTTCGGTGGCGCTGATTCTGGTAAAGAAAATCACGCGTACAGTGTCGGCTACAGTGAAGAAGATGTAAAAGCGGTGGTGGGCATTTGTGACAAGATGATCTTTAACTCATTAAGTCAGCTGCAAGCTCATCGTCATTTAGTGGAAGGTAAAGCATCAATTGGTATCCGTTTGAATCCGGGTGTTAGTCGTGCAGGGCAAGACTTGGCTGATCCTGCGCGTCAGTTTTCACGTTTAGGGGTTCAAGAAGCTCAATTAAATGCGGATCTATTTGATTCTCTCGATGGCGTGATGTTTCACATGAATTGTGAGAATAAATCTGCCGACGACTTTATCTCTTTACTAGACAGCATTTCACAACGTTTTGGTGCTTATCTGGATAAACTTGATTGGGTAAGTTTAGGCGGTGGGGTGTTCTTTACTTGGCCGGGTTATGAGGTTGAAAAACTCGCACAAGCCTTAAAGCACTTTGGTGAGAAACATGCTGTTCAACTCTATTTAGAGCCGGGCGAAGCCATCATTACCAAAACCGCTGATTTAGTGGTGACGGTGGTTGATGTGGTTGAAAACGGCATGAAAACAGCGATTGTGGACTCTGCCACTGAAGCGCATCGGCTTGATACCTTGATATACAATGAACCTGCCACGATCGGCGAAGCCACTGAAAATGGTGAGTTTGAATATGTAATCGGTTCTTGTTCTTGTCTTGCTGGGGATCAGTTTTGCGTGGCGAAATTTGATAAGCCTTTAACGATTGGTCAACGATTGCATATTCTTGATAGCGCAGGTTATACCATGGTGAAGCTGAATTGGTTTAATGGATTGAAAATGCCAAGTGTGTATTGTAAGCGCTCTAATGGTGAGATCCAAAAACTGAACGAATTTGGTTATGATGATTTCAAGCGTTCTCTATCACAATGGTCGGTAAGTTAATTATTAAACCTCAATGTTTACAGTTTTAGTCTTATCCAAAATTGGCAGTGCAGTCGTCTGATTCACTGTCATTTTTAATGCCCAATTCCCCCTACATGAATATGCTTTTCTCAGCAATGTATAATCATCAACTAAAAAGACATCAAGTTATTCAATTTCTTATTGCAACAGTTTGCTATTGAGCGATACCATATACGGCTATTTTTTGTAAAGATTTTTATTATGTCAGATGAAGAACTCGCGCTAAAGTGGATGCGTCAACAAGCTTGTAAAATTGATCAGTATGTTGTTAACCCGTCATTTGATGAATGTGTTGAACTGATTGAACCTGCGTTTAAAAAGGGTAAAAGTGTCGCTCAACTGAGATATTTACTCGGTGAGGCAGATCGCAGAGCGGGCGCGGCAGATCGCAAACATGCGGCCTTAAAATATGCGAAAGAAAAGAACCCTAATGCAGGTCAAGTTTTGCGCCTTCAAAGCAAGCTTCAGCAAGTTCAACTAGCGTTGAAATTGGCGACTGGTGATAACAATATGACTATATCTCAGTTTTGCTCGGAATATGATGTCACTAAGCGAGACGGTAATGCTGCGTGGAATGAAACATTGGTCGAGCTGAATAAAAGAAAATAATCATTTCAATATCTAATCTGTTAAATACTACGACACATGGCGATCTTTCACTGCTGCGGTTATTGCTTCCTCATTAATTGGAACAAAAGTGGGTCGCCGGAGAAATGAGATAAACAAGCAATGACAGATTTATTTTAAAGATCGCAATGTAACTGAAAAATAGTAATGTAACTTAAAATGGCCCATGTAGCTAAGTCATCGCGGCTATTGTTGTATAGGCTTATTAATCATTCAGGTTACGGATTTTACCTTACAGATTAAGTCTACTTCTATATTGTTACAAATCCAGATGACTTTTCTTATGTCTATATATCAAACATCAAGTTACCTGGAGTAAGGAATGGCCAACGCAAAATGATAGGTTCTTCCTTCGCACCGTCGGCAAAAAAGTACCCAACTTGAGGCGTGGCATAAACTTCATCACCACGGCTAAATGATTGCTCATTCAACGCTTGATGAGTCAATTTTGCCTCCCATAATTCGGTTGTATCCCAACCAATAGGTGATAGCTCAACTCGAACTTCTGCCCCCACAGGGTTAATTGTAACCACTTTACAAGGCAGTGAGGCTTGGCTGTTTGCTTTCTTCGACAAACTCAGTTCATGGCTACGGATATAGAGATAACCATTTTTTTGAGTTGTTTCAGATATAGGAGGAAGAATAAAGGCGTTACCGTTTTGCCAATGTTTATTATTCCAATTCGCTTTAAATTGATTCACATTACCAAAAAAATCAAATACAAAACGACTATTAGGGTGTGCGTAGAGCTCAACTGGAGAATCCACTTGCTCTATTTTTCCGTGACTCATCACAACCACACGATCAGAAAGCTCTAATGCTTCATCTTGATCGTGAGTCACAAATACACTGGTAAAACCTAATTCATCATGCAGATTACGCAGCCAACGGCGTAGATCTTTACGTACTTTCGCATCCAGAGCACCAAATGGTTCATCGAGTAATAAGACTTCTGGTTTGGTTGCTAAAGCACGAGCTAAAGCGATACGTTGCTTCTGACCACCAGAGAGCTGTTCTGGATATCGCCCCGCGAGATGACCAAGTTGCACGATCTCTAATAATTGCTTAACACGTTTACTAATTTCAGCAGGATTAGGCCTCAATGAACGTTCCATCACTTCCAAACCAAAAGCGATATTATCCGCAATGGTCATGTGACGGAATAAGGCATAGTTTTGAAATACAAACCCCACACGACGATCGCGCACATGAACATTAGTCACATCGTGGTCACCGAAGTGAATCGATCCGGTATTGGCATTCTCTAATCCAGCAATAATGCGTAATAGCGTTGTTTTACCTGAACCTGAGGGGCCTAAAAGACCAATCATCTCACCATTATTAATATCTAAAGAGAGAGGTGAAAGCGCTTGAAATTTACCAAACTGCTTAGAAATATTATTTAAACGGATACTCATAGCTCACCTTGTTGGGCTTGTTCATTTATATGATTTCGTTCTTGTCGCCATTCAACAAAAGCTTTCAAAATCAAGGTTAATAAAGCGATAAACGCTAATAGAGATGCACTGGCAAATGCCGCTTCAGATTGGTAATCCTCATACAATAACTGGACATGTAACGGTAATGTATTAGTTTCACCTCGGATGTTTCCAGAGACAACAGCAACGGCGCCAAATTCACCCACCGCTCGAGCATTAGTCAAAATTACGCCGTAAATTAAAGCCCATTTTATATTTGGCAGTGTTACGCGACGAAACAGTTGCCACCATGAAGCGCCAAGAATAACAGCCGCCTCTTCATCAGAACGGCCTTGCTGCTGCATGAGAGGGAGCAATTCTCTCGCAACAAATGGGCAAGTTACAAACACCGTCACTAAAACAATGCCCGGCCAAGCAAACATAATTTGTAAATCATGCTCAAATAACCATTCTCCTATCCAGCCATTGCTTCCATACAACAGCAGATACAAAAGGCCAGCCACCACAGGTGATACGGCAAAAGGTATATCAATTAAAGTGACCAGAAATTTGCGTCCAATAAACTCAAATCGTGTTACAGACCAGGCAAGCATTACACCGAAAACTAAATTAATCGGTACTGTCAGTAATGCTACTATAAGCGTTAGCCCAATAGCATGAAGGGTGTCGGGCTCGCTCAGGTTATTAAAATAAGTGGAGAGTCCACTTGCAAAAGCTTGCTGAAAAATACTTAGTAGCGGAATAATCAAAAGAATCGCAACAAAAAACAAGACTAATGAAATTAAGCACCACTTAACTAAAGGTTGCTCACCAATACGTGAAGGTTTCGACATCATATCCCTTACTTACCGTGAATTCGGCGTAAATAAGCGCCTTGCCATAGATTAATAATTAGTAATAAAGACAATGACGTTAAAAGAACAACTGAAGCAATTGCGCTTGCTGCCGGAAAATCAAACTCCTGTAAGCGAACAAATATCATTAACGATGTTATTTCACTCACATAAGGCATGTTTCCGGCAATAAAAATAACAGCGCCAAATTCGCCTAAACTACGGGTAAATGATAGGGCGACTCCAACTAATAGGGCGGGACGTAATGAAGGCATAATGACTCTCCAGAATACCGCCCAGTCAGATGCGCCCAACGTCATACCGGCTTCTTCTTCCTCTTGAGATATTTCTTCTAATACCGGTTGAACGGTTCGAACAACAAAAGGAATACTGGTAAATGCCATGGCAACGATAATACCTAATGGTGTGTAAGCGACTTTGATACCGATACTTTCTAATAGACTTCCAAGCCAACCAGTACTCGAATAAAGCGTAGCTAACGTAATCCCAGCCACTGCAGTTGGTAACGCAAATGGTAAATCAACCAAGGCATCTAAAATGCGCTTACCGGGAAATTGGTATCGAACCAAAACCCAAGCCAGTAGCAGTCCGAAAGCGCCATTAAATAAAGAAGCCACAAAAGCCGAACCAAGGGTGACTTTATAACTTGCGACAAGGCGAGGGTCAGAAATGACGTACCAATACTCGCTAAGTAACATCCCCTTGGTTTGCATTACGAGTCCTGTTGCCGGCAGTAAAAGGATCAAACTGATAAATAGCAGAGAAACCCCCAAGCTGATGGCAAAACCTGGAAGAACACGTTGATGTTTTGGGCGAGAAACTGCGTGAGATCCGCTCATAAACCCTCAGATAATTAGTCAAAAATGAGTTATTACCACCTAACAATAAGTGGTAACAACATCTTAGGCAAAGCTGATTAACGACGTTGCAATTGGTCTAGCTTAGCGCCATTCGCAAATTGTGTTTTCATTGCGTTATCCCAACCACCAACGATTTCTTCAACGGTGAGTAGTTCTACTTGCGGGAAGCGGTCAGCAAACTCAGCTTTTACTTTTTCATTATGGATACGGTAGTTAAAGCCCGCCAACATACGTTGAGCTTCTTCACTGTATAGGTAAGAAAGATACTCAGTTGCTACTTCTGTTGTACCGTTACGTTTTGCATTACGCTCAACCACTGCAACAGGGAATTCAGCGAGGATAGACGTTTTAGGTACCACTACTTCATAGCCATCTTCGCCATACTGTTTACGGATGTTGTTTACTTCCGATTCAAATGTGATCAGAACATCACCGATCTTACGCTCAACAAATGACGTTGTTGCACCACGGCCACCGGTATCAAAGACCGCTACATTAGCGAGCATTTGCTTTAGAAATTTGTTTTGTTTCGCTTCATTGTCTTTACCGAATGCTTTTTGTGCGTAACCAAGGGCTGCGAGATAAGTATAACGAGCATTACCTGATGTTTTTGGATTAGGGAAAACAGAAGCAACGCCTTCACGAGCTAAATCCCCCCAATCATGAATGTTTTTTGGGTTACCCTTGCGAACCAAAAATGCGGCTGTTGAATAATATGGAGAGCTTGCATTGGGTAGTTTGTTTTGCCAATCTGCTGGGATTAATTTGCCTTTATCGTGTAATACCTGAACGTCGGTAATTTGATTGAACGTTACAACGTCGGCAGGCAAACCTTGAAGAATTGCACGAGCTTGAGCAGAAGAACCACTATGAGACTGTTTAATCTCAATTGTCTTACCGGTTTTTTCTTCCCAATGATTTGCAAAAATCGGGTTATAGGTTGCGAACAGCTCACGAGCAATATCGTAAGAAGAGTTCAGGATAGTTTGGTCTGCTGCGGATGCATTAAATGAGCTTGCAATTAACAAGACTGCCAATACTGACTTTATTCGTTTCATTATATTCATACTCCTAATTCTGTTACGTAGATCGTATCCATTTCGATTAGAGTATGTGTATAACTTAATGATAACAAAGATTATAAATAGAACTATTTAGAATATTAACAAACAATACATTATATACTTATGCTTAATTAGTCTTGTATTACTGTTGGTGAGGAACACATAATAAATGATATAAATATCTATACCAATATAGAGGAATGTAAGTGTCTGAATTTCCAACTATTGAACATTATGTCGGTCAAACACCTTTAGTCAGGTTGCAACGGCTTGCAACAGGTAGCCAAAGTACCGTACTCGTTAAGCTTGAGGGTAATAACCCTGCAGGCTCCGTTAAAGATCGCCCAGCGCTTAATATGATTATTCAGGGGGAAACCCGAGGGACGATTAAACCGGGCGATACGCTGATTGAAGCCACTAGTGGAAACACGGGAATTGCATTGGCGATGGCGGCTGCGATAAAAGGCTATAAGATGATTTTGATTATGCCGGATAACGCCACTCAAGAACGCAAAGATTCAATGCAAGGCTACGGTGCAAAACTAATTTTAGTGACCAAAGAGCAAGGAATGGAAGGTGCGCGAGATTTAGCATTACAAATGCAAAGTGAAGGTAAAGGGATTGTACTTGATCAGTTTAATAATGCAGATAATCCTGATGCACACTTTCATTCTACCGGCCCTGAAATCTGGCAACAAAGTTTAGGGAAAATCACTCATTTTGTATCAAGCATGGGCACGACTGGAACCATCGTTGGTGTATCTCGTTATCTTAAATCTCAAAATCCAGATATTTGTATTGTTGGGCTACAACCTTCAGAAGGCAGTTCAATTCCGGGTATTCGCCGCTGGCCTAAAGAGTACCTACCGGGTATTTATGATGATTCAACCATTGATAAAATCATGGATATTGATCAAGAATCTGCGGAAAATACGACCCGCGCACTGGCTCAAAAAGAAGGCATTAGTGCAGGAGTAAGTTCTGGAGGGGCTGTTTTTGCTGCTATTGAGATAGCTAAAAACAATCCTGGTTCCGTTGTCGTTGCTATTGTTTGTGATCGAGGGGATCGCTATTTATCTTCGGGATTGTTTTCTTAAGGCGGAAATCTCATTATTTAAGCTTAGTAACCTTATACTTTCGTGTTCATCACACGTTTTTCAAGCCTCGAGTCAGTAGTTCATGGCTGACTCAGTTTTGCCTCAAACTAATTTAGAGCTTAAAAATTGAGACAGCAAATAAAGCCCGTTAGTCGAGAAACCAGTTAGTAGCATAAATAATTAGAAGGACCAGAAGGACAAAAAGGATTGGGAGGAGGAGTATCATTGCCCACTTTTTCATGAGGCTTGGTTTCTCAAATACCACGCCTTCTGCTTCCTTTACTCTTCTATCTTCATCAAAGTGCCATTTAATAGCGAAGTAGGCTCCAATACCTAATACAATAAGCTTAAAAGCCCCAGCAAAGTACGGGAATATGCTGTTCATTATTTATCTCCATTAAATTCAATATCGATTTTGTGGCAGCATAATCAAAGGTTCACATTTAGTGCGCACTCAAAATCAGGATTTCTAGCGAGTGCAAGTTTACAGATCGCGCTAGCTACCCACAACTCATTTTGCAATACCTGTAGTTATTGTGACTTGCTTTCATACTATAATCTATGATATTTCCGCTGAGATAACCGTTTCTAATTGGAAATGTATAAACCCCAAAAAAGGATATATATGCAATTTGTTAATGATAATAAAGATGTTCAACAAGGTGATGTGTTAGCGGAAAAGCTGAGAGTATTTCTGGTCGAAAATAAAGCCCAGTTTGAACATAGCTTAATTCCGAATATGGATCATATTGATCATCGAGCGTTAAATGAGAAGGGGATTGAGATATTAGAAGTGCACTACCTTGCCGATAATCGCTACTCACTTGTGTATAAATATGATTGGTTTATCTTTAGTGGTTGTACAAATACAGATGAGTCGGGCATAGAAAAAAATAAGGTCACCATTACAGTACTAGATAATGGTGACCTTGAGTTTGACCGTTCAGCGCTTGGGATTAGTTGACTCTTTTAATTAGCTGCTTTCTCGGTGTTGTCGCTGATATTTTGTTCTTCACTTGGTGCTTTCTTTGCCCAAATTCCGGCAAGGATTGAACCTGAAATGTTATGCCATAATGAGAACAGCGTACCAGGCATAGCTGCAGCAGGAGTGAAGAACTTCATTGCTAATGCGGTTGCTAGGCCGGAATTTTGCAATCCCACTTCAAATGAAATCGTTCGGCAGATAGTTTCATCAAATCCGAGTAAGCGACAAATCCAATAGCCAGCCAGTAATCCAAATCCATTGTGTAGGATAACAGCAACCGCAATGATTGGCCCAATAGTGGCAAATTGTGAAGCATTGAGTGCAATGACGATACCGATAATCATAACAATGGCGATCATTGAAATTAACGGAAGAATAGGCTCTAATTTTTTGGTAAAACTATGAATAAATTGATTAATTAAAATGCCTGCGCCGACAGGAATTAATACAATTTTAACTAGACTTAAAAGCATAGCGCTGGCGGGTACATTAACCGTTTGGCCTGCTAACATTTCGGATAAAAATGGCGTCATAAATACGCCCAGTAATGTTGAAATGGCGGTCATTGAAATAGAAAGTGCCACGTTTCCTTTGGCTAAGTAACACATAACATTGGAAGACGTACCACCTGCCACACTGCCCACAAGCACCATACCAATGGTTAATTCAGGGCTGAAATCTAGTAAATGACTAATTAGAATCGCCACTAATGGCATGATAGTAAATTGTAAAATGATACCAACCACCACGGCAGTTTTGTGTTTGACGACATTGATGAAGTCGGATGGTTTTAATGTGAGTCCCATCGCGAGCATAATTGTGACGAGTAATGGCACAATGTAAGATTTTAATGGTTGAAAGAGTTCTGGTTGTACATAAGCAATAATTGAAATGAGTATCGCCCATACTGGAAACAGGCGTGTGATCGTCCCTAACATAAATATCTCCTTATTATTTTCAACTAGAATGCCACAAGTACTTACTGGTCACCAAGCATAGAATAAATAATATGTTACATAAATGTTATTTTATGGGCGATCTAGGTATGATCGTTACGATTTTTATTTTTCATCCGGTTTGGATAACCACGTTTTGAGTCCTATGGTTTCAAGTTCTGAAATTACATCATGTATATTAGTTTCAGTTGGCAGCTTAATTGTTAAATGTGAACTAAACATGCTGGAACTAACGCCAAGATTATCGACTAAAAATACTCGATTACTTTCAATGTCGAGTATGTGTCCATGTTCCGCTTCAAGAGTGTTAGAGATGTCTTTCAGTATTCCGTTACGGTCATCGGCATCAATACGAAGGTTATAGATATTTTCATTTTCATCTTGTTTATTGATGCTTGAATCTGCGAAATAAACACTGAGATTTGGTTGATCTCGAAAGGCTTGTTTCACTATTTCAACATGCTCATTTGGCATGCTTATTTTAATCAGACCCGACACTTGTTTATCAAGGTAACTGATTTTTGTGATGAGCCATTTACCCTCATAGTCATGGGTTGTTTTGGCTAACTGATTTATCATGGCAGGAGAGGCTTGTCCTGCAAAATTAATAATGAAAATTTTCGTCATCATTTTTCTCCATCAAGTTGAATCTAAAGTGAAGCTTATTATTAGTTTAGGTAATTTTCCGTTATCTGCCTAAAGATAAAGAGTATCTCACTAAAATATTATCTTAATTATTTTTATATATTTAGGCTGTGTTCATGAACTTGGTATGTCATTATTTAAAGAATTAAAACTTTCTAAAGCGTTAATCGTTATAGATAAAAAGGACGAGACATGAAAATTTCGATGCTCAGTACAGGTGAAGAAGTGTTACATGGCGATATTGTTGATACCAATGCATCTTGGCTTGGTGAGCAGTTTTTCCAGCATGGATTAGGATTAAGCTACCGAGCTACCGTGGGTGATCAACTGGATTCTTTAGTGAATGAAATTACAACATTAAGCTTACGTAGTGATGTCATTATTGTTAACGGAGGGTTAGGGCCGACCAGTGATGACATGAGTGCACAAGCGATGGCTGATGCAGCAGGTGTTTATCTTGAGTTGAATCAAGCTTGGGTAGAGAAAATGGAAGCGTACTTCTCTCAGTCTAATCGACCGATGGCACAGAGTAATTTAAAACAAGCCATGTTACCGAAAGGCGCCGAAGTGATTGATAATCCAGTTGGTACCGCTTGTGGTTTCAGTATGCGATTAAATGATGCATTGATCATGTTTACACCAGGTGTACCGTTTGAATTCAAGCGAATGGTTAAGGAAGAAATCTTACCTTTATTGCATAAGCTTTATCCTGAAGTTGAGCAACAAGTGTGTCATAAAATTTACACTTTTGGTTTAGGTGAATCTGGAATTGCGGACTTACTGCAATCCATTCAGCTTCCAAAAGGGTTCAGTTTAGGTTACCGCTCTTATATGCCTTTTATTGAGGTTAAAGTGTTTAGCCCGCGTGATCATGAACAAATTGAATCCATAATGTTTCAGATCAATGAAACGTTATCTGCTTATGTTGTCGGTATTAATCAGCCTTTAATTGAAGTGGTAGGAGAGGCGTTGAGTGATAATCAATGGCAGCTTTCATTAATGGAGCAAGCAACCGGTGGAGAGTTGGCGAGAACCTTATATCAGTCGGAAAAAGCACAGCAGTACTTTCAGCAAAGCATTATCGATAATCAAGTTGAGCCACTGTCAGATCTAGAAGATGGTGTGATCATCGCAACAGAATACCGCATAGATACTCAAGCTGATGTGAGTTTAGCTAGCTTTAAATTGAAAGATGGCAGTTATGCATTGGTACTGGTGACTTGTCAGAATTGTTTTGCTCAACAAGTGGTCTTTAAGCGTAAGTATCCATTAAAGTCTCAACAGGTCTTGCTCAGTACCATGTTATTTGACATGTTGCGTCGTCATGCAAAACATGAAGTGGTATTTGGTGAGTTTGCTCAATGTGAACGTGTCGGATTGGTGGAGTTATAAATACTGGAGTAAATATTAACAGAATATAAATGACCTTATTTATTGTAAGCTTTTTGTGGTGGGTATTTACTCGGTTGAAGTGAGTGCTTGGATAACATGTCATTACTATGACAAATGTAAGTGAGGTTTTTAATACGGTTTACATAGGTATAATAATGAGATTTTGACATGAAATTAACAATACTTGCGCCTATATCAATATTGCTTGCGACAACGACCGCTTATGCAGCCGATAAAACCTCTGATCCTGATGAAGGGAAGTTCAGTGGTGGTATGAAGCTTGGTCTTATATATTCTAATGCTTCAACCAGCTCAACGTCTTTGAATTCAGCGGCTAAATTGAAGTATGAAAAAGCTAAATGGACAAATGAATTTAAAGGCGATACTTACTATACAAAATCTTCTGATTCAGAGGATGACGGTACTAATAAGTATTCTCTTGGGTATAAGTTGTCTTATCAAATCGCCAAGAGCTATAAAACGTTTATTGATAATAAATATGAGCATGATCAATTTGAGACTTATCGTGAAGTGTATTCGGTCACCGCTGGTATTGAAAAAGCATTAATTGATAGTGAAACCACACAAGTTAATGTGGGCGGTGGCCCTGGTTATCGTTACAACAAACGTCAGCCAGATGATGTTGATGCACCAAATCAAGTTACGGAAGATATCATTGCGAATGCCTTCATTAATGCAGATACCGAAGTGACAGATAGCTTATCGGTAGGTGGAGATGCTGAAGTTGATTATGGTAAATCCAACACAACTTATACATTAGGGGCTAATTTAAGTAATAAATTGGTCGGGGATGTGGCATTAGTATTTGATGCTAAATATATCTATAACACTGATGTGGCTTCAGATAAGAGTAATGATGAAATTTATACGACGGTCAGTATTAGCTACGATTTTTAATAACCTTTTATACTCGTCTTTATAATTGATCAAAAAACGCTCAGCAACTTAATTGCTGAGCGTTTTTATATTTTAACTTATGAGGTTAACGGTTACGCTCGTTGTTTTATGCTTTGATAGCGAACTTTTTCTAACACTAGATCTGTTTTAGCTTTACATATACAAGGCAAAATTTCTTTCGGATGTGTAAAAGCTAATGCAAAGCCAACGTATTCTACTTCACCAGATACCAACTCACATTTACAGGCACCACAATGTCCATCTCGACACTGGAACTCAGGTTGTAATCCTGCATTCTCCATTGTCTCTAGCAAGGTAGTTTGGTTATCGGTTTCTAATAAAGTGGCTTGGTTGACGTGCATTTTATTCATAAGCAACAAGAGCGATTACAGCTCAAAATCTCCAAAGTCATCCGCACCAATTTCGTTATCAATTTGGCCAACAAGGTATGAGCTAATTTCAGTTTCCTGTGGGGCAACTTGTACATTATCAGAAGATAACCAAGAGTTAATCCATGGAATAGGGTTTGAAGTTGCCTTTGGGTAGGCCATTTCTAAACCAACCGCTTGCATTCTAATATTGGTGATGTACTCAACATATTGGCATAGAATATCTTTATTAAGACCAATCATCGAACCATCTTTAAATAGATATTCAGCCCATTCTTTTTCTTGCTCAGCTGCTTCTTTGAAAAGATCAAAACAGTCTTGTTTACAATCTTCGGCAATTTGCATAAAGCTAAAGTCATCTTGCCCGTTACGTAAAATATTCAACATATGTTGAGTACCAGTAAGGTGAAGAGCTTCATCACGAGCGATTAGCTTAATGATCTTAGCATTACCTTCCATTAACTCACGTTCAGCAAAAGCAAATGAGCAAGCAAAGCTGACATAAAAACGAATCGCTTCTAGGGCATTAACCGACATTAAGCAAAGATATAATTGCTTCTTCAATGCCATTAAACTGACATTTACTTCTTCGCCATTAAGAACATGTGTGCCTTCACCGTAGCGATGGTAATCATTAGTTAAGCTAATCAATTTATCGTAGTAATGTGCAATATCTTTAGCGCGCTTAACGATGTGCTCGTTCTCAACGATATCGTCAAATACCACACTTGGATCGTTAACAATATTACGAATAATATGCGTATAAGAACGGGAATGGATCGTTTCAGAGAATGACCATGTTTCAATCCAAGTTTCTAACTCCGGTAGCGAAACTAAAGGGAGAAGGGCAACGTTTGGGCTACGACCTTGGATTGAATCTAATAGAGTTTGATATTTTAAGTTGCTGATAAAAATATGTTTTTCATGCTCAGGTAATTTATTGTAGTCAATACGGTCGTTTGAAACATCAACTTCTTCTGGGCGCCAGAAAAACGATAATTGCTTTTCGATCAATTTCTCAAAGATTTCAAATTTTTGCTGATCGTAACGTGCAACATTGACAGATTGACCAAGAAACATTGGCTCTTTTAGTTGATCGTTTTTATTTTGATTAAAAATGCTGTATGCCATGTAAACCTCTATAAGTGAATAGCATATACCCGTCTTATTTTTGAAGCTGCCGTTTTGTTGGCTAGGTTCAAGGGTACTTTAATTGTTAGGTATATAATCTATTCAAAAGCAATTATTACTTAAAGTAAGTTGCTGTATTACCTTCTAAAATTGATGAAAGCATATTTCTATTGATACTTTTATTTTAGAAGGTATTTAATGAAAGTAACCTGCGACAAAAGGAAGCAGGTTACGGTTTTTAAAATGGTGTTATATTTTACAGCCACCGCCTACACAATCATCTTCTTGCTCAATGACTGTGCCGTTATCACCTTGTTCATCACTCGCACCATCGCGAGTGTTGTGATAGTACAGTGTTTTGACACCAAATTTATAGGCTGTTAATAGGTCTTTAAGTAACAGCTTCATTGGTACTTTGCCATTGGCTTGAATACTTGGATCGTAATTTGTATTAGCCGAAATAGACTGATCAACAAATTTTTGCATAATACCAACTAAATGCAGATAGCCGTCATTGGATGGGATTTTCCATAGCAGTTCATATTTATCTTTCAATGCTTGATATTCAGGTACCACTTGTTTCAGGATGCCATCTTTTGATGCTTTAACCGATACAAATCCGCGTGGTGGTTCAATACCATTGGTTGCATTCGATATTTGTGATGATGTCTCAGATGGCATCAGAGCGGTTAAAGTTGAATTACGTAAACCATGCGTCATTATTTCGCTACGCAGAGCTTCCCAATCTAAGTGTAAAGGTTCATTACAAATAGCATCCAAATCTTTCTTATAGGTATCTATTGGTAGAATGCCTTTTGAGTAGGTTGTCTCATTGAAAGCTGGGCAAGCGCCTTTTTCTTTCGCAAGTTCTACCGATGCTTTTAGAAGATAATATTGCATCGCTTCAAAAGTACGGTGGGTTAACCCATTTGCACTCCCGTCAGAATATTTCACACCATTTTTAGCTAAGTAATAGGCATAGTTGATCACGCCAACGCCTAAAGTACGACGGTTCATGGTTGCTTTACGCGCAGCGGGAAGAGGGTAATCTTGGTAGTCTAATAATGCATCTAAAGCACGAATAACTAGATCAGATAAATCTTCAAAATCACTCAGTTCTTTAATTTCACCCAAGTTAAAGGCTGAAAGTGTACAAAGTGCAATTTCACCTTCTTCATCATCGACATTACTAAGTGGTTTAGTTGGCAGTGCAATCTCAAGGCATAAGTTAGATTGACGTACTGGTGCTACGCTTGGATCAAATGGGCTATGAGTATTACAGTGATCGACGTTTTGGATATAAATACGACCAGTAGAAGCACGCTCTTGCATCAATAAAGAAAATAATTCGATAGCTTTAACGGTTTCACGACGAATAGAAGAGTCTGCTTCGTATTTAACATACA
Organism: Vibrio hibernica; assembly: GCF_015223435.1. Taxonomy (GTDB): domain Bacteria; phylum Pseudomonadota; class Gammaproteobacteria; order Enterobacterales; family Vibrionaceae; genus Vibrio; species Vibrio hibernica. Next base: position 135,627 of record NZ_VHKO01000003.1, read on the forward strand.
GTTCTTCAAATTTATCTTGATCTTCGAAAAATGCATCATAAAGACCAGGAACATCTGAAGGAGAGAATAAGCTGATGTGACTGCCTTTAATGAGGCGAGAGTACATGAGTTTATTGAGTTGAACACCATAATCCATATGACGAACACGGTTCTCTTCAACACCACGGTTATTTCTTAACACTAATAGTGATTGAACTTCGCCATGCCACATTGGATAGAATATTGTCGCTGCACCACCACGTACGCCGCCTTGCGAGCAACACTTTACCGCTGTTTGGAAGTATTTATAAAATGGGATACAACCGGTATGGAAGGCTTCGCCATTGCGGATTTCAGAACCAAGTGCACGAATACGACCTGCATTGATACCGATACCTGCACGTTGAGAAACGTAACGAACAATGGAGCTGGCCGTAGCATTAATTGAATCTAGACTGTCGCCACATTCGATTAATACACATGAGCTAAATTGACGAGTTGGTGTACGAACGCCAGCCATAATTGGTGTTGGCAGCGAAATTTTAAACATTGATACAGCATCGTAGAAGCGCTTGATGTAATCAAGGCGTGTGTCTTTTGGATATTTAGCAAACAAACAAGCAGCCACTAAAATGTAGAGAAATTGGGCACTTTCGTAAATTTGTTTGGTAACACGATTTTGGACGAAGTATTTACCTTCCAGTTGCTTAACCGCAGCATAAGAGAAGTTCATATCGCGATTATGATCAAGAAATTGATCCATCGCGTTAAATTCGTCTGCTGTGTAATCTTCTAGCAAGTGTTTATCGTACTTGCCCATATCAACTAATTTAGCAACATGATCAAATAATGATGGTGGTTCAAATTCACCATAAGCTTTTTTACGCAAATGGAAAACCGATAAGCGTGCTGCTAAATATTGGTAGTCAGGGCTTTGTTCTGAGATGAGATCCGCTGCTGATTTAATGATAGTTTCATGGATATCAGAAGTCGTAATACCGTCATAAAATTGGATATGAGCTTTTAGTTCAACCTGTGATACGGAAACATTATGTAGGCCTTCTGCAGCCCATGTGATCACTCGGTGGATCTTATCAAGATCTATTTGCTCTTTATATCCATCACGTTTTGTGACTGTCAATTGTTGATTCATTCGAATTAAGTTCCCTAACTACTAATTGGTGCAAAGCTGCATGCGAAATGTGTTCGAAAGTTGCGGCTTGTGACTGGCTTGTCTAGATCCAAGGGGAAACCAAAACACTATATATGGTGTGTCTCCCTTGGATGAGTTACAAGATAGTGCGAAATGCTTAGGTTTTCAAGTTGGGTGGGGAGTGATTCTTGTGGATAAGTTAGGGATAGTATATTTTCAGTAAGTAGCTACTAACCTATACAATTATGTATGACTGGGAGGTGAACGGCTCCTTCTTCAAATGCATAGTGAAATTATAGATTTAAAAAATATTTAGCTTGATCTTTTATTTAAAATGATCAGAAAAAAGATCGATTTAATTGTGTGCGATTCAGCATGTTTTTATGAAATTATCATGTATGAAAACCGACGTTTTATGATCGGCTTTTCGAACGGTCAATGATTTGAAATGTTGCTATTTTATGCACTGAGTATGAACGATGTAGTTTACATCAACGTTTTTACCAAGCGAGTAGGTATCGGTGAGTAAGTTGTAACCTAAACCAGTAATGGACTGCTCTTGCAGTGATGTACTATCGACCATTTTAAGCAGTTCTGAGGGGCGAATGAATTTAGCATGATCGTGAGTACCTTTTGGTACTAATTTCATGATTTGTTCAGCGCCAACAATGGCAAATAGGTAAGATTTAACATTACGATTCAAGGTTGAGAAAAAAACGTGACCACCGGGTTTAACTAATTTTGCGCAGGCTTGGATCACCGATAAAGGATCTGGAACGTGTTCGAGCATCTCCATGCAGGTGACAACATCGTAAGTAGCGGGTTCTTGCTTGGCGTGATCTTCGATTGTACTTTGAATATAAGTAAGAGTAGTGCCAGTTTCTAGAGCGTGTAATCTAGCCACTTCAAGTGGTTCTGCGCCCATGTCCAAACCGGTAACCTCAGCACCTTCTTTTGCCATGCTTTCTGCTAGAATTCCACCACCACAACCGACATCAAGCACTCTCTTTGAAAATAGGCCGTCTGCATTATCTAAAACAAAGTTTAAACGTAAAGGATTGATTTGATGCAGAGGTTTAAATTCACCATCTAAATCCCACCAGCGAGAGGCCATATCTGCAAATTTTTTGATCTCAGCAGGATCAACATTTTGTTTCGTTGTCATATTGGTTATTCTTTCTCAATATTAAGATGGTGAACACTATATCAGGAAAGAATAGAGCAACAAATAGGACAAGATATATTTGATAAATAGGGTTAATTCAACTTGATTGCATTAGACTTGTCGGGCGTATTGTATTAGACGCGGTTATTTATGATTGAAAGAATACATTGAGATTATGTTTATTAGTCCATCTTATTAGCTTGTCATCGCTTTAATATTTTGAGCGTAGTTCAATTTTTCTGCAGTTAAAGCGTGAAGTTGCCATCAACAGCTTAAAGCCATATGAAATAGATGCCGAGAAGTGGTTTTATGTGTTATATTTTTACACCTTGTGCGTGTCGCAATTTTAAAGCTATTTTGAGCTTTTATATAAATCATGCGATCAAAAAGAATAGAGGGATAATGGCTCTATGAGCGATTTAGCTAAACAAATTACGCCAGTAAATATTGAAGACGAACTTCGCGGTTCGTATCTTGATTATGCGATGTCTGTCATCGTTGGTCGTGCACTTCCTGACGTGCGCGATGGTCTAAAACCTGTTCACCGTCGCGTTTTGTTCGCGATGAATGTACTTGGTAATGATTGGAATAAACCTTACAAAAAATCTGCTCGTGTCGTTGGTGACGTGATCGGTAAATATCACCCACATGGTGATAGTGCGGTCTATGACACCATCGTTCGTATGGCTCAACCATTCTCTTTACGTTACATGCTTGCTGACGGTCAAGGTAACTTTGGTTCTATCGATGGCGACTCTGCTGCGGCGATGCGTTATACCGAAGTTCGTATGTCTAAAATTGCGCATGAACTGCTTGCTGATCTAGATAAAGAAACTGTTGATTTTGTTGATAACTATGATGGCACGGAAAGAATTCCAGCGGTTATGCCAACCAAAGTTCCTAACTTACTGATTAATGGCGCATCGGGCATTGCTGTAGGTATGGCAACTAATATCCCACCACATAACTTAGGTGAAGTGGTCGATGGTTGTTTGGCTTATATTGGCAACGAAAGCATTACCATTGATGAGTTAATGGAGTTTATCCCTGGTCCAGATTTCCCTACGGCGGCTTTAATTAGTGGTCGTAAAGGCATTATTGACGCATACAAAACTGGACGCGGTAAAGTTTACATGCGTTCAAAAGCTCATATCGATGTGGAAAAAAATGGTCGCGAAACAATTGTTGTGACTGAAATTCCATATCAAGTAAACAAAGCTCGCGTAATTGAAAAAATTGCCGAGTTAGTAAAAGACAAAAAAGTTGAAGGTATCAGTGCGCTGCGAGATGAGTCTGATAAAGACGGCATGCGCATCGTAATTGAATGTAAACGTGATGCTGTAGGTGAAGTGGTTTTAAATAACCTATATTCACAAACTCAACTGCAAACGACTTTCGGTGTGAACATGGTTGCGCTAGATAATGGCCAGCCGAAACTGTTCAATTTAAAAGAAATGATTAAATGCTTCGTTGATCATCGCCGTGAAGTGGTGACACGTCGTACTATCTTCGAATTGCGTAAAGCTCGTGATCGTGCCCATATTCTTGAAGCATTATCACTTGCGCTATCAAATATTGATGAAATAATTGAGCTTATCAAACAAGCAGCGACGCCAGCAGAAGCTAAAATTGGTTTAGTCGCTCGCGGTTGGCCGCTTGGTAATGTTTCTGACATGCTTGAACGTGCTGGAACAGATGCCGCGCGTCCTGATTGGTTAGAAGATCAATACGGTATTCGTGATGGCGAATACTTCTTAACCGAGCAGCAAGCACAAGCTATTCTTGAATTGCGCTTACACCGTTTAACTGGTTTAGAGCACGATAAGATTCTGGATGAATACAAAGCATTATTAGATGAAATTGCAGAATTGATTCACATTCTTTCAAGCACAGAGCGTTTGATGGAAGTGATTCGTGAAGAACTTGAAGCGATTCGTGAAGCGTTTGGTGATGCGCGTCGTACTGAAATTACAGCGGCTAGTCATGATATTGATATGGAAGAGCTGATCGCGAGAGAAGATGTTGTCGTAACACTTTCTCACGAAGGTTATGTCAAGTATCAGATTCTAAGCGATTACGAAGCTCAACGTCGTGGTGGTAAAGGTAAGAGCGCGACTAAGATGAAAGATGAAGATTTCATCGAGCGTCTATTAGTTGCCAATACACATGATAATATTTTATGTTTCTCAACTCGTGGTAAAACATACCGCTTGAAGACTTACCAATTGCCATTTGCGAGTCGTAACGCTCGTGGTAAGCCAATTGTAAATATTCTACCGCTAGAAGAAAATGAACGCATTACCGCAATTCTTCCTGTCACTGAATTTACTGAAGATAAATTTATCTTCATGGCAACGGGTGATGGTACGGTTAAGAAAACATCATTAGCAAGCTTTGCTAACGTTCGTTCAAATGGCCTGATTGCCTTGAACTTGCGTGATGAAGATTCGCTAATTGGTGTCAACATCACTTCTGGCTCAGATGAAATTATGCTGTTCTCAAAAGAGGGCAAAGTGGTTCGATTTAAAGAGTCAGAAGAAGTTCCTGTTCTAGATGAAAATGGCAATCCAATTCTTGATAAAGATGGCAACCCTGAAATTAAGTTTAAAGGTGTTCGTGCTATGGGCCGTACGGCTGCGGGTGTTCGTGGGATTCGTTTGGCAGAAGGTGATCAAGTAGTATCACTGATTATTCCTTCAAACGAAGGTGGCGATGTACTGACTGTTACTGAAAATGGTTATGGTAAACGTACCGTTATCACCGAGTATCCAACTAAAGGTCGTGGCACTAAAGGTGTTGTTTCGATTAAGGTTTCTGAGCGTAACGGCCAAGTTGTTGGTGCAGTTCAGGCACTAGGTGCAGATGAATTTATGATGATCACTAATGCGGGCACGTTAGTTCGTACTCGTGTATCGGAAGTGAGCCAGGTTGGTCGTAACACACAAGGTGTGACACTGATCCGTACCTCTGAAGGTGAAAAAGTGGTTGGCTTACAACGTATCGAAGAAATAGAAGATGAAATTATCTTAGATGAAAACGGTGATGTTGTTGCGGTTATTGCTCCAACAGCAAATGGTGATTCTGCGATAGAAGCGAATAACTCAACAGATAATAACCAAGAAACAGACCAAGAATAATCATTAATTCTTCAACGGTTATTTGAAATGAAAGCCGAAGATGCAAGTCTTCGGCTTTTTTATGCCTAAAATATAGATATTAGGTAAACGAGCCATTTGAATAATATCTGACTAAAATACTATGTTTTACTTGCCTACAGACATTGATGTTATAGTATAACGTAAATTATTTTTATCATTAATCCTAACTTTGCTTGTGTCTCAAGATGTTTAGGGAAATAATATTGCACAGAAGAACTAATGAATAGAGAGAATAAAATGGCTGAAGTACGTGCCAGAGTTGACTTAAAAGTGGGTATTAATAGCGATATTAGTGCAGAGATATTGTCATTTCACGGCCTTAAAACCGAAAAAGAACACATCGCTATTATTTTTAAGCAAGCTGATAAACAAGATCAGACGCCATTAGTTCGTATGCATTCAGAATGTTTAACTGGTGATGTATTCCATTCTTCTCGTTGTGATTGCGGCGAGCAACTTGATGAAACGGTAAATAAAATGGGCCAGCACGGCGGCATTTTATTATATTTACGTCAAGAAGGGCGTGGTATTGGTTTATATAATAAAATTGATGCTTATCGTTTACAAAGCGAAGGTATGAATACTTATGAAGCTAATAATCATTTAGGATTTGGGGATGATTTACGTGACTTCTCTGAAGCAGCTCAAATGCTAAAAGCATTGGACATCGGTAAAATAAAACTGATCACTAATAACCCTAAAAAAATGAAAGAGCTACAAGAGTTTGGTATTGAACTAGAAGAAGTTATCCCAACTCATGTGCACCTGAAAACTGGTAATGAAAGTTACTTGAAAGCGAAGGCATCGCACGGAAAACATCGTTTAAAATTTGAGTAGTGGTTAAAGAATGTAGTATGTAACTAAACACTATTTAATTGTAATTAACCTCTATTTAACCCCCTATCTAGCCTCTAGATAGGGGTTTTTTATGGTCAAAAACTTTACCTACATCATAAAGTTTTATATGGAAGTAATGGATAAGTTGTAAATTAGTTCTAAGTAAGTATTATTCCTGCCAATAAATAGTAATGATAACTATTGCTATTAGCATATATTACAAGGAAGAATTATGTTTACTACTCCAAGATCCCGTATTGTTGCTTCTGCACTTTTGTTTGTAAGCCCTATGGCATTTGCCAATGTCACCGAAAAAGAAGTTGTGAAAAATTATGCAGATCTCGCTTATGCAGTGTTTGATGATGCATATATTACAGCTAAAAACTTACAAGACTCTATTGATAGCTTAATTAAACAACCTTCTGAACAAACTCTGGAACAGGCTCGTGAAGCATGGCTAGCCTCTCGTGTTCCTTACCAACAGTCTGAAACATTTCGTTTTGGTAATGCTGTAGTTGATGACTGGGAAGGGCAGCTTAACGCATGGCCATTGGATGAAGGTTTGATTGATTATGTTGCGAAAGGTTATCACTTTGAGTTAGGTAACGATGGCGCTCAAGCTAACATTATTGCGAATAAATTGATTCAAGTTGGTAGTAATAAAATTGATGTAACGAATATTACACCTGAACTACTGGCAAGCCTAAATGAACTGGCGGGATCTGAAGCAAACGTTGCTACTGGTTATCATGCAATCGAATTCTTACTATGGGGACAAGATTTACATGGTACGCAAGCGGGCGCAGGAGAACGTCCATATACCGATTTTTTGGTAGGAAAAGAATGTACTAACGGTAACTGCGATCGTCGAGGTCAATACCTTGAAGCCGCATCTCAATTATTAGTGAAAGATTTAGAGTGGATGACGGCACAATGGGATGCGAAAGAAAAAGAGAATTATCGCAGTCAATTATTAAACCAATCTGCACAAGATGGTATTCGTAAAATGATGTTTGGGATGGGATCGCTGTCTCTTGGTGAACTTGCCGGTGAGCGTATGAAGGTAGCATTAGAAGCTAATTCGACCGAGGATGAGCATGACTGTTTCTCTGATAATACTCATAACTCACATTACTATAATGAACTTGGCATTTATAACGTATTTAACGGTAGCTATACCCGTGTTGATGGCTCAATCGTTAAAGGTGCCAGTATTAAAGATCTTATAATGGAAAAAGATGCTGATGCTGCTCAACAAATTTCACAACAGTTTGATGCTACCCGTGATCAAATACATAAATTAGTTGAGTCTGCCGAAAAAAATAATCAGCATTTTGATCAATTAATAGCGTCAAATAATAAAGCGGGTCATGAATTAGTGAATGCTTCGATTCAGGCCTTAGTGAAGCAAACGGAGTCGATTGAAAAAGCCGCAGCGGTGATTGGGATCACCAGTTTGAGTCCTGATAATGCAGATCACGAATTTTAATGAGACGTTGATTATAAAAATAAAACCTGCACGTAAAAAAAGATAAATGGATAGGGCTCGGCTCACTGAGCCCTTACAGGATGTACCATGAAATTATGCATTAATATTAAACCGCACTTAGTAATCCCGCTCATCATAAGCCTTTCTTTTCCCGCTTTTTCATTTGCTTATGGTGTTAAATCTGGCGGGGATACGAGTACGAATAAGCAAGGCAGTAATGCTTTTTCTATGCCCTCTAATAACCTACCTATCTCCAAGCGGTTAGATTTTAGTGTTGGGAATAGTTTCTTTCGCAATCCTTGGGTGCAGGCACCTGCAACTACTGATGCCAGAGATGGTTTAGGGCCGTTATTTAATACTAATGGTTGTCAAAATTGTCATATCAAAGATGGTAGAGGTCACCCTCCAGAAGAAGGTGAAGATCAAGCTGTTTCGATGTTGGTGCGTATGAGCATTCCAGCACTAACTAAGCAGCAAACACAACAATTAATTATATCTGGTGTTATCCCTGAGCCCACTTATGGTGATCAATTGGAAGACTTTTCTATTCCAAATGCAAAACCTGAAGGAAAAGTGAAAATTGAATATACAAAGTTCAATGTGAGTTTTAATGATGGCGCTGTCATTGAACTAAGGCAACCTAAATTAATTTTGCACGATCTTAATTATGGTGAATTACATCCAGATACGATGCTTTCTGCGCGAGTAGCCCCTCCAATGATAGGGTTAGGCCTACTTGAGTCGATTCCGGTAGAAACATTAAAGCGACTTGCACAACAACAAAAGGAAGGCCGCGACGGTATCTCAGGCAGGCTAAATCAAGTATGGGATGCTCAAACAAAGACTACGGTAGTCGGTCGATTTGGTTGGAAAGCGGGTCAGCCAACACTCATCCAACAAGATGCAGCCGCATTTAATGGTGATTTAGGGCTCACGAGCACGCTATTCCCTTATGAAAATTGTTCGCCACCACAAACGATTTGTGCAGAATTGCCTAATGGTAATAGCCAAGATGAAGAAAACGTTGAAGTTAGCAATAAAATATTAAAATTTGTCGAATTTTATTCTCAGCATTTAGCGGTACCAATTCGTAGAAATACCACTGAAGCAAGTGTAATGCGTGGTCAACAACTATTTGAAAGTGTTGGTTGTGTTTCTTGCCATACCCCTGAAATTAAAACGGCTAAACGTGATGGCTTACCCTCCTTATCAAATCAAACCATTCACCCTTATACCGATATGCTTTTGCATGATATGGGCACTGGCTTGGCGGATAATCGACCTGAATTCTTAGCAAGCGGCACAGAATGGCGAACGCCACCATTATGGGGCATTGGTTACACCAAAGAAGTTAATGGACATACTTATTTTTTACATGATGGTCGAGCTCGAAATTTGATGGAAGCGGTATTATGGCATGGTGGAGAAGCACAAAAATCTAAACAGAAAGTACTGAGTCTATCTAAATCTGATCGAGATGCCTTAATCGCATTTTTAAATTCCTTATAGAGAACTATATTTATGCTTAAAGCAATCACCATCGCCATTTCTACCTGTGCTATTGCAGGCGGTATTTATTATATATTCCACACACCTGATTTTCCGTCGAATATGAAAGTTACGATTGAAAAGCCTGCAGTGTCTCAGCCTCAAACTAGCCAGCAGCAGGTACATCTGTTAGAACGGCAGTTTGCTCAAAACTTTGTCTTATCCACTGAAAAATTACAAAAATCGATTAAGCAATATTGTGAAGCAGATACCGGTGGGCTTCAAACTATCCAAGCACAGTGGCTAGAAACCATGAATGCTTGGATGCCGCTACAAGGACAAGCGAAAGGACCAAAAGAAGCGGTAGCATTAAGTTGGAATATTCAATTTTGGCCAGATAAGAAAAATATTACAGGTCAAAAAATGCAGCAGCTTTTACAGAAAAAAGAACTGTGGAATCGAAGTGATATAATCAACCAAAGTGTGACAGTACAAGGATTAAGTGGCTTAGAGTGGTTGTTGTTTGACGCACAATCACCTTTTATTCATGGTGATAAATCCAGTTGTGCATTAAGCGAAGTGATCAGTGAAACATTGCATAAGCACGCCGAAATGATTGCGATGCAATGGCAAACTAATCCTTGGTCATCCTATGATGATAAGCAATGGCAAGCTGAGTATATTGGTTTATTAACGAATCAGTTAGACTTTTTAATGCAAAAAATAAGTCGTCCGTTAGCAAAAATTGGCCATCCTCGTCCTTACTTTTCAGAAGCATGGCGGTCTAAACAATCTTTGATTTTAATGAAAAGCAACTTAGAAGCATTACGTCAGTTGTATGTTGCTAAAGGAATAGGATTAGATGGGCAATTAAGAAAGCAAGATCAGTCTGAACTTGCCGACCGCCTACTAGCTCAATTTGATCACACTATTACTACTTGGCCAAAACAAGCCAGTTTGTTTGATATGTTGCAAACGAAAGACGGCTATCGACAAGCACTGACTCAGTTTAATAAATTAGAGCGGATAAAATACTTATTGCATGATGAAGTAGCCGTTGAACTTGGCGTGGTGGTAGGATTTAATTCTACTGATGGCGATTAATCGTATGACAGATTTTAATGCTAAGCGGCGTCAATTATTATCCTTAGCAGCTGTGGGGGGCGGATTAGTCGCATGTGGCAGCATAGCGTGGCTTTATCAACATAAAAATGAAGTACAAAAGGCGGCATTGATTGGTAATTCGGTTGGTTTTAATCAAAACTTCCATTGTGTCGTTGCCGATTGGCAAGGCAAACCTATTTATCAGATCCCATTACCACAAAGAGCACACGGCGTTGCTATTAGTCAAAAAAGTAGTATGGGCTTTACCGATGCGGTTGCTTTTGCTCGCCGCCCGGGTAGTTATTTTCAAGTTTTTGATTATCAAACTGGCACGAAGAAGCAGCTTGTCCAGGCTGAAAATAATCGTCATTTTTATGGGCATGGTGTTTTTAGCTTAGATGGTAAGTTACTTCTCGCGACGCAAGGGATCAAGCAAACTAGCCAGGGTTTAATTGGCGTTTATGATGTCGCTAAAGATTATAAAAAAGTGGATGAATGGCATGGGATTGGCATTGGTCCACATGAGATTATTCGCTTAAATAATGGCAGTTACGCCGTTGGAGTTGGTGGGGTACACACTCAAGGGCGTGAACCACTTAACTTGGATACGATGCAACCATCATTAATTCGCCTCAATCAGCATGGAGAAATTACGAGCAAAGTTGGATTAGCAGATAAAAAATTGAGTATTCGACATCTTGGTTATGATCAACATGATTTAGTGTTGTGTGGTCAACAGTATAGAGGTGAGCCTGATGATTATCCTTCATTAATTGCGATGCAAAAAGGGGATAGTGGACTAACGATGCTTAATGCGGAACCTGAACAATGGGCAAGGTTTGATCATTATATCGCGAGTATTGCAGTGGTAGATGATTATGTATTAGCCACATCACCACCAGGAAATTGCTATGGTATTTGGTCTATTTCACAAAATTGTTTGTTAGAGCTTAATCCATTGCCTGATGCATCGGGTGTTGTCGCGCATAATGGACACTTTTTTGTGAGTTCCGGTTCTGGTGAGGTTGTGAATAGAGATCCTGTCAATAATATTAATACACATAATTCAACCATTCAGTGGGATAACCACTGGAACGCAATACCAACTTAAAATAGGGTTATAAAATGAAAGCAATATATTTATGCTGTGTAGTTTTATTGGGGTTAATAACAACGCCTGCCAGTGCCGCGACAACCGAAGACTTAATACGGCAAGTGATTGATCAAAATTTGGATGCTTCGCAACGAGAAGATAGTCAGGCTTATATGGCGACTATGCATAGTCAATCGCTTGCTTGGGTTCCAACTAAAAAAGCGATTCAGGATATATTTGGGAACTATAAGCTGAACTATTCTTTGGATCAGTTTCACTATATTACCCAAGAGAACGAATACGCTTACGCAAGAGTATGGATAAGAACAACAAAAGTTTCAGGGCCTACTTTTCATAATAATAAACTTGAGGCATTAATTGTGTTTAAGCAAGAAGGTGATACGTGGAAAGTTTGGTCACAAGCCAATATGCAAATTCAATATTTAGATTAAAGGCCGAATCTTGTCAAATGAAGGTGAGACTGGCATAGTCCCTCCATTATCGAAATTGAATGAAAGAGATACCTAATGAGCTTGCAATATCAATCGGTGCCAGTGACGCCATTTCAGCAAAATTGTTCTATCGTTTGGTGTGATCAAACCATGAAAGGTGTGATTGTTGATCCCGGCGGAGAAGTGAATCATTTGGTGACTATTATCAATACGCTAGGGGTTCAGCTCGAAAAAATCGTCTTAACCCATGGTCACCTTGATCATGTTGGTGGAACTCCCGAGTTACGAGAGGCAATGAATATTCCTGTAATCGGACCTCATATCGATGATGCATTTTGGCTACAAGGTTTAATGAACCAAAGCCAGATGTTTGGTTTCCCTCCAGTTGACCCTTTTGAACCAACGCAATGGCTACAAGAAGGAGACATCATTGAATTTGGAGAGGAGATTTTAAAAGTCATTCATACTCCTGGCCATACTCCAGGACATGTTATTTTATTTAGTCAAAGTGCAAAAATTGCTTTTGTCGGTGATGTGTTATTTAACGGTGCGATTGGCCGTACTGATTTCCCTAAAGGTGATTATCAAACCCTAATTGACAGTATTAAAAATAAACTATGGCCATTGGGTAACGATGTTCGTTTTATTCCTGGTCATGGCCCTGAGTCTACTTTCGGACAAGAGCGGAAATCGAATCCGTATGTGGCCGATGAAATGCCGTTGTATTAAACGTAATAAAGTTAACTCGCCGCGAGGTATCGGCGAGTTAATCCTATAAATTCACTTTTTGATATCGTTAAATCGCACTCCGCTATAAAAATATCATAACCCCATAACTCTCTTTGAATGATCATTCTATTGATTAACATTGCTCTTAATCCAGTCGCCGTCCTACCATCTTTAAATGTATAAGCTGTGTCATTGATAATGTGATTTTCAAATTCATGTTGTTTTCTATGTTGTTTTAAACCGAGATATAACAAGTTACGTTGGTGAACTAAAATGTGTCTGATCGCTTTAAGGCTGATGTGCTCAATAAAAGGTTGGTAGTTGTTCATTTCAATTCCGATCCAAGGAATATCTGTATTCCAGCCTTGAATGGTATATTCACAACTGCCAGCATGTTTAATATTCTTCCATTGTAATAGCCAACCACCTCGATATAAATGTTGTTGTAAATGGGTGCTTGTCAAAGTAAAACCAAAATTTTGACTGTAAATTAATTCTTTAATTGAGATGAAAAGACTAAAGGTAACGAGGCAAAATAGTACAGTAACTTTGATATTAAATTGAGCTTGAATCGTGAAAATACAGCAAAGTAAAATTGCCCATAGCGCGTATTTTAGCCATAGAGGGATATCTGGTTGCTTCTGGAAAAGCTGTAGAGTTGGCATTACCTTCATTTGGATACCACTTGATTGAATAAATTTAGCATCTTGCTCATCTTGTTCAGCATAAGCCTTATGAAGATATAATGAAATCATGAGTTAATTTGTCTATTTTAGTTAATTCCAATGAAATTGTTGGTGTTTTAGTATGAAAACTAGCCAGTTACTGTAAATTTGAATTATATTTTGTTATAACCCCGTAAACTTTTTTACCACACTATAAACAGTGACTTTGTGGAGAACTTTAATAAGACTGGCACATAAGCGCAACATACAGCGTAAACTTAAAAAGGCAGTAAAAATTGCTAAAGTATCGGCTGATAACAGCATGACAGCAGCTAAGTCTAAAGCTAAAAAAGCAATAGCAAAAACGAAATCTGTTATAGTCAAAGCTGAAAAAATAACAATAGCTGCGGTTAACACTGCTCAAAACATTAAGTTAACGCCAAAACAGCAGTCTATTCTTGATATTGTTGCTGCTCACGTTGAAGGTATTACCTCTAAAGATATTGGCCTTGAAGCGGGTCAAGAAAAGATTAAAGCTGCAACATGGGCGGCTGGTGGTTTGAAAAAATTGGTTGAAGAGGGACTCGTGGTTAAAGAGCAAGCTGAAGCGAACAAAGTAGTATATAAGCTGGCTTAGTTAATGACCTTAAATTTGGATCTCGATAAATTCGTTTTCTGATGTTCTTATGATCAAACTGTGACATGATATTTCTGGGTGTTATTTGCCCGCATTGCTGGTTTTGTATCCGATTGGTCGTGTTTTTTTGAGTTTAACTAGATATTTTTTATTTGGACGTTAGGCTTCTGTTAATTGATTTTCAAATTTTTACAATTTTATGTTCAGTGTGTAAGCATTTTGCACTCTGAGATCGGTTCGTTATTCCAATATGGATGAGAAGTATGACTAAAGGTATAGACAAATATAGTATAGACAGCACGGACTATACGATAGGGCAAGATAATGTCCAGAAATGGGGCTTTGATGTCCATAATGCGGTGTTTAGTATTAGTGCAGGGTTAATCCTCCTTTTTTTGGCCGTTATTTTAATTGCTGATCCTGCTACTGCAAAAGATGTTTTAGATGGTGTTAAGTTGTCCATCATTAATCGATTTGATTCCCTATTTATTATCGCAGGTAATATTTTTGTTATTTTTTGTTTAGTGTTGGTTGTTTCTCCTTATGGGAAAATTCGTTTAGGTGGTGTTGATGCGAAAGCCGAACACTCTTATCTTTCATGGCTAGCGATGCTTTTCGCCGCAGGTATGGGGATTGGATTGATGTTTTGGAGTGTGGCTGAACCTGCTGCTTATTATACCGATTGGTTTGGAACACCCCTTAATGTAGCCCCTAATACTCCAGAAGCTGCAAGAATGGCATTGGGAGCAACTATGTACCATTGGGGTCTTCACCCTTGGGCCATCTATGCTGTCGTCGCGCTTTCATTATCTTTCTTTGCTTACAACAAGGGATTACCTTTATCAATACGTTCTGTTTTTTATCCTATTTTAGGCGATAGAACATGGGGTTGGCCTGGGCATATTATTGATATTCTAGCCGTCATTGCCACGTTATTTGGTCTTGCAACATCGTTAGGCTTTGGTGCGCAGCAAGCCGCAAGTGGTATTGGGCATGTTTTTGGCATTCATGCAGGTGTCGGCTTACAAATCATTGTGATTTTTGTCGTGACATTATTGGCGGCCGTTTCTGTTTATCGAGGTATCGATGGTGGTGTGAAATTAGTCAGTAATCTTAATATGATTGTTGCATTTATGCTGCTCGTTTTTATTATCTGTGTTTCTTTCGGAACGGTATCTCATACTATTCCTGAAACAGCGATGAGCTATATTGAGAACATTATTCCTTTATCGAATCCATTTGGTCGTACGGATACGGAGTGGATGCATGGATGGACTGTCTTTTATTGGGCATGGTGGATGTCTTGGTCACCATTCGTAGGTATGTTTATTGCTCGTGTTTCTCGTGGCCGTACGGTACGTGAATTCATTATTGCTGTTTTGCTGCTTCCTACGTTTATTACAACTATCTGGATGGGAACATTTGGTGGTGTTGGTATTGCGCAGATCGTTGATAAAGTTGGTGCGTTAGGGGAAAAAGGTTTCACTGATGTTACTATGGCGATGTTTGAAGTGTTCGATGCACTGCCAATGAGTAATGTAATCTCAGTGGTGGGTATTGTGCTTATTTTAGTTTTCTTTATTAGTTCATCCGATTCAGGCTCATTAGTGATAGACAGCATCACTGCTGGTGGCAAAATTGATGCGCCAGTACCTCAACGACTATTTTGGGCTTTAATTGAAGGTGCTGTTGCTATGGCATTACTTTGGGTTGGAGGTAGTAATGCGATTGCGGCACTACAAGCCGTGGCTATTTCAACCGCATTACCGTTTGTTTTCGTACTCTTGATCATGTGTGTTAGTTTGATCATGGGGATGAGAACAGAACGTATAAAGTATTAGAATTAGCAAGTAAGAGTAGACGTAAATAAAGAAAGGTTGGTCATTTTAGTAATGGCCAACCTTTTCTATTTTAAACGGAGGTAAAATAAATCGCAGTCATTATCCAGTTACAATATCTGTTTACTTAATTGCAGTGATGGATATAATTTTCAGGGTTTGCATTAACACCAAATTTCACTAATAGGCGTTTCTGGTGAAAAGTGATAATGAATTTGGGCCTGTAGTAACTCGGCAGTTGCAATAGCATCGACTAATGCATGGTGAGGTTGATAAGCCGGTAAGTTATAACGAGTACGACTGGTTCCTAAGCGTACGGATTCTGCTTTTTTCCGCCGTAGTTTATTCCACCAACCACTTATAGCTTGGTTTTGAATTATGGATTCGATTTCGAGTGTGTCCACCATAGGAAATAAAATACCTTCACCAAGCCGCTCTTTTAATGCTCTATCAAAAAATCGACGTTCAATATTACGATAGTGTACAACCACAATTTTACCCGCTAACGAATCTAAAACTTCCTCCAATATCCGCTTTAAATCAGGAGCATCAGATAAATCGCTATGTGTAATACCATGGATGATGACAGAATCTTCATTCATCGGTTTACGGGGTTTAACTAGCCAATGTTTACTTTGGTTGCAGTAGATCCGCTGTAGCGTAAAAGGAATAAGACCGATACTAATAATCCCATCTTTCTCATAATCAAGACCGGTGGTTTCAAAGTCTAATGCTACAAATTCAACCGAATTTAATGGCGTGTTAGGATCAATAACGCCAGCTTGATAAAACGTTTGTAAACGATGATCTTTGACTTCTTTAGCTTGTTTACTAAAGAAAACATTCCAATCAAAATCCTCTTCAGAGTGTGTTTTATTCATAATCATTACTCTTATCGCATACGACGGATAGTGTTTGGTTGGGTTTTAGTTGGCGGTGGTGTATTTTTAAATGAATTACCATGATAACAGTACTTTAAGAAATTTTGCGCATTACTTAAAATCTGAAAGGCATCTTTTAAATTTCGGCGCTCAAAGTCAGACATGTTATCGGGTTCAATATTGTTGTCAGGTTCGATTTCATTTTCAACATCAAATGCTTGGTGGCGGATCCTAACCATAGAAATATATTCCATTGCATCATGCAGATCCTGACCACGACCTTTTGGTAGAATACCCGCTTCAATAATATCATCTAAGCGATCAAATGAGTTTTGTGCGCGAGAACCGACAGCCAGGGCATGTACGCGGACTAAATCCGCTAATGGTGCCGTTCCACGACGTTTTAAGTTAATGGAGTTGTTATGGCGACCATCTTTTTCCATGACAAAGCTTTTAAAGAAACCAAGCGGTGGGGTTCTATTATTGGCATTACGAGCAAGGCAAGCCAAAAATTTATTACTATTACGAGCGCGGCGAACAATAAAGCCATTTAAGCTTTCTGCCCATTTGATACGCCCATGTACACCATCTAAATCAAAGAATATAGAGCTATTTAAAAGCGCTTTAGGATTAGGGTTGTCTATCCAGTCAGCAAAGCATTCTTCCCATTCATCCCGTGTCATACGCCATATGGGATTAGTTGCCATAATATCGCCAGTGCACAATTCATAACCACAGCGAGCTAGCCCTTGGCAAACAAATTCCGCCAGTTGAGCAAAGTATTCCCCGTGTTTTTCTTCATCATAGCTATTATCTAGAATGATGGCGTTATCTTGGTCGGTGACAATAAGTTGTTCATCACGAGCCATTGAACCTAGTGCGAGTAAGCAATATGGGATAGGGGGAGCGCCTAAATGTTCTTCGGCTAATTCTGCAATGCGTTGTTTAAAGCTTCGGCCAATGACGGCCATTGCGCTGCCCACCATATGTGAGTTTGCATCTTCATGTACCATGCGAACAAAGCAATCTTTTACTTGTTCAGAAATAGTGACTAAATCATCAATGTTTTGTTGGTGGAAAATTTGGTTGACGAGTAATAAACTATTTTGAGATTCGTAACGAATAATATCAGCCACTTCGATAATACCGATTGGCTGCTTATTTTTAAGAATCGGTAAGTGGTGAACGTTGCAGCGTAACATTGCTAGCATAGCTTCATAAATATAAGCGTTATGATCTAACGATATCAGCTCAGGAGACATTACCTCACTAACGGCGGTGCTGGGATCTAACCCTTCGGCTAAAACTCGAGTGCATAAGTCTCGATCGGTGATAATACCTATTACTTGGCTTTCATTATTTTCATCAATGCTTATGGTTTCATCAATAACTAATAAGGCCGATATATGCTCATCCGCCATTAGTTTTGCGGCAGTTTGAATCGATTGTTGTTTATCAAGAGAAAAGGCTTCTCGGGTGATTAAGGTTTTTACTTTTGATGTAGTGAGATCGTTGGAGCTTTTGTTGTCAGAGTTTGCTTGGCGTAAGCGTGCGTTGTTCTCAACTTCTACAAAATCTGCAAAACTATCTTCGCTTTCATATAATTCGTTAAATACTTCGACAGGAATGCAATACAACAGTGAGTCTACAGTGGCCGTAGCAGGTAAACGAACTTTACCGTTCATTAACAACCCCATTTGACCAAAGATATCGCCTTGATCTAAGCGGTTATAGAGTTCACCTTTACGGCGATAAATTTCTATAACGCCAGATCTGACCATATATAAATCTTTAATATGATCACCAAATTTAATAATGGGTGTATTTTCTCGGTAATAAGAAATTTCGGTGTTTTGAGCGATATAAGCTATTTTTTCTTCAGGCAAACTGTCAAAGGGAGGGTATTGAGCAATAAAGTTTTGAATTTCGTGTAATTCTGCTTCCATGATGTCCACAACTACTAATGGGAGATAAGTTAACTATAGGCAATCAAAGTCTGGATCTAAAGCATTATTATTGTTTTGAGGAGGGTTTTTGGGCTTGCTGAGTTTTTTAGAGTTTTTACATCAAAAAGCTGCGCTATTTTTAAATAGAATCGAGAACATTATCAGTAATGCTCTCGTTCTTCGGTAAGTAGTTTTGGTTATCCACGACGCCATGTATGGTATTTTTCTAACCAGTTTAATATAGTTTGAGGCGCGTGATTTCGTTTCCATTCACCCGCTGCGTATTTGTTGCCTTCTGCCCATGTAGGATAGGCATGAATCGTTCCAAGGATTTTATTTAAGCCAAGCCCATGCTTCATCGCTAATACGAATTCAGCTATTAAATCACCAGCTTGTTGACCAACAATCGTGACGCCTAGAATCGTATCCTTTCCCTTTGGTGTGATGACTTTAATAAATCCTTTAGTCGCACCTTCAGCAATGGCGCGGTCCAATTCTTCAAAATTAAAACGAGTCACTTCATAATCAATTCCTTGCTGCTGCGCTTCGGTTTCATTTAAACCAACACGGGCAACTTCTGGGTCAATAAAAGTTGTCCAAGGGATCACTCGATAATCGACTTTGAATTTTTTTAAGCTACCAAATAAAGCATTAACAGCTGCATACCAAGCTTGATGGGCTGCAACGTGGGTGAATTGATAAGGGCCGACGATATCACCAGCAGCAAATATATTAGGGTAAAGGGTTTCTAAATAATCATTAGTTTGTACGGTGCGGTTGGTTTCGATACCGAGTGTTTCTAATCCATAACCTTCAAGACGTGCCGAGCGTCCTACTGCGCAAAGTAGTTGATCAAATTCGATTTCAACTTCTTCGCCATTATGTTCAACCACGATGATTTTTTTATTCCCTTGTAATTCACAGCGTAGGGCTTTGTGGTTGGTTAGAATATTTACGCCACTTGCGGTTAATTCTGTATTGGCAAGTTCAGAGACTTCCAGGTCTTCTCGCAACATGATGCGATCCGCCATTTCAATTTGGGTGACTTTAGACCCTAGGCGAGCGAAGCTTTGAGCAAGCTCGCAACCAATAGGTCCACCACCTAAAACGACAAGGCGCGTTGGTGGAGCATCTAAATTCCCGAATGTTTCCCACAACGTATCGCTTGTGACATAACCAACATCATCTAAACCGGGAAGTGTTGGAACAAATGGACGAGCGCCTGTCGCAATGACAATGCTACGAGTGGTTAAACGCTCGGTGGAACCATCGTGAGCTTTGATTTCAACCGTCCACGGGTCAATAATGGTGGCATAACCTGCTTTTACTTCCACGCCTAAGTTGGTATAGCGCTCAATGCTATCGTGAGGCTCGACCTGCGCGATCACGTCTTGAACACGTTGCATTACCTTTTTAAATGAAAACGTAGGATTTTGGCTGTCTAATCCATAATTTTCAGCATGACGAAATTGGTGGGCAACTTTGGCGCTTTTAATGAGAGCTTTACTTGGCACGCAACCATAGTTTAAACAGTCTCCGCCCATTTTATGAGTTTCAACTAAGGTGACTTTGGCGCGTACGGTGGCGGCAATATAACTGCTGACTAAACCTGCCGCGCCACCACCAATGACGATCATATTGCGGTCAAATACTTTTGGTTTGGTCCATTTAGCATAAACACGCCGTTTATTAATGGATGAAATAAGAGCTTTTGCTATTAAAGGGAATAGGCCGAGTAAAGCAAAAGATAAAATCAAATTGACAGATAAAATGCCTTTTAAGCTATCTAGTTGGGCTAATTGCGTTCCAGCATTAACAAAAACCACGGTGCCCGCAAACATACCGATTTGGCTGACAAGGTAGAAGGTCCGTGTTTTTATTTTGGTGAGCCCCATTAATAAGTTAATTAAAAAGAAGGGAAATACCGGCACGAGACGAAGCGTGAATAGGTAGAAAGCGCCATCTTTCTCAATACCTGCATTAATGGATTTTAAACGCTTTGAAAATTTCCTTTCAATCGTATCTCTTAGAATATACCGAGATACTAAAAATGCTAATGTTGCACCTATTGTGGAGGCAAAGGAGACAATAAAAAGCCCGGTCGTTAATCCAAATAATCCTCCAGCCGCTAAAGTCAAAATTGCAGCGCCCGGTAAAGATAATGCAGTAACGGCAATGTAGATAAGAAAAAAGACAGTCGCTACAAGAAAGGGGGAAGTGCGTTGCCAATGATAAAATTCATCCATGCGAGATTTAATGCCTTCCAGCGTTAAAATATGATGAAGATCGAAAGTGAAAAATAAAGTTATTAAGAGGAATATTCCAATGAATACTATTAGTTTTTTAAGCATGTTTATTCCATTTATGGTAGTGCAGCTAAAAGGTCAGATTTAAATAACTAAAATAAATAAAAGCTAATGATAAGAAAGAATTTCCTCTGTATAACTTTCACACTAATTGACTTATTTTCCCTCTAAGCATAAGACAGAATCGGTATTTTTAGATTATTCTGATGCTCTAATAAAAAAGGCCAGCAAATGCTGGCCTCTCAAAAGTAGAGATAACGTTAAGCGCCTACAAAACAGCCGCAATACCTTTACATAATGGACCCATATTATTTTTGGTCATGCCAGCAACGCTGATGCGACCTGAGCCTACGATATAAATCGCAAATTCATCTTTTAAGCGATTAACTTGTTCTTTACTTAAACCAGAGAAAGAGAACATGCCGTTTTGAGCTTCGATAAAGCTAAAGTCTTGCGTGACACCTTCATCTTTCAACGTTTGGACAAATAAGGTGCGCATTTCTTGAATACGGTCGCGCATTTCAGTGACTTCTTGCTCCCATTCATTACGAAGGGCTTCATTATTCAAGATGTAAGTAACGACGGCTGCACCGTGCGCGGGTGGGTTTGAATAAATTGAACGAATGATTTTTTTCACTTGAGAGAACGCAGTTGCTGCAATATCACTATCTTTTGCAATTAAAGTGAATGCGCCTACACGCTCATTGTATAAACCAAAGTTTTTAGAGAAAGAACTCGCAACTAAAATTTCCTCACAGTATTGTGCAAAAATACGCAAACCTGCTGCATCTTCTTCAACACCTTTAGAAAAGCCTTGATAAGCGAAATCAAATAATGGAAGTAGGGCTTTATCCGCGCAAAGTTTTGCCAACTGTTCCCATTCAGTAGCCGTTGGATCAATACCAGTTGGGTTGTGACAACAGCCGTGTAAAAGAACAACGTCACCTGCTTGTGCCGCTTCAAGGCTGGTTAGCATTGCAGCGAAATCTTTATCATGAGTTTCTGCGTTGTAATAATTGTATTGCGCAGTTTCAACACCAGCGGCAGTAAATACACCAACGTGGTTTGCCCATGTTGGGTTTGAAATCCAAATTTTACCTGCATTTAATTCACGTTTAATGAATTCACCAGCGACACGAAGCGCTCCTGTGCCACCAGGCGCTTGAGCTGTTTTAGCGCGTTTTTCTGTAACGATTTTTGACTCAGAACCAAATAATAGTTTTTGAACCGCGGATCCATATTCAGCAGTACCTTCAATAGTTAAGTACGATTTGGTTTTTTCGGATTCTAATAACGCTGCTTCTGCTTTTTTTACGGTAGCAAGAACAGGGGTTTGGCCTTCTTCGTTTTTGTAAATGCCTACACCTAAGTTGATTTTGGTTGAACGAGAATCACTTTTAAATTCTTCAGTTAAACCAAGTATCGGGTCAGCAGGTGCAGCAGGTACTTTTTCAAACATAAATCCATCCATGTAATTTGAGTAATTAATCCAATTATTT